>JBFKLX010000093.1:0-20424 GCA_041630155.1 Acidobacteriota bacterium
CCACCCCCCGCGCCTGGAGCCTTTCCAGGTCATCACCGGCTGGACGCCTGGCGATGGTCTCTCCAGGCCCCAGGCCCTAAGCCCTGAGCCTTCGATTTGCGCACTAAGCCCCCCAAGAAAGCGTTTGTCGATCGTGTCGTCGGATGCAGTAGAGAGAGGGTGAGAGGGCGGGTGATTCGGTGGGCGTCAGTGGCTCACTTGAGTTGATCCCGGAGGAAGCTCTTGAGGCGGTTCTCGAGTTCCATGGGGATCTGGACGGGCTGGTCGCGCATCGTCTTCCCCATGAGCTGGAACGATCGGTAGGTCTTGAGGAAATTGACGCAGGGGGGGCAGGCGGCGAAGTGCTCGTCCAGAGTCTTCATGGTCTCGGGATCCAGGGCCGAATCCAGGTAATCGTAGAGCAGGTCGACGCAATCCTGGCAGGTCGAGTATTTCTTCATGGCTTGCCCTCGAAGTAGTTGGAAAGCTTTTCGCGGACGAACAGCCGGGCCCGATGAATCCGGGTCTTGGTCGTCGCTTCCTTGAGCCCCAGCATGGAAGCGATGTTCTTGATGGGATACCCCTCGATGTCCCGCAGCACCAGCGGGACGCGATACTCATAGGGCAGCGACTGGACGGCTTCGTAGAGCTGAGCCGAGAGTTCGGAATTGAGCATCACCTCCTCGGGGTCCACGGGCCAGTCCATCACCAGCGTGTGGTGCTGGCCGTCCCGGTTGAACTGAGGCAGGCCGTCTTCGATTTGGACTTCCCTTTCCCGGGTATGGCGGTTCTTGCGCAGCCACATGATGCAGTTGTTGATGGCGATCCGCTTGATCCAAGGCCAGATGTGGCTCTCCTGCCGAAATGTGTCGATTTTCCGGATGATCTTGAGCAGTGTCTCCTGCAGGATTTCCTCGGCGTCGGAGGGGTCCTTCGTGTAGTTGAGGATCACACCGAAGAGGGGTCGTGAGAACTGGTGCACGAAGTCGTCGATGGCTCGGGCGTCGAGCTTCTTCAGGCCCTCGATCAACTGAATCTCGTCAGCGGCTTTGGTGTTCATGACCGTTGCTCTGAGCCTTCGATCGGCCCTTCTAAGATACATGATTCGCGCCCCTGGAACAAAGCATTGGGGGATTGGGGTGGGCGTAGGGCGTAGGCGTAGGGCGTAGGTCCGGAGGGCGTGGCTGGGCTGGCTTGGTCTCGGGAGTTTTTTCGAGTCTTATCGGGGCAGCCCGGCAGGGGGGACTGCGGTGGGCGTAGGGCGTAGGGGCTGGGGCTTGGTCGGTTTGGGGACGGGCGTGCTGTCCGTCCCGGATGTGTTCACCACGGGGACACACAGAGCAGGGAGGAATCCGGAGGACGGTGCCGCGGACGCCACGGTTTGAGAACGGGAGCATCGAACCTGATCGGCAACCCGAGGATTCCGTCAGATCTCCTGGATCGGCCCGACCTCGACGAATCGTCCGGTTCGGATCCTCTTTCTTCTCCCCTGTGTTCTCTGTGTCCTCCGTGGTGCATTCTTCACGCCGGCATCTGGAGGTTTGTTGAGCTTTCCCCGACTCATCCGGAGGGCTGCCTCAGGGCGTTCGACCGCCCTCTCCCGGACGGCGAGTCGGCAGCCGATCCGGCCACCCGTCAAATTGCTTTTGAGGGGTCCCATTGCTAGGATGAACGCATGCAATGGGGGAAGCCGTTGGCGTGCCTTCTCATGGTGGCGACTGTGGCCGGTTCGCTTCCAGCCCAGCGCCGATCTCGCCGCGCTCTGCCCCAACATTACCGCTTCCTCCAGGAGAAAGAGGACACCGAAACGACGGCGCGGGCCGTGCTGCGCAACGGGCTCACGGTTCTCGTGGAGGAGCGAGCCGGACTGCCTTTGGCGGCGGTGGTCAGCTACGTGGCCGACGACTCCTCCCTGGCCAGCCCGGCGCGCTCTCGATTGTGGAAGGTGTCTCGGCAGGCGGCCCGGGCTGCTGATGCCCCGGGCCGTACGGCGAAAGCGGGCGGGAGCTACGAGCTGCGCGCTGATCCGGCCGGGATCGCCTTTTCCACCCTGGTTCCCGCTGAGAACGTACTGGTCGCACTGGAGATTCATCGGGACCTTCTGACCCAGGCCAAAGCGCTCAAGGACGTCTCGCTGCGCGAAACTGACCCGGGGCGATCGGACGGCTCCTGGGGCGCCAGGCGCCGCCAGCAGGCCGAGTTGCTGTATCCCGTCCCCGAGAGCAAAGGCACCCCAGCGGGTGGAGAGCTCTACAGCCGCCGCTTCCGCCCATCCAACGTGATTCTGTCGGTCTCGGGATCGGTTCTGCGTGAAGAGCTCTTGCGGCGAGTGGTGGAGCTGTACGGGTCGTTGCGCGACTCCGGCAAGCCGCTGCGCTGGAAGCCGCGCTCCCCCTCGATCGGGGAGGCATTCCTGTACTCTCAGCAGCGTGCCGAGCTGCGGCAGCCCGTCGTATTGCTGGGCTTCCGCGTTCCTCGATTCGGGCATCCCGACGAGCCGGCCTCGAGGGTTCTGACGACTGTTCTGACAGACGGTCTGGACAGTCTGGCGGAACGCCTGCTGATTCGGAGGGGCCTGGCAGTCGATCTCGCCTCCAGCCGGCTGGAGGCGGCCGGCGGAACGCTCTGGCAGGTCACGCTGACCGCCCGGCCGGACAAGCTGGAGGCGGCTGAAGTCGGGTTTCTCGCGCTGCTGGAAAGCCTCCGAACGCGGCTCCTCGACCAGCACGAACTGAACCGGGCCAAAGCGCTCATCCACACCGATTATCTGCTGGAGCTGGAAAAGCTGGAGAATCGTGCAGTTCTGAGGGCCAGGCGAGAGCTGATGGGTGGTTCATTGGAGATCGATTCCCTGCCCGCGGCGCTGACCGCCGTCACGCCGCAGGCCGTGCAGCGGGTTCTCAACCGCTACCTGACTGTGTCCAACCTCGCTTTGATCGAGGTCTTGCCGCTGAACTTCGAGGAGAGGAGCTTCACGGCCGAATCGCTGGCCGCCACCCTGGCGCTTCTCATCCCCCCCCAGGTCGAGGAGCTGGCGCAACAGTTGTATGCATTTCGGGCAACCAAAGAAGTGGCGCCGCTGAAGCTCGCCCCTTTCAAGCCCCGTCTGGCGGACAGCCGGTTGAAACGGACTTCGGTGCTGCGCGGCCCTGAAGTCTATCTGGCCGAGTCACACCGCATTCCGCTGTCCCACGTGGGGTTGTTCCTCCCGGGGGGACGGATCGACGAGGGTCCTGCTCAGAGGGGCCTGACGGAGCTGACGCTTCGCTCGCTCGCGGCCAGTGCCGCGGGCGGGCCGGGCGGAGAATTCTGGCGGGAGATCGAGAGCATGGGTTGCCGGGTGGCCTTTGTCAACCGGGAAGACTTCATGGGGTATCGGTTTTCCTGCCTGTCGGCACACACGGCGCTGCTCCTGGACCGGGTGGTTCGCTGGCTGCGGGACCGGGAGCTGGAGGCAGAGGCGATCGAGAGGGAGCAACAGCGGCTGTCGAGCCAGTTCGACACCCAACCGCTGGAACCCGAGGTGGAGGGCGAGCTGTTGATCCGCCGGCAGCTGTTCGGTGATGATCATCCCTACGCTTCGGCGGACCGGGGGACTGAGGCGAGTCTGGCGGGTCTGAACGCCGACTCGGTCAGGGACTGGGCCGAACGGCAGTTCGGTGGGTTTCATCCGGTATTGGTGATTCTCGGTGACGTGGAGGGAACCGCTTTTCTGACCCCGCTGATCAGTCTGCTCAGCGACTCCAGGCTGCTGGTCAAAGAGCGGTCGGAGAAGGAAGCGCTCGAACAGCGTTTGCTGGCGGAAGCGATTCTGGAGAAGAGCGTGCTGCTGGGAGTGCCCGGGCCGGTGCTCGGTGCGCGTGACGACTGGCTGCTGGCGCTCCTGGAGGAGCTTCTGAATCAGTGGGCCGGCAATGTCCCGGCCAGCCAGTCCTCGCCGGGCGCCAGGCAGCTCCGCTTGTGGCATCGAGCCTACATCGACGGCGGGCTGGTGCTGGCGGCGCTGGCCGCGGGCGACACGGCGGACGCTTCCCAGACCCTGCGGCGGGCATTGCGGGACCTGCCCTCTGCTCCCATCAAGGAACAGGATTTCCTCAACGGCGTGGTCCGGGCGATTACAGGCTTCTATTCCCGGCAGCAGGACAGTCCAAGGCGGCTGGTCGACCTGGCTCAGAGCCTGCTGGCGGGCGAGAAGCCGGACTTCGAGGCGGAGCTATTGACGACTTGGAAAGGGGTTCGCGTGGACGAGATCCGAGCACTGGCGCAGCGCTTGTTTTCAGAGATTCCCGTAGAGACGGCCGGCAGCGGAACGGGTGAGGTGAGCCGATGAAAGCCGTGGTCATGGCAGGAGGGCAGGGAACCCACTTCTGGCCGGCCAGCCGGCGCAACCGCCCCAAACAGTTTCTCAACATTCTGGGCCAGCGGACCATGCTGCAGGAGACGATGACCCGTCTGGAGCCGCTTCTGAAGCCGGCTGACCTGTACGTCGTCTGCCGGGAAGACTACGTCGACGACGTCAAAACCCAGGCGCCCGGCCTCTCCGACGCCCAAATCATCGCCGAACCCCTGCCGCGCAACACGGCAGCCTGTATCGGTCTGGGCGCCCTTCGCATCTCGCTGTCCGATCCGGAGGAAGTAATGGTGGCGTTGCCGGCCGATCATCGGATCAGCAACGTTTCCGAGTTCCAGCGAGCCCTGGAGGCTGCTGAAAACTTGGCCCGTGACGGTTGGCTGGTCACCTTTGGAATTCGCCCCACCTATCCGGCGACCGGCTACGGATATCTGGAACGAGGTCCCCGCCTGGGAGAGTTCAACGGCCGGGAGGCCTTTGAAGTGGTCAGGTTCGTCGAGAAGCCGAAGGCTGAGATGGCCAGTGAGATGCTCACGGACGACCGCTACGACTGGAACAGCGGAATCTTCATCTGGAAGACGTCCAGGATTCTGAAGGAAATCGAGGCGTCCATGCCCGCGCTGTACGAGGCATTGACTCGAATCAAGCAGCAGCCCGACAACGTGCGGGTGGCCCGAGCGGCTTTCCGGGACCTGGAGCATGTCTCGATCGACCATGGGGTCATGGAAAAATCTCAGCGGGTCGCTTGCCTGCCCGTCGACCTGGGCTGGAGCGACGTGGGCAGCTGGCGCGTGGTCGCCGACCTGCTTCCCGCCGACGAGGCGGGTAATGTGGCCAACTCCTTCCTGGTTCCACTGGACAGCCGCGGCTGTGTCGTCCACACGTCTCCCGAGAAGCTGGTCGCTTTGATCGGCGTCGAAGACCTGGTGGTGGTCGAGACCGCCGACGCCGTGTTGGTTTGCCCCAAGGACCGAGCCGAAGAGGTGCAGCAGGTCGTGGCCGAGCTGCAGGTTCGCGGGCTGGAAGAATTCCTCTAGCACCAGGACGGTCGTCTAGGGTGCTGAACCCGCCGCCCCGCTCCCGGAGCAGAGCCGAATCGACTAGTGCGCTGCACGAGATTCGACCACCCAGGGCCCTCCCCCGCTGTATGGCCGGGCATCTGGGGAAGCCTGAGGCTCATGCCCTCCCTCTCTCGAGACTTTGAACAAGACACGGCGACCCGTCGCCTCCTGGTGATCGTCGGGATCGACGATCGGGGGCAGGGGCGCGGGCGAAGGCAAGGGCAAGGGGGCAGGGCAAGGAACAGGCCGGCTCCATTCACTCGACACCTGGAGCGGCAGACTGGTAAAGTTGCCCTTTTGTCCGAATCGGATCGAGGTCGACGATGGCAGGGCCGATCTGGGAGTCCAACCTGGAACTGCGAGACAGCGCGGGGCTGAGTGCCCTGGACGATCTGGAAAGTCTGGATTCCCGCCCCGTCCAACCGCTCCTGGACCTGCTCGGGCGGTTCGATCAGCAGCTTCACGAGGCGGTACGGCTGGGAGGGGAAAGCTCGCTGCCCAGCCCCCCGGCGGACATCGCACAGGTCATTTTTTGCGGCCTCGGGGGATCGGCCATCGGGGGCGATCTGCTGGCAGCGTACCTGAGCGACACGCTGCAGGTTCCCTTTTGGGTTCATCGCGACTATTCGCTGCCGGCCTGGGTTTCGGAGCGGAGTCTGGTCTTTGTCTGCAGCTATTCGGGCGACACCCGCGAGACGGTCAGTGCCCTCGAGCTGGCGCACCAGCGAGGCGCGCCCGTCGTGTGCCTGTCCTCGGGCGGCAAAGTGTCCCGGCTGGCCCGGCAATGGCGCCTGCCGTGGATCTGCCTTCCCGAGGGATTCCCCCCCCGGATGGCCGTGCTTTACGGAATGGTTCCCCCGCTGGTGCTGCTGGAGCGCCTGGGTTTGTGCAGCGAGCAGTCCCGGAGCGCCGAAGATTCAGCAGAGTTTGCGGCAGCCTTCTGTCGGCGCTGCCGGCCGGAGACGGGCTCCCGTGACAACCCGGCCAAACAGCTGGCTGCCTTGCTGGCTGAGCGGTTGCCGGTGGTGACGGGGAGTGCGGGGCGCCTGGAGGTGCTGGCACGCCGTTGGGCGGGACAGTTGTGTGAGAATGCGAAACAATTGGCGTTTTTTAACGCTTCGCCCGAAATGGCCCACAACGAGCTCGTGGGTTGGCTGGAGGGCGGCTACTGGGATCAGTTCCCGCTCACTCCGGTATTTCTGAGAGACCGGGGGGACCACCCGGACCTGCAGCGGCAGATGCACTGGATTGCCGAGAGGGCCGGGTCCGTGGGTTACGGGTGGGTGCGGGTCTGGACACGAGGGGAGAGTTGGCTGGAGCGTCTCTGGTCGCTGCTCTTGCTAGGCGATTACACGAGCCTCTACGGGGCCTGGCTGCGGCGCCGGGACCCGCTGCCCATCCAGTCCATCGAGGCCCTCAAGCGAGCCCTGGAAGCGTCGGCGCCGCATCTGGAAGGAACGGCCACTCCTGAACCATGATCAATCCAGAGATCTTTCGGCAATACGACATCCGGGGAGTGGCGGACCGGGATCTGACCGACTTCGTGGTCACGCAGGTGGGCCGAGCGATCGGGACGACGGCCCGCCGCCGCGGGGCCGCCAATCTGACCCTGGGCCGCGACTGCCGGTACAGCTCCGATCGCATTCACGACGCCCTGCTGGCCGGGCTGATGCAGAGTGGTCTGGAGGTGTGGGATCTGGGGGTCGTCCCGACGCCCGTCCTCTATTTCTCACTGTATCGTCTCCAGCCCGGGGGTGGGGTGATGATCACGGGCAGTCACAACCCGGGTCATTACAACGGCCTGAAGGTCGCGATCGGCCAGGCGGCGCTGCATGGCGAGCAGATTCAGGAGTTGGGCCGCTTGGCCCTGGCGGAGGATTTCGAGGTCGGCCCCGGTTCCTGCCGGCCGGTTCCGTTGATCGACACCTACCTGCAGGACTTGACGCAGCGCTTGCCCCCCCTCCCGCGGCCGCCACGCGTGGTCGTGGATTGCGGCAATGGCACGGCGGCCCTCACGGCAGTGCCGCTTTATCGGCATTTGGGATGCGAGGTGATCGAGCTGTTCGCCGAGCTGGACGGGAGCTTCCCCCACCACCACCCCGACCCGACCGTGGTCGAAAATCTCCAGGATCTGATCGCTGCCGTGAAGGCGCACGGTGCCGATCTGGGACTGGCCTTCGACGGCGATGCCGACCGGATCGGCGCGGTGGACGAGCAGGGCCGGATCGTCTGGGGTGATGACTTGATGATTCTGTTCGGCCGTGAGATCTTGAGCCGGCATCCCGGAGCCACCATCATCGCCGAGGTCAAGTGCTCGATGAACCTCTATCGGGACATCGCCAAGCGCGGCGGCCGAGCCATTATGTGGAAGGCCGGCCACTCGTTGATCAAGGCCAAGATGAAGGAAGAGCAAGCGCAGCTGGCGGGCGAAATGAGTGGGCATATTTTCTTTGCCGATCGGTACTATGGTTACGACGACGCTACTTACGCCGGGGCGCGTCTGCTGGAAATCCTGTCTCAGTCCGGCCTGCCGCTCTCCCAACTGCTGGGCGACCTGCCCCGGACCTTCAGCACTCCGGAATTGCGGGTCGAGATGCCTGAAGCGATCAAGTTTCAGGTCGTCGAACGCCTCACTCGAGATCTGAGCCGCCGGTTCCAAAGTGTCACCATCGATGGAGTGCGGGTGGAATTCGAGGACGGCTGGGGATTGGTCCGTGCCTCCAATACCCAGCCGGCCCTGGTGCTGCGCTTCGAGGCGTCGTCGCCGGAGCGTCTTGCCCAGATCCGTGAATTGCTGGAAACCGAGGTCCGGCGTGTGGAACAGGCCGTCGTGCGGGAGGCTCGTGGTAGCGGCTCAATGAGGGAGACATGAACTTGAAGGATTACCACGTCTTGATCACGAGTGACGGGACTGGCGAGACCGCCTATCGCATGCTCAAGGCGGCCATGGTTCAGTTCCGCGAGGACATCGTCATTACGCGCTATTCCAATGTTCGTGAGGAGTCGCAAATCCAAAACATCCTCAAGGCTGCTTCGATCCATCCTACTCTGGTGGTCTACACCTTCGTGTCGGCCGAGTTGCGGCAAGCCCTGGCACGGGAGGCCGAAGAACAGGAGATCGAATACATCGACATGCTGGGCCCGCTGATGGAGAAACTGACCAGCTTCTTTAACAAGCCGCCGACGGCCAAACCCGGGTTGCTGCATCAGGTGGACGAGGAGTATTACCAGCGCATCGATGCCATCGAGTTTGCCATCCGCCACGACGACGGCCGGGCCGTGGAAGAGATCAGCACCGCCGACATCGTGCTGGTCGGAATCAGCCGAACCTCCAAGACCCCGCTCAGCATCTACCTGGCTCAGGACGGCTGGAGGGTGGCCAACGTCTCGCTGGTGTCCGACTTGAGACCGCCCAACAAGTTGTTCGAGGTGGACCAGCGAAAGATCGCCGGACTCACCATCCAGGCCGAGCGCCTGGCCGAGATCCGGCGGGTGCGTCTCCACCGGCTGGGGGTCCAGGACAGCAGTTACGCCGACTTGAACCGCATCGAGGAAGAATTGAACTACGCCCAGTCCGTGTTTGCCGATAACCCTCTCTGGCCCGTCATCGATGTCACCGGGAAATCGTTGGAGGAAGTGTCTCAGGAGGTGCTCGATCAACTGGTGGGGCGGGGCCGGAAGCTCTGAGGCGGACAGCGAGGGAGTGGAGAGAATCACCGGCAAGACGCCGGTGTCACGAAATGGGAATCACCGGCAGGATTCCGGTGTCACTCAGATGATTCCGCTGTCCAAGTATCACAGCTACGGGAACGACTTTCTGGTGCTGTTGTCCAACCACGTTCCCGGCCAGCGGTTTTCGGAGTTCGCGCGGGCCGCCTGTGAACCCCACTTCGGCCTGGGCGCCGATGGCTGTGTCTTCTTGAACCTGGCTGAGGGCCGGACCTCCTTGCGCATCTTCAACCGGGACGGGAGCGAGGCTGGGATGTCGGGAAACGGAGTCCGGTGCGCTGCAGCCTTCCTGCACCACCGCGGACTGATCCTCGATTCCGAACTCGAGATCGAGACCACTTCGGGGACCAAGAGCTATCACTTGATGGGGGAGGGGAAACGGACGTGGACCTACCAGTCCAACCTGGGGCGACCCGGGTTCCGGCCCGCCGAGATTCCCTTCCGCGCCGGTTCGGGGTTGAAAGAGGTCCGCGACTTTCCCATTTTGGTGAAAGGCGATACGGTGCGGGTGCATGCACTTTCCGTGGGAAACCCGCAGTGTGCACTGTTGCTGGATCGACTCCCCTTTGAGGAAGACTTTCGTCGGCTCGGTTCACTCCTGGAGCGGCACCGGCGCTTTCCCGAACGCACCAACGTGAGCTTCGTGCGGGTATTGAAGCGGAGCCACCTGAAGATCCGCATCTGGGAGCGCGGGGTAGGGCCGACCCACTCTTCGGGAACGGGATCGTGCGGGGCCGCCGTGGCGGCGATTCGGCACGGGCTGGTGGACTCACCGGTCACGGTCGAGACAGCAACCGGGAAGCAGACGGTCGAGTGGGAGGCCGGCCAGGAGATCCGGCTGACCGGCACCACCGAATTCATAGCCGACATCCAGTTCTTCTGGCGGAATTGAAAACAGAGCTCTCTCGCAGCCCCTTCGGGCTGCTCGGGGAAAGCTCAAAATCTCAAAGCTCGAAACTCAAGCAAACTCCCAGTTCGCACCGAGCCGCGGGGTAGCCCGGACTCTACCCAGCTTTCTGCTGCGGCGCCGTTATCATCGGCGCTGACTGCGTTGCCCGCTCTGGGCCTCCTCGACGGAGTGCACGACTACGCCTCCGGGGGCCTCGGACGTCACCATAATCCGGGCCAGACAGGATTACAGGATCTACAGGATCTTTTTTCGAGCCCGGCCCGACAAGCCGCCGGTCGAGTGAAGCTTTGCCCTGTCCCCAATTGTTTGGGTTGGAAACTCGAGCAAACTCCCAAGACCAACCAGCCCCAGCCACGTCCCTCCGGACCGACGCCCTATGTACCCCAAGCCTTCTTGACGGGCTGCCGGTATCCGGGATAACGTGTTGGTTTTTTCGAGCTGTCCATTTCCACAAGGATTGACCGACCATGAATGAGAGCAGAGGCGAAAAGGTAACCGTCGAACGGGGCAAGATCCAGGTCCCCGATCATCCCCTCATCCCCTTCATTGAGGGGGACGGGATCGGACCCGACATCTGGCGCGCCACGCGGCGCATTCTGGACGCGGCAGTCCAGCGGGCCTACTCCGGGGCGAGATCCATCGCCTGGACAGAAATCCTGGCAGGAGAAAAGGCCAAAGAAGAGACTGGAGAGTGGCTGCCATCGGCAACCGTGGATGCAATCGCCGGGCACAAGGTCGCCATCAAGGGGCCTCTCACCACGCCCGTGGGCGGGGGGATCCGCAGCCTCAATGTGACGCTGCGGCAAGTGCTGGACCTCTACGCTTGCGTGCGGCCCTGCCGCTACATCGCGGGAGTGCCGTCGCCGGTGCGCGAGCCCGAAAAGCTGGACGTCGTGATCTTCCGCGAGAACACCGAGGACGTCTACGCCGGTATCGAATGGCCGGCCGAGAGCGAGGAAGCCGGTGAGATCATCCAGTACCTCAATTCCCGCTACAAGAAGAACATCCGGGAGAAATCCGGGATCGGGATCAAGCCCATCTCCCGTTTCGGCACGGCTCGGCTGGTGCGCAAGGCGATTCAGTATGCCGTCGACCACGGCCGGCGCCGGGTCACTCTGGTGCACAAGGGCAACATCATGAAGTTCACCGAGGGCGCCTTCCGAGACTGGGGCTACCAGGTCGCCCGAGAGGAGTTCGGTGACTTCTGCGTGACCGAGCAGCAAGTCTGGGAGTCCCACGGCGGCAAGATCCCGGATGGAAAGATCATGGTCAACGACCGGATTGCCGATGCCATGTTTCAGCAGGTTTTGCTGCGCCCGGACGAGTACGAAGTCATCGCCCTGCCCAACCTCAACGGCGACTATCTGTCGGATGCCTGCGCCGCCCAGGTCGGCGGCCTGGGAATGGCTCCCGGCGCCAATCTCAGCGACGATGTGGCCCTGTTCGAGGCAACCCACGGGACCGCTCCCAAATACGCCAACCAGGACAAGGTGAATCCGGGATCGCTGATTCTCTCGGGCACGTTGATGCTGGAACACCTGGGTTGGCAGGAGGCTGCCGATCGGGTGTACGCCGGCCTGGGCAAGACCATCAGCCAGAAGCGAGTCACCTACGATCTGGAACGGCAAATGCAGGGAGCAACGTGTCTGAAGACGAGTGAGTTCGCCTCGGCCGTGATCGAAAATTTTTAGGAGAGACAAGTATGCAGAACAAGGTGACCGTAGTCGGCGGAGGACACGTGGGCGCCACCACGGCGCAGCGAATCGCGGAACTGGAACTGGCCGATGTCGTGCTGGTCGACATCATTGAAGGAATGCCCCAAGGCAAGGCCCTGGACCTCCTGGAAGCCGGTCCCGTCCAGGGTTATGACTGCTACCTGGAGGGGGCCAACAATTACCAGGCCACCGCCGGGTCCGACGTGGTGGTCATCACCGCCGGCCTGCCACGCAAACCGGGAATGAGTCGCGACGACCTGCTGCTCAAGAATGCGGCGATTGTCAAGAGCGTGACCGACGAAGTGGCCCGCCACAGCCCCGAAGCCATCATCATCGTCGTCAGCAATCCCCTGGACGCGATGTGCCATGTGGCCCACTGGGTGAGCCGTTTCCCCCGCAATCGAGTGCTGGGAATGGCGGGAGTGCTGGACTCGGCCCGCTTCCGCACCTTCATCGCACTGGAACTGAAAGTTTCCGTCGAGAACACCCACGCCTTCGTGCTGGGCGGGCACGGGGACACCATGGTGCCTCTGGCACGCTATTCCACAGTGTCCGGCATCCCCATTACCGAACTGATACCGCCCGATCGCCTGGAAGCGATCATTCAGCGCACACGCGACGGTGGCGCCGAGATCGTGAAGCTGCTCAAGGAAGGCAGCGCCTACTACGCTCCTTCCGCGGGGGCCGCGGAAATGGTGGAAGCGATCCTCAAGGACAAGAAGAAAATCCTGCCTTGCGCCGCATTGCTGGAAGGCGAATACGGAGTCAACAACCTGTTCGTGGGCGTGCCGGTGAAGTTGGGGCGAGACGGGGCGGAGGACATCATCCAGATCAACCTCACCACCGACGAAAAGACTCAGCTCCAAAAGTCCGCCGCCTCCGTCCAGAGCTTGGTCGACGTCCTGAAGGAAAACGGTTACGGACGTTGAGGGGCGCAGGGCGCAGGGCGCAGGGCGTAGGGCTCAGGGGCGTGGGGCCAAAGGTTGGCTCCGGCGACTCGAGTTGGGAGTTTTAGACCTGCCACGGGCTTCCGCCCCTCGAGTACGAGTCTCGACGCGGACCTTTCGAGCGTTCGAGTGAATCGAACCTCTCTTCTCTGGCGTCAAGGTTAAGGTCGAGAGGGGGGGGCTCTCCAGAAGGTTTTTTCACGAGTCTCTGCACAACGGTCCCGAGGACGCCGCGTGGAATCCATGCAGCCACCCATCCAGGTCGAGGGCCTGGTCAAGAACTACGGCGACTTACGAGCCGTCGGAGGAATCGACTTCGAAGTCGACGCCGGGGAGGTCTTCGGCCTGCTCGGCCCCAACGGCGCCGGCAAGACGACCACCGTCGAAATCCTGGAAGGTCTGCGAACGCGTACGTCGGGCCGGGTGTCGGTGTTGGGTCTGGACCCGGAGAAACAAAGCCTCATCCTGAAGGACCGAATCGGGGTGGCCCTCCAGGCGACCAATCTGCCGGAGAAGATCAAGGTTTCGGAAGCGGTGGAGCTGTTCGCGAGCTTCTACTCCCAGGAAATCGACATCGGTGAGCTTCTGAGCCGGCTGGAGCTGGATGAGAAGCTCAACGCGTACTACTCCCAGCTGTCCGGAGGACAAAAACAGCGCCTGGCCCTGGCCCTGGCCCTGGTGAACGATCCCCGGGTCGTCTTCCTGGACGAGCCGACCGCCGGACTGGACCCGCAGGCCCGCCAGCGAATCCACGAGCTGATCGAGCGGCTCAAGCGGCAGCAGCGCACTGTCCTGCTGACCACGCACTACATCGAGGAAGCGGAAAAGCTGTGCGACCGGGTGGCGATCATCGACCACGGTCGCATCATCGCCCACGGGACCCCCGAAGAAATCCGCTCTCAGACGATTGGCGAGTCGCTGATCGAAATCAGCTGCGCCCAGCCACTGCCCAACGGAGGCTTGCCCAGCTGGGACGACAGCGGGACCGCTCAGATCAGCCCGGACCGCAAGAAGATGAGTGTCTCCTCTTCCCATCCCGCCCGGACCCTGGTGGAGTTGGTCAAGTGGGTCGACCAGCGCGGCATGGAACTGACCGACGTCCATCTGAAACGGCCTTCCCTGGAGGACGTCTTCATCGAATTGACGGGAAGGAGCCTGCGCGAGTGAAGGCCTGGCTGGAACTGAACAAAATCTATCTGCGGCTGGCCTTTCGCGACCGGGCGGTCATCTTCTTCAACTATCTCTTTCCACTGGTCTTTTTCTTCATCTTCGCCGAATGGATGGACGCCGAGCAGGGCGGTTCGGTGACCTTCGTCGTGAGCATGGTGCTGGTGCTGGGCATCCTGGGGAATGGCCTGTTCGGGGCCGGGATGCGGGCCGTCCAGGACCGCGAAGCCAACATCCTGCGCCGCTTCAAGGTGGCGCCCATCACTCCCACGCCGATCCTGCTGGCCTCGGTGGTGACGGGCTGGATCATCTTCTTGCCGGCCGTGCTGCTGACCTTCTTCCTGGCGCACTACTTCTACGGCATGCCGGTCCCGGAGCGCTGGCTGGGTCTGCTCCTCTTCATCTCCCTCGGATTGGCCTCCTTTCGAGCGCTGGGGCTGATTCTGGCTTCCGTGGCCAACTCCATGCAGGAGAGCAACCTTCTGATCCAGAGCCTCTACATGCCGATGCTCTTCTTGAGCGGCGCCACGTTTCCCCTGACTCTGCTGCCCGATTGGGCCCAGATTGCCGCCCAGTACCTCCCGGCGTCCTATCTGGTCACGGGATTTCAGGGCACCATGCTGCGCAACGAGAGTCTGATGGAAAATCTCTCGTCGGTAATCGCTCTGCTGATCACGATGGTGCTGGCACTGTTCATATCGCGCCAGATTTTTCGCTGGGAAAAGGAAGAGAAGCTCAAGACCTCGGCCAAGGGCTGGGTGCTGGCCGTGCTGGTGCCCTTCATCGTACTGGGGACATACCAGGCCTACAGCCGGGATCAGATTCAGAGGGCCAAGGCTCTCTGGCGGGACCTGCGCCGCGCCGAATCCGTGCTGATCCGGGACGCACGGATCTTCGTGGGAGACGGGACGGTCATCGAGAACGGGGGAGTACTCATCCGCAACGGGAAGATCGCCCGGGTCTACGATGGCAACACCCCGGAGCCCGAGTCGGTGAAGGCAGAGCTTCTGGAAGC
Organism: Acidobacteriota bacterium; assembly: GCA_041630155.1. Lineage (GTDB taxonomy): Bacteria > Acidobacteriota > UBA6911 > RPQK01 > JANQFM01 > JBFGHG01. The sequence continues at coordinate 14,875 of JBFKLX010000093.1, forward strand.
CGCTGGAAAAACCCTCCTGCCCGGTTTGATCGACGTGCACGTCCATCTGGGAGCCCCGGGTGGCTTTCTGGAGGACATGTCGGAGTACCGGGCGGACGAAGCCATGCGGAGGGCCTTGATTTCCCACCTCTACTCGGGTGTGACCTCCGTTCGGAGCCTGGGTGATCTGCTGGATGAAAGCCTGGAGCTGAAAGGCGAGGTGGCCAACGGAGAGATTCTTGCCGCCGAGCTGTTCGTAGCAGGTCCTTTGTTCACCGCCCCGGGGGGACACGGCACGCAGTACTTCGAAGCGGCTCCCGACTTCGTGCGCAGCCAGTTGGAGGCACAATTCGTGCGGACCCCTGCGACCCGGGAAGAGGCCCGGCAGCGGGTGGCTGAGCTGAGCGGGGCGGGCGTGGACGTGATCAAGGCGGTGATGGACTCGGGTGTGGCCGGGATGCTCTTCGCGCGTCTCGACCCGGGGATTCTGTCGGCGGTCGCCCAGGAAGCGCAGGCCCATCAGTTGCCGCTGTCGGTGCATACGGGAGACGTGCAGGACATCCAGGATGCGCTGAAAGTGGAGGCGTCCAGCATCGAGCATGGCTCGGCCCGGCAGGAGATTCCGGTTGCGGTGCTGGAGCGAATGGCGGGGGCCGAAACCGCCTACGATCCCAGCCTGGCGGTGGTGGAAGCGTTGCTGGAGGTCCTGGCAGGACGGACCTCTCTGCTGGACCGTTCCCTGGTCCAGCAGGTGGCTACTCGCCCGCTGCTGGAAGGAACTCGCCAGCTGATCGAGTCGGGAGAGTTGGAGCAGCGAATGGAGCCCGCCTCCGCCTATCGTCTGGAGATTGCTGCCGCAAACCTGGCGGCTGCGCGGGCGGCTGGAGTCCGCCTGGTAGCGGGCAGTGACGCAGGCAACGCCCTGGTGCTGCACGGGCCGGGGCTGCACCGGGAGCTGCAGCTCTGGGTGGAGGCCGGAATCCCGGCGGGCGAGGCCTTGCAGGCAGCCACCCACAATGGCGCCGAACTGCTCGGCATCGGCGAGAGGGTGGGTCTGATCCGTATGGGGTTCGACGCCAACCTCCTGCTGGTGGACGGGAATCCCCTCGAGGACATCGCCGCCACCGAGCGCATCTCGGTACTCATCTTCAAAGGCGAACGCGTCCGCCGTTCGGATCTCTTCGAGCAATAAGGCCCGACGCCTGAGGACTCGAGTCGGCGCCTCGCAACCAGAACGCTCGCGGTTGCGGGTCGATCGCTGTTCCCACTTGCCTCCCGACGCGATTCCGCGTACACAAGGGCTTGTCCCTCTATCCATACGAAGACGACTTCCGCCCTCGGAGGCAGCATGGCCAAGCAAACGCTCCCGAACCTCCCGCCTTCCCTCGAGCGGTTCACTCACTGGATGACGCGCCGGGATGGGCGCCTGGCACTGGGGCTGTTCACCCTCGCCCTGGCTCTGGCGACCATCTGGCTGGTGGCGGGCGCCCCGCTGGACCTGCCGGCTTCGCCAAGTGGTATTCAAAGTCTTGCCTGTGCCGGTACGGCCCAGGAAGCGGCCGGCATCATTGCAGCCTGGGCCAGTGCCGAACCCCATTCGCTCGTCCCTCTGGCAATCTTACTGCTGGGTCTCGACTTCTTTTTCTTGCTTGCCTATTTCCCGCTGGTGGCCCTGGGGTGTTTCCTGTTGGCCGGCCGGATCCGAGCTGGAATCAATCGCGCAGATGCCGGTTGGACGGAAGAGCCAGCGCCTCGAACGCCTCTGTCACAACGGGAAACCCGGCTGGCTGGAGTCGTTTTCTGGCTGGGCCTCGTCGGCGGGATCTCGCAGCTCCCCGCGGCGCTGTTCGACCTGGTCGAAAACACTGCCCTGCTGGCCCAGCTCTTCTGGTCGGCCGATTCACAACTGGCCTGGCTGGCCTTTTGGAGTGCGCGCGGAAAGATCGTCCTGGGCGGGCTGGGAATCATCGCCCTGGCTGCGGCCGCCGTATTCCTCATCCCTTCCACCCAGAGGAGGTTTCCGCTGCTGCAGTATCTCTGGTTTTGCCGATTCCCCATCGTACTCGGTCTGGCCTTGATCGTTCTCGGTCCGGTTGCGGTCCTGGTGCTGCCCCTGATCCTCCGAAACATCTTCGACCTGGAGGGAACCGGTTTTGGAGTGGCTGCTTTTCAGTTGCTGGTCGCGTCCTGGACCATCCAGCTGACGCTCCGCAACATCCTGCTTTACGGAGACCGGCGCTTCGACGTGCGTGAGCCAGCCCTGGCAGCTTCCGACTGGGTGCACCGGCATGCGACCGTGCTCTTGATCTGGCTGAATCTCCCGCTGCTGGTGACGGTCCTGATCGTTTCGGCGGAGGGGGTGGCGCCAGTCCTGCCGATCGGCATCGGAATCGCTTTGGGACTCGTCTTCATGTCGATTTGCCGCCTCGTGCAGGTCCAATTCGGAGATCCCGGCCGGGACCCGAAGGAGGCCCTGCAGCCGGCCGGCCTCGCAACGCTCTCGGCGGCCCTGGAACGGGTCGGGCCCGCACCCTCCGAGGCCCGGGGGGAGAGCTGGCTCAGAAGGCTCGAGATCTGGGTCGCTCGTTTGCTGAAGTCCTACTTGCCGGGCTATTTCTCACCGGATGACCGCATCCTGCCGGGCCACCTGCAGGCCCTCCTCTTCCTCTCGCTCACGGGTGTCGTCTATCTCCTCATGTACTGGCCATTACGGCCCGGGGAGTGGGGTTGGGGACTCCGCTTGCCGTCGCTCGCGTACCTGTTGGGCCTGTTCGTCTTCGGTGCCTGGATCCTGCCCGGGGCCGCTTTCTTCCTCGATCGTTTCCGGGTGCCAACCCTGTTGAGCCTGGTCTTGATCGTTCTGGTGTCGATCTACGGTGCGGACCACTACTACGAGGTGATTCCCGGGTCTGCGTCGGCGCCTCCGACCCCCCAGGAGGCGTTCGATCGGGCGGAGGAGGCCTCGCCGGCCCAGGCCAGGCCGGCGGTGGTGGTGGCTGCCAGCGGCGGAGGGATCATGGCTTCGCTGTGGACGGCTCGAGTACTCACCCAGCTGCAGGAGGACGGCCCGCTCGGCCAGGACTTCGCGCGTTCGCTGCGGCTGCTCAGTTCGGCCTCGGGCGGCAGTGTGGGCGTGATGGCTTACCTGGATGCCTATTTGCGCCGGGGGGAGCCTCCCTGGGGAGAGAGCGACCGCATCGTGGAGAGCGCCGGGGCTTCCAGCCTGGACGCCCTGGGCTGGGGGTTCGTCTACCTGGACATCTGGCGCGGCTTCTTCCCGGGCCTCTTCGCCTCCGGGCTGCTGGACCGGGATCGGGACCGCAGCTGGGCGCTCGAGCAGGTCTGGCGCCAGCGGCTGACCGCCCCAAACACGCGGCTTTCCGGCTGGCTCGAGGGGGTCAACGGCGGGACGCTGCCCCCTGCGGTCCTCAACGCCACTGTGGTCGAGAACGGGCGGCAATACCTGTTCACGCCCCTGGGAGTCCCCCCGGAGTGGCAGGCGGAAAGCTTCCACGCCGACCACCCGGGAGAGGATATCGACATTGCTACGGCCGCGAGGCTTTCCTCCACGTTTCCCTGGATCACCCCGATCGCCCGCCCCAGCCATCGGAGCGTTGGGCCCGAACCCGGCGCGGATCCCCACCCGGACGCGAAGCATCAGACCTGGCACCTGGCCGACGGGGGCTACTACGACAATTTCGGGGTCGTGACCGTGATCAACTGGCTGCAGACGATGGCCTCAGAACGACTCGAGAAGCTCCGTGAGAAGGGAGTCATCCTGGTGCTCATCAATGCCTTCGGGCGGGGTGAGCAGCAGCGCCGAGCGCCGATGTCCGCACTTTGCTGCCCCCAACCCGAGCCGGAACGAGGATGGATCTATGCCACCGTGGGCCCGCTTCTGATGCTGGAAACGATTCGTACCTCCACCCAGCTGCGCCGGAACAACCTGGAACTCGACCTGATGATGCAGCAGCTCGAGGAGTCACAGATCCCGGTGAGGCGGTTCAGTTTCGAGCTGAGGATCGACGCCCCGCTTTCCTGGAAACTGACGGACGAGGAAAAGAGCCGGATCCTCGAGGCCTGGAACCTCCAGCACAATCGCGACCAACTCCTGCGCTTACAGCAGTGTTTCCATGGGATTGCAGGATGTGAGTGACAGCGGCTCCGTGACAAGGGCCTCCGGCCGGTCATTGACTGTAATTCTCAGGGGGTGGAATCACCGGCAAAAATGCCGGTGTCACTCCGCTCTCTCCCGTGCCACAATGAGCCCCGGATGAGACTTCGGAAGCTGATTCGGGTGGGGCTGGCGATTTCGCTGGGGCTGGTGGTCACTTTTTTCCTGCTGGAAGCCACTCTGCTGATTTTCGACGACTGGGTGTTCGCCCGGTCGCTCTGGGGATTCGACCCCGACCTGGGCTTTCGCGTCCGGCCCCAGGCCGTTTACGGGGCACACACGGCCAACCGGTTCGGATTCAACGATCGTGACTATCCCCTGGAGCGCGCACCGGGCACGTACCGCGCCCTTGTGGTGGGCGATTCCTTCAACTGGGCGGGTGCCCAAGACTGGAACTATGTCGGGTTTCTGGAGGACCGTTTGCAGGAGCAGTTCGGCTCGAGCGTCGAAGTCATCAACGTCGGCTACCCGGCGACCCACACGGTGGAGCAGCTCCAGATGCTGGAAAAGTTCGGCATGCAGTACCAGCCCGACCTGGTGGTTCTGGGCTTCTTCGCAGGCAACGACTTCGTCGACTCGGAGCCTTGGCGCAGGCGCATTGCCTACGGAGGCGCCACCATTGACCTGGACACCCGACGAGACCGCTACTGGGTCGTCTTCGGAGAACCCGTGATGTGGCGCAGCAGATTCCGGGCCGCGTTGCGGCAGGGCCTGAGCGCTTTCTGGTTTCAGAGCAGGCACGAGGAGATGACCGAGGAGCAGTACCTGCAGCTGGAGTACGGCCGGATGCTCTTCACCGCTTCCAGCAGGCGCGAGCAGTTCCAGCCCCATATCGATTGGATTCTGGATGCCGTGGGGCAGATGGACGATCTGGTCGTCCGAGCCGGGGGTGAGTTCCTGGTCCTGGCCTATCCCGACGAGTTTCAGGTAAATCCGGAATTGCGGCGGAAAGTGATTGAGCACTACGACCTCGAGGAGGAAGATTTCGTCTGGACCCTGCCTCAGGATCTCCTGGCCGAGTACTGCCGGTCCCGGAACATTGAATACCAAGACTTGCTTCCGGGGTTTCAGCGGGCCGCCGCCCAGGGGGAGATTCTCTACATTCCCCGCAACAGTCATTGGAACCGAACAGGCAACGCCTTGGCGGCGCTGCTGATCGAGGGAATGCTGCAGTCCCGGATTCGCAAGGCGCTGGGAGCTGAGCACTCCGGTTCGTAAATAGGGCGACAAAGAGATCGCCCGAGACCCCCGTGCGCCCGAAGGGTTGCGGGCGAACCCCCAGGTGCCCGGCGCCTCGGAGCAGGGTGGTCCACTCGGTTTCCGGGGGCCGGCTGCTGCTTCGAAACGCCCGCAACATCCGTTGCTGTATTTACGGATCGGGGTACTCAGGAGTACTC
>JBFKLX010000094.1:0-19992 GCA_041630155.1 Acidobacteriota bacterium
CTTCGACAAAGCGAACCGGACCTCGATCCGCTCCTTCCGGGGTCCGGGTCTGGCTCAGGGTCTGAAGATCCTGGCGGGGGTGAAACGGGAAGTCGGGGTGCCGGTCCTCTCGGACGTCCACCAACCGGATCAGGTCGACTCGGCCGCGCAGGTACTGGATGTGATTCAGATTCCGGCTTTCTTGTGCCGGCAGACCGATCTCATCGTGGCGGCTGCCGGCAGCGGGCGGCCGCTCAACGTGAAGAAGGGGCAGTTCCTTGCACCTTGGGACGCGCGCAACATTCTGGAGAAGGCCGTCTCGGCGGGCTGTGAGAAAGTCCTGCTCACGGAGCGGGGCGCCAGCTTCGGCTACAACAATCTGGTGGTCGATTTCAAATCACTGCCGATCCTGCGTCGATTCGGCGCCCCGGTCGTGTTCGACGCCACCCACAGCGTGCAATTGCCCGGCGGAGCGGGCGCTTCCAGCGGGGGCCAGGCAGACTTCATTCCCTACTTGGCAAGGGCCGCGGCCGCCGTGGGCGCCGACGGTCTGTTCGTCGAAGTACACGACGATCCAGCCGCGGCGCTGAGCGACGGCGCCAACGCGCTGCCGCTCGAGGAGCTGCCCGGCTTGCTGGAGGATGTACTGGCAATCGATGCCATCGTCCGGGGGTAGCTTGCACTTCGCGGCGGGGCTCGACTGGAGAGCGGCTCTCTCGCCCAGTGGCGATCCGGTTGCGCTGGCGTTTCGCAAAAAGGTATGCTGAGGCTTCTTGGCTAGCGATGTGTGTTTCAGCCAGCGAGGTCGTGCAGACTTCGAGAGTTCAGGCCTACGGAGTTCAGCGGCTCGTGTCCCGACAAACAGCGAAACAGGTACTCCAGATCGAGGCTCAGGCCATCTTGTCCTTGATCGACCGGCTCGACGGCTCGTTCGATCGGGCCCTGGATCTTCTGGCCGAGTGCCGCGGCCGGGTAGTGATCACGGGCGTGGGGAAATCGGGCATCGTCTGCCGCAAGATCGCCGCGACCCTGGCCAGCACGGGGACGCCGGCTCTCTTTCTGCATCCTCTGGAAGCGCTCCACGGCGATCTGGGCATCCTCATGGCCGGGGACGTAGTGATGGCCCTCTCCAATAGCGGCGAGACGGCTGAGCTGCTGCGACTGCTGGAAACCCTGGAGCGGCTGGGTGTACCGTTGATCGCATTGGTGGGAGATCCCGAGTCCACCCTGGCTCGGCACGCGGAGGTAGTATTGGACGTCAGCGTCGAACGGGAGGCCTGCCCTTTTGGACTTGCTCCCACCGCTTCCACCACAGCAGGGCTTGCCCTGGGGGATGCACTGGCCCTGGCTCTGTCCGAACGCAAAGGCTTCGCACTGGAAGACTTCGCCCGGCTCCATCCGGGGGGCGTCCTGGGCAAGAAGCTGGCCCGAGTCGCCGACCTGATGCGGACGGGCGACAGCATTCCCGTGGTGAGCCAGGACACGCCCATGGACGAGGTCATTTACGAGATGTCCCGAAAGGGGCTGGGAATCACCAGCGTCGTCAACGGTGACCATCAGCTGGTCGGCGTGATCTCCGATGGCGACCTTCGCCGGCTGCTGCAAAGTCGCGGCTCGGAAGTCTTGAGCTGCCGGGCCGGGGACTGCATGACGCCGGACCCGGTGACCATTTCAGCCGGGGAATTGGCTACCCGAGCGCTCAACCTGATGGAGACCCGCAAGATCACCGCCCTGATGGTGACAGGTCCGGGAGCCCGGCTGGGCGGAATTATTCATCTGCACCACCTGTGGGGAACGGAGATGTTCTGATCATGTCGAAGTATCACAAGGGACCGACCAATCTGGGCCGCATCCGACTCCTGCTGCTGGACGTTGACGGGGTGATGACCGATGGGCGAATCATCCTGCTCCCTGACGGGGAGGAGCTGAAGGTCTTCTCGGTTTACGATGGCGTGGCGATTCGCTTGGCTGAGCGCGCCGGGCTGGAGGTGGCCTTCATGAGCGGCCGGACCAGCAAGGCGGTGCGCGTTCGGGCCGCCGAACTCGGTGTCCAAACCGTCATCCAGGGCTCCCGGGACAAATTGAAGGACTTCGAGGAGCTGCTGCGCCAGCGCCAGTTGGATGCCAAGGCAGTGGCTTTCGTGGGGGACGACCTGCCGGACCTTCCCGTCCTGCGCCTGGTTGGCTTCTCGGCGGCTCCGGCCAACGCCGCCGGGCCGGTGAAGTACGCGGTGCACCATGTGACTCGAGCTCGCGGCGGCCATGGCGCGGTCCGCGAAGTCGTGGATCTGATTTTGAAAAACAGCGGCAAGTGGGAATCCGTCGTTGAGGAAGAACGAGACTTGGCGGCCGGCTGACGCCGGTGTCGGCACCCACACGCTGGGCCATTCCCCGGGAGCGTGATGTTCGACGGGGCGACGATGATCAACGGCGCGGCGAGAGGCGCTGGCGGACCGCCTCCAAGGCGTCTCGGGCGGAGGCGTTCAACGGGGACTGGGGATCGTCGGCCAGCTGTTGCAGCGCCTGCACGGCGTTGCGGGAACCGACCAGGGCCAGGCCCTGGACGGCGCGATCCCGGTAACGCGTGACGAAGGCCTGCCGCTCTCTGCTGAAGTATTCCTCGCGTTGGGCCTGACGCGCCGCCGCCAGGTCGTCTGAACTCAGCCCCAGCCTCTCACCTTCGGCTAGAGCAGCGCTCCGCTGTTGCCACCTCGTCTCCAATGCCGATTCCAGGGTCTGCAGCAGTTGATCGCCGGGACCTTGTTCCAGCGCGGCCAGCAGCAGCGGCTCGGCATCGGCCCCGAAGCGCGTCAGGATCTGCTCGGGCGTGGTCGACTCACCAGTATCGCAGGTGTCCTGAAGCCAGGAAAGAATGAACGGCTGAAGCTCGACCTGCGGCTCCTGAGCCCAGGCAGCGCCCGCAGCAAGCAGGCACAGGGGGAACAAGACTCCCACGATCCGCTGGTACCGTCTCGGCGTGCTCATAGGTGTGACTCCTTCGGCCGATGGGGTTGGCCCCAAACGGGCTCGCCCTCTTTTGAGAGGCTAATTGGCGGGAAAAGTTCCGTCGGCCCAGATCCTCTTGTCGTTCCGGACACAGTCGCTGCCGGAGGAGGCCTGCGGGCAGTTTCGGGTCGGTTTCCCCGGCCTGGCATTATAGATGCTGTTGATGGCGGAGCTGGGCAGAATCAGAGATCGGAACACCTGGCCTTCGGTGAGGAATTGCCGAGTGTTGCTGGCACTGTGCATGACGTTGGTCTGGTCGTAGTTGGCTTGGCCGTCGATGTGCGTGAGTCCAAAATCGTGACCCAGTTCGTGAGACAGCAGCTCGTCCCCGGTGTTGGACCCCATCGCAACGAAGTCGCTTCCAATGGCACAGGCCTGGCCCCGGCCGGTGCCTCCGTCGACCCGGTCCACGTAATAGATATTGATCCTGCCATTGGTCTTGCCAATGGTGGTCTCGATGGAGTTTTTCAGCGAGCAGGTGAAGTTGAAAAAGTTGGAAGCATTGGCATTGCCGGTAGCGTCGACGATCTCGAACAGGGAAAAGCGCACGCCCATGCGTTCACTGTTCCAGATGGCCGAGGTGGTGACACAGGAGTCGATGGCTTTCTGCCTTTGGGTGTTGAACGGCCCTTTCACGATCCAGACTTTCACGGGAAGGGCCAGCTCGGCATCGAAAGGCAATGCGACGTTGTCTCCCAGGTTGTTGGTCCAGCCGGCGTTCTCGGTGACCGCCAGCGGCCGGCGGTTGGTGAACCCCACCACCTCGTTGCTGACTCCAGGGCGGACGGGTCCGACATTGACCGTGGTGGCCGAGGAGACGAAGGTGCGATCGTTTTGGAATCCGCTGTCGAACTGGCCGTCAACCAGCAGGCCGCGTGCCTCCGAGCCCCCGTTGCTGACCGTGACGACGTCGTTGCAGGCACCCAGCAGGAGCCCCCAAGCGACCAGAGACAGGCGGGTCAAAGTTCTTTTCCGGTAATCCATGAGCATGGCCAACCTCCAAGGGACGCAAAGTCAGCAGGTGGAAAAGCAGATCGAGTCGCGTGGCGTCCAATCTGTGAAACGTCGGCTCGCGCCTCAGCGAACACTTTTGCCGGGAAAAGCCCGTTCGGCGCCACAGCGGACAACCTGGCCGATCTCGATTCGGACGAGGGCCGCCTTCAGGCCGCCTCCTGAAGCAGGCGCCCGACAGCCTCGGCCAGGATCGCCGGCGGCGTCAACAGGCTCAGTACCACGCAGACCTCTTCCTGGAAATCGTAGAAGTATCCCGGGTGCAGGAGCACTCCATGCCGATCGAGCAGGTGCAGCACCCACTCTTCTTCGCCGCGCGTGCGGGGAAGGCGCAGAACAGCCGACCAGCCGCCTTCGGGCTCGAGCAGCTGGACGGCTGAGGGCGCCAGCCTGCTGCGCAGGAGCTGCAGGTTGGACTGCAGCCGCTGCGACACCACCGCCGCGCGCTCCCGGCGGCGGGGAAGAGCGGCTTCCAGGATCAACTGAGCCGGCGTGCTGACGGAAAGATAGGTGTCCAGGATGAGCTCCAGCCGCTCGATCGAATCCCGTACCACGGCCTGCGGGCCCACCACCCCGATCCAGGACGCCTTGATTTGAGGCAGCGCGGCAGCTTTGGACAGGCCGTTCAGGATGAACAACGGGACTTCCGCTTCCAGATCCAGCCGGAGGCAGGGGCCTTCCGCAAACCGGAAGTCGAAAAAGACCTCGTCCAGGATCACGGGCTTGCCGCGGGCCATACAGGCGGCGCGGACCTCCCGCCATTGGTCCGGGGCGACCATCGATCCCGTCGGATTGTTGGGCTGCACCAGAATCAACGCCCGCACCGACTCCCGCGAAAGTTGCTCTCGCAGACATTCCATGTCGATTCGCCAGTCGTCGTCGCAGCGCAAGGGGTAGGCGAGGCACTGAAGGCTCTCCAATTGCGCCAGGTGGTCGAACAAGGGGTAGCTGGGGCGGGGGACGAGGATTGCCCCTCCGGGGTCGGAGAGCAGTTTGAAGAGGCAACTGTAGGCTTCACTGGTGCTGGCGGTCAGCAGGATTCGCCGGGCAGGCAGCTCCCAACCCCGGTCCCGATAATAGCCCGCCACGACCTGTCGGGCCATGGCAGTGCCGCCGGCCGCGGGCTGGTAGCGATGGATCCCGGGGTCTGCGAGTGCGTCGCCCCAGGGTCGCGGTGGAAACTCCAGACCGACTGCTGTCGGGTTCGTGACGGTAAGGTCGAGGATCTCCCGGCCCGACTCCTGGCGGGACCGCAGCAAACGCGTCAGAGGATTCAGTCGGGGGAAGTCGCGAAAACGCGAAGAGAACAAGTCAGTCCTCGCCGGGTTTGCGGGGTGGGTGACCATCGCGGTAGCCTCGCCCTTGATCGATGGGCGAGGGCGCGGCCGGCTCCGGGGCCGGCGGCCCGTGTTCGGCTGAATTCGCCCCCCCATCCTTCTCGTCGGCAGGGACGACCTGGCCGTGGGCAGTCCGAATCATGGTGGCAATGGCGCTGGCCGCTTCGGCATCCGACTCCAAGAGCTGCTGCAGCTCTCGATGCACTCGAGCGTGCTGCGGATCGCCGTACAAGTCCTCTTCGCTGGGAGCCGGCGGCAGGCGGTCCCGGCGTTCTGGTGCCAGGAAGCGAAGATAGACCCTTTCGTAGAGCTTGTCCTGGACCATCTCGAACATACGAACCGGGTCGACACGGAAGTGCTCCGCCAGCAAGAGACAGGAGATGAAGTCGGGCTTGGCGCCATTGCGCCAGGCTGTTATCGTCGACTTGGAGATGCGCAGATCGTTGGCCAGTCGAGTCTGCCGCCCTCGTTCGCCGTCCAGGTTCTGAGAAAGGAACTGTACAAACCGCACACCGTCAGTAGCTTAGACTTTTTCAGCCTCGAAGTCGACACTCGTGCAGGTTTTCTGCAAACTCGGGCGTTCCGGGCCGACTCAAGATTCGGAGCCGGCTCCCCCCACCGGGCGCCGAGGGCGCCGAGTCTGCGCCCGGACCCCGCGCTTGACCATCTGAACGCGGTTGCCCGCCCGATTGAATTTCACCTGATCCATCAGGGTGTGCATCAGCATGATCCCGCGTCCGGTGACCTTTTCGAGGTTGGGAGTAATGGTGGGGTCGGGCAGGGAATCGGGATCGAAGCCGCGGCCTTCGTCCTCGACGGCGAAGACTGCCTTCTCCCGGGAGAGGTTCGTCTCGAGGCGGATGCGGCGCTGGCTGAAGGGTTTTTCCCGGCTCCTCTTGCGGGCCAGCTCGAGGTAGGCTTCGAAATCTGTTTCGCGCAGCGCCGAATCCATCTCCAGGTTGCCGTGGTACAGCGCATTGGAGAGCGCCTCGGTCAGGGCAACCGAGACCCGGATGCAGTCCCCATCGTCCCCAAATCCCATCTGTTTGAGCTGGTCCTCGAGATGGTTGACCAGGTCTGAGAGCAAGCCAAAGTCGTTTTCCAACAGATAAACCGCCTTCACCTCCTGCATGGACTGCAGGACCCGGCTGCGGCCGCGCCGCGCGCCGGACAACTCCAGCAGGCTCCGGATCGTACGGACCAGATCCTGGCTGAGAGCCCGCTTGGGGACGTAGCTGGATGCTCCTTGGCGCAGCGACTGCACGGCGATGTCCTCACTGCCGCGAGAGGTCATGAGAATCACGGGAACGAGGGGATAATCGCGCCGGAGGTTTGCCACCAACTCGAGGCCGTCCATCCTGGGCATGCGCAAATCGGTCAGGACCAGGTCCGGTTTCTGCTCCTCCATCAGATCCAGGGCTTCCCGGCCGTCGGAAGCGAAGATTGCCGTCAACTCGGTGTCTTGCTCCAGCAAATGGGCGATCAGACGCTGATCCGCCGCTGAATCATCCACCACCAGCACGGTTGCCATCTCATTTCCTCGAATCGGTTTGCTCGCCTTGGCATTCTCTCAGAGTGCCCCTTCAGGCTTCAATTCGACGGGAAACCGAAACGGGCCGTGTGTCGCCGCCTGGACTTGCTTCGCCTGACAGTTCAGGCAGTCGCTTGCGGGGTGAAGAGTCCCCACCCAGGGGGGTTCTGGCGGCTCTTTCTCTCGTTGACAACGCCATTGCCCGGGAGAAATAATCCGCGCCGGCGGGCGGCCATACCGAGGGGGTCGTGCGAGACCGAGGTGCCGATCGTGGTGAAGATTCTCCAGCCGGTTCTGTGGGTTGCCCTGGCGGTGGGGGTGACCAGGCTGATCGCGAGCCTGGCGGGCGCACCACGCGCGCTGGTCTATCTGGCCAGCCTCACGGCTGTCGAAATCCTGGGCAGCCTTTTTTTCGCTTACCGCCTGGCGCATCATCCGGGACTCCGGTATTTGGATCTGTGGAAAGGCAACCTGCTTCTGTTCGGGCTTTGCCAGATCCTCTACATTGCCGGTCTCGTTTACACGGGGTTCAGCGGCAACCCCACCCTCTACCACGAAAAGCAGAGGCTGATCGATTTCCTGGGCTACGAACCCTCGATCCTGGAACACATCGGAATGCATGTTCTCAATTGGATGCTGATCGCTCCGACCCTCATGACCTGGGTCATTGACGCGCCCCTCGTCTGGTGGCTCCGGAGAAGGGGCGGGCAGCCCGGCTGAGAGGCCCCTCCGATTTCAGGCCCGGCGGTGCCAGCGCCCCTCGTGCCGCGCCCTGGCCGCCGAACGGATCAATCGATTCTCAATCCGGTGGCGCGCCTCTGGGGGGCAGGGTGAGAATCAGGGCCGGCCGACCCGAGGTACACGCGCCGGCGCCGAGCGAAGACGGAAAAACTCTTCTCCAACTTTTCGAAGTATGGCCACTGCGCCTCGAGCAGGCGGGCCAGCCGGCGGGACGGCTCCGCCAGCACGCTCTCCTCGGCCGCCTCCCAACCCGGCGGTTCGGCCTCCAGCTGCGGCGAACGCGGCAGCAGCCGGCGCAAACGCCGGGCCGCCGCGAACAACAACCTGCGGCTGCCTTTCAAGGTCTGTGCCACCAGCAGCCGGATCGGCGACGTGTCGGTTCGATCCAAGGTCTCGGCCAGCGTGTAGGCGAGTTGCCTCACCGCTTCCCGCTCACTCTCGACGACCCGGGGGTGGAGCTCGGCGTTTCCCGCAGCGGCGGCCAGCAGGTAGCCTTCGTGAAAGACCAGCGAGGCCCGATCGGTCGACTCTTTGACGGCCAGAAAGAAGAAGATCTTTCGAAAGAGGCGCTTGAGGACGTAGATCAGGGCGCTCAGAGGGGTCCGCAGCAGCAGATCGAGGCAGCCGCTGGAAGTCTCGCGTCCACGTCGCAGCAGGACTCGGATAGCCGGTTCCCGGAGTAGCAAGGCAGGCCGAGTGACCTCCAGAATCATGCGCCGGCGCACCCAGTCGAGGGTCCAGTCGTCCACGAACGGCAGGGGGATGAGCGAGGTCGATCCCCCCATCAAGGCGTAAAAAGCCAGTCGATACCAGGGCCGCTGCGGAGGCGGCAGAGGGGCCGGTGCAGGCTCGGTGATCGGCGTTCCCCCAGTCAAGCCGGACTCCCCGGCAAGGCGTCCTGGAAGCGTCCCCGGCGCCCCGGTATATAATCCCGGAAGAGGAGCGGGCCGGCCGGCCCGAAGCAGGATCGGTGAGGCCGCGCTCCCGCCCGGGAGACGAGTCCGATGAGACGAAGCGATTTCTGGAAACTGGTCCTCACCAGCAGCGTCCTTTCCGCTGCCCTGGTTGTTTTCTTTCTGCAGTGGCCCCGCCCGTGGGTCAGCTCGGCTCAACCCGCGGAGTCTCCCAGCGCGCCGCCGCCGGCCCTCGTGGCCCCGCCGCTCTCCGACGAAGAGCGCGTCAACATCGAGGTCTACCAGAAACTCAGCCGCGGCGTGGTCAACATCACCAGTACGACTCTGGAATATACCTGGTTTTTCGATGTGGTGCCACGCCAGGGCATTGGGAGCGGCGTGATCCTGGATCGGGAGGGTCGCATCGCCACCAACTATCACGTCATCGAGGAGGCTCGCCGCGTCGAAGTGACCCTTTGGGACGAAAAGGTACTCGAGGCCCGGGTGGTCGGCCAGGATCCCATCAACGATCTGGCCGTCCTGCAGATCGACTGCCCAGCCGATGGGTGCCTGCCCATTCCCCTGGGCCGCAGCGACGGGCTCCAGGTGGGGCAGAGGGTGCTGGCCATCGGAAACCCCTTTGGCCTGCAGCGCACTCTGACCACGGGGATCATTTCGTCCCTGGGCCGCAGCCTGCGCACCGAGTACGGCTTCATCGACGACCTGATTCAGACCGACGCCGCCATCAACCCCGGCAACAGCGGGGGGCCCTTGCTCAACACCGCCGGCCAGATCATCGGAATCAATACCGCCATTTTCTCCCGCTCCGGCGACAGTGCCGGAATCGGCTTCGCCGTCCCCGTCAACACGCTCCAGCGGATCTTGCCAGACTTGCTCGAGCACGGCGCCGTCCAGCGGCCCTGGTTCGGCGTCACCGGGCGTCCGCTCAACCGCCGGCTGGCGCGGGCGCTGGACGCTCCCGTGACGAGCGGCTTCCTGGTCGAGCAAGTGGAGTCGGGCAGCTCTGCAGATCAGGCCGGCCTCCGGGGGGGGACACGGCGCGCCTTCCTGGGCAATGTCGGCATCATCATCGGTGGTGACATCATTACCCAGCTGGGAGATCGCGACATCGGCAACGCTGCCGATTTGCTGCGCGTCCTCGAAGACAAACGCCCCGGGCAGGAGATCTCGGTTCGATTCTACCGGGAAGGCCGGGCCGTCGAGAAGCAGATCACTCTAGTGGGACGGGAGACCGGGCGGCGCCTCCGTTTCTGAAGCACCGGACTTCTGGCGGGGGCATTTCACATTTTTTCAGGGTCGGACGTTATATTGAACAGGGGCTTCTCATCGGAAGTCCGGAGGCTGATTCGCCGGCCGCTCGTCAGAGAGGCGCTGCCCGGGCAAGGGCCGTACGCGTCTACTCACGCCGAAGCCGGCCCGGCAATCTCGAAACCTCGAGTGTGAAGGCGCTTCTGCGCCGAACGCCGGGGGCAAAAGGTGCCCCGGCAGAAAGGTGACCTGAATTATGATCAACAAAGCGATTCTCGTCGGCCGCTTGGGCCGTGACCCGGAAATGCGTTACACCAGCTCAGGGACCCCCGTCTGTTCCTTCTCAGTAGCCACCGATGAGACCTGGGTGAAGAACGGAGAAAAGCAGAGCCGCACCGAATGGCACAACATTGTCGCCTGGAGCCGCCTGGCCGAGATCTGTGGACAGTACCTGCAGAAGGGGAAACTCGTCTACATCGAAGGGCGAATCCAGACGCGGGAGTGGGAGGACAAGGACGGGAACCGACGCTGGACGACCGAAGTCGTAGCCAATGAGATGAAGATGCTCAGCGGGCCCGGAGAGGCAGCCAGCGGAGCTCGTGAGCCCGTGGCCGTCGGTGAAGGCGCCCAGCCCATGGAGGCCGGGATCACTGACGACGACATCCCCTTCTGAACCCTGCTCGTGAACAGCCGGGTGCTCGAGATGCGGGAGCGCCTGGGCCCGACGGGAATCTCCGGCGGAGATGCCCATGCCGGGACTACCGTCGGCCCGGCAGCCTCACCCCCAGATTGACCAGCTCTTCGCGGGCCGTGGCGGCTTCCTGAGTGTCGGGGAACAAGGACACCAGCTTCTTGAAGGTCTCGATGGCGGCCTCGTTTTTCAGCAGTTCTTGCTCGACCAGGGCTTTCTTGTAGTAGGCGGCCGCCGTCATGTCCGCTTTCGGGTACATGTTGATCACCTGATCGAACGCCTGCGCGGCCTGCTCCTGCTGACCCATCTGCTGCAGGCAAAGCCCCAGGTAATAGGCGGAGTTGTCTGCATATTCGCTCTCGGGATAGCGCACCAGGAAGTCCCTGAAACCGTCCACTGCCAGCTCGTAGTTGCCGGCTAGGTAGTCGTTGAAGGCAAGGCTGTACACCTGATCCGGCTTGGGTCCGCCCGGGTCGGACTGGGAGGGAAGGCGGCGCGACTCGCTGCGCACCTGACTCTCTTCGACCTTCTGCAGGACCGTGGCGAGCCGGTTGTTGGTGTCGTCCAGCTTCACGCTCAGGGCCTGGATGCCCTGGTGCAGTTCAGCCGCCGCTGACGTCGCATCGGTCTTTTGCGCCCGCAGCACTGAGACAATTTCCTGCAATACACGATTGCTCGTGGCTGCCTGGTCGTTGAGCTGTTCCAAGAGGCTCTGCACCGACCCCTGGCGTTCGTCGAAATTCTTTTGCAGATTCAAGATCTGGTTCTGCAGCTGCAGAACATCGGCCGAGAGGCGCATGATCTCCTCTTTGGTGCCGGCCTGAGTAGGAGCGGCACTGATGAGGAGGAGTACGGCGAGAAAAGCGACCAGATGTTTCATGGATCGGATGCTCCGAAGGATTGTTGTTTTTGGTGTGCCCACACCGAAGATTTTAGTGCAAACGGGCTGGGTCGAGCAAATCCAGGCGGCAGTGCGGAGCCCCGAGGGTCCCCGTTTTGCCGGGGCTCCGGCCCGGGCGTGTCTCATCGGCGCTGATGCGAGCATGGGGAAACGCCACTCTCGAGGGGGCACCGGCGCCGGCGCCCGAGGCACGTCATCGGGGCATTGGGTCGGTGCTCGCCCGGGGGGCGGCCCCGTCCTGCCGAGTCGATCCCGCTGGCGCGCCGGCGACTCCTAGTTTCCCGCCACGAAGTGGGCACGCCGGTTTTGCGCCCAGGCGCTTTCGGTGTGCCCGGGGTCGAACGGCCGCTCCTCGCCGTAGGAGATCGTCTCCAGTTGAGAGGAAGCCACACCTCTGGAAACCAGGAATTGATACGTCGCCAGCGCCCGCCGATCTCCCAGGGCCAGGTTGTATTCCTCGGTCCCGCGCTCGTCGCAGTGGCCCTCGATGATCACCTTGGCCTGGGGATAACGCTTGAAGATCTCGGCGTTGCGATCCAGGCGGGCCTGGGACATCGTGCTCAGGTCGGCCTTGTCGAATTCGAAGAAGACGTCCTGAACGTTGCCGGCTTCGATCTCGCGGCGCAATCCTTCGGCGTCCGACAGGCTCACGACGGGTTCCAATCGCCGGGGCTCGACGATCGTGACACGAGTACTGGCTCGGGCATCGCCCCCGCCGCCGCGAGCGACGATGGTATACGTCGTCGAGTCGTTGGGAGACACTACGATCGATCCTCTGGCATTGACGTTCCCGATACCCTGGTCGATGAGGATGGCTGAGGCGTTCTGGGTCTCCCAGCTCAGCGTGGTCTGCTCGCCGCGGTCAATGCTGCTCGGGGAGGCGCTGATGCTGGCGGTCGGCGAGGGGGTGGGAGGCTGGTCGGCCGGGGCGGGCGCGGGCCGGGGTGGCGGCGGCGACACCGGGGTGGCCCTGGGCTTGTTGCAGCCGAGACTCGAGACCAGTAAGACTGACACACAGGCAAAACACAGATTTCGTCCTAACCGACTCATCATCGGTACTCCTCCTAAGGTTCGACGTCGACTCACTCTTCCGCCCGGAAATAACCCGACCAAGCGGGGCTTCCGTTTATACCATAGGCGGTCAACTGTTTTAAGTTCTTTCCATCGGCGTTCATGATGAAGATCTGGCGGGAGCCGCTGCGGGTGCTCTGAAACACGACATGGCGGCCGTCGGGCGACCAGCTCGGGTTTTCGTTGCTGCCCGCCCCCGACGTCAGCTGGAAAATCCGCAGAGTGGCCACTTCCACGATATAGATGTCGTGGGTCCACTGCTTGGGCGCCTGCCAGGTGTAGAGTATGAAGCGGCCGTCGGGCGACCAGGAGGGACTGTCACAGTGCCCGCCCTCGGATACCAGGCGTCGCAGGTTAGTCCCGTCGGCATCCATCATCCAGAGCTGGGGAGTCCCGGTCCGATCGGAAATGAAGGCGATCTGCTGCCCCGTGGGACTCCAGGTGGGCGAGGCGTCGATGGCCGGGTGGCGGGTCAGGTTGCGGCGGCCGCTCCCGTTCAATTCAGAGGTGAAGATCTCGGGATTGTCTCCGCTCGCCTCGCGGGAGGCAAACGCCAGGCGATTGCCGTCGGGCGAAACCGCCGGCGACGAGACGAAGTTGCTGGGAGTCGGAACAACGGTCCGGCCCCCGGCCAAATCCTGCAGCCAAAGCTCCCATCCCCTGCGGCTGGAAAGATTGGTGACGAAAGTGAGCTTGCTGTTGTCGGGAGTCCATTCAGGGAATTTGTTGAGGCCGCCGTTGGCGGTGATGGTGCGGACGTTGTTGCCGTCGTAGTCCATCACGTAGATCTCTTTTGCACTCCCCTTCTGGGCGGAATAGGCGATCTGGGTCTGAGCCACGCCCCGGCTGGCTCCGGCCGACAGCCGGAAGACGATCTGGTCGGCGAACTGGTGAGCCACTCGCCGAATCAAGGTGGGGTCGGCGATCGTGTAGCGCCGCCCCATGACCTGCTGCCGCGTCTTCACGTCGAACAGGAACGCCTCCACCACCACCGCTGTTTCGTACACCTGGAGATTGCCGAACGCCAGGAAATCGACGTCCAGCGAGGGGACCTGCCAGTTCTCGAATTCCACGTCCTCACGCAAGCGGATGGGCGTGAGGGGATAAAAGCTGCGGGAGGGCATTTCGAACATCCCCGCAAACTTCAAGTCGCTCCAGAGGACTTCGTCGAACACCTTGATCGTGGAAACGGTTTCCTGAGTATCGCTGGAACGGGCAGTGAAGGGCGCCACTGCCAGCCGAGTGGGAGCGGTCTGCCCGATCTCGATCACATAAGGCCGATCCTGGCCCTGCACACTCGAGTACCAGAAGCACAGGACGATCAGAAATCGAAAACCTAAAGACCTCATCTGTCACACCTTTCGTTGGAGCGGCGCTCCGGTCATCGGGGAGGATACTCGAATTTTGCCACGAAGCGCACCCGCCCGCGCCGGAATTCCGGGGGCAGGGGGGGCAGGGGATTGCTGGCTCGAACGGCGCGTTCCGCGGACAGATCGACGCTGCGACGACCGCTGGAGCGGAGCACGGTCACTGAATCGATGCGGCCCGACGATTCGATCTCGAAGGAAACCGCCACTTCCACCCTCTCTTCCGGCTGGCCCAGCGAAGAGCGCAGCCAATTCTGAGAGATGCGCCGCTCCACCTGCCGTAGATACCACGAGTCCAGGCCCGATCCGCCGCTGCCGCCCCCCACCTCGACGCCCACACCCGAGCCGAAGCCGCCGCCGGAGCCGGGGCCACTCGAGGGGCTGCCGCCGCTGCCGGGACGGGGTTCCTGCGGGATCACACCGGGGGCGGGCTGACTCGGCTTTGGGGCCGGGTCGGCTCGCTTGGGCCGGGCTTTCTCACTGGTCTTCTCCTCGATTTCGAAGACGCGGCCCTCCGGAGCCGGCGGCTGCGGCTTCGCGGCGGGAGCAGCCGGCGTTGGAGCAGGCGGGGCTGACTGGGGTTGCGGAGTCAAACCCGGTTTGACCATCCCGGCGCCGCCGCTCAATTGATCGGTCAGGCCCACGCTGATGATCGCGCCTCCCTGCCCACCTCCGGGGCCCCCGCCCAATTCCAGCAGAGCGGGTTGAACCCAGCTGGCCAGCAGCAGCAATGCGCTGAAGAAGAGCACGTGTCCGACTAGCGAGAACAGCAGGGCGCGTCCCGTCCCTTGCACCGGCTGTTCATGTGAAAAATGCTTGGTCATTTCGTGGAGCGCGAGGCGTTGGCTAGCGTCGCCGTGACTCGTGGGCTTTGGTGACGAGGTTGATCTGCTCGTAGCCCGTCTCCCGAACCTGGTCGATGACGGTCACGATGGTCTTCCAGCGCACGTCTTCGTCCGCCTGCAGAAAGACCTGTTCTCCCGGGTCGGCTAGATCCTGGCGGAGCGAAGCGCCCAGTTCGTTGAAATTGATCGGGGCGGATCGGTAGTAGAGGATCTCGTCGCGGCCGATCGTGATCACCGCCCGCTGCTCGGGATCGACGTTTCTGACACTGCGTGAACGCGGCAGATTCACTTCGATGCCGGTCTGCAGGATGGGTGCCGTGACCATGAAGATGATCAGAAGCACCAGGACGACGTCCACCAGCGGAGTCACGTTGATCTCGGACAGGGAACTCGAAGTCTTTCCCTCCGGCCCCGTGAAGGCCATGATTCTCACCTCGCTTCAGGTAAAGCTTCGTTCGATCAGATTCAGGAACTCGGCACAGAAGTCGTCCAACTCCGCCCCCAGAATCTTCAGCTGCCTCAGCAGGTGATTGTAGCCGATCACGGCTGGAATCGCCGCAAAGAGGCCCGCCGCCGTCGCCACCAGAGCCTCGCTGATGCCGGGCGCCACGGCCTGAATCGTGGTGGCCGACCCCTCACCCAGTCCCTGAAAGGCGTTGATGATCCCGATGACCGTGCCGAGCAGCCCAATGAACGGAGTCACGGTGGCCGTGGTCGCCAGCCAGCCCAGAGAGCCTTCCAGGGTGGTCAACTCCAGGGCGGCGGCCCGCTGCACCGAGCGGCGCACCCCTTCCAGGCTGCGAATCACCAGCCGCCCTGGATTCTCCGAAGGAGACTCGACTTGCTGATTCAACTCCTGGTAGGCGCTCTTGAACACACCCGCCAGTGTGGAACGGGGGAATCGCTCGCACTGACGGTAGATGTCCGAAAGGCTTTCACTCTGTGAAAACTCACGGTAAAACTGCTTGGACTGGCTGCGCACTTCTCGGAACTGCCGCGATTTCTGATAGATGATGGCCCAGGACGCCACGGAAAAGCCCAGCAGCACCAGCAGGACGAACAAAGCCACCGGGCCGCTCTGGGCGATGAGCGTCCACAGGCCTCCGAAGCCGCTTTGAGCGACCACCAAATTCGTGCCCTCGATCACGCCGTGCTTCCCTCCAGCCGCCACAGCCGCAGCCATGGGGCTGAAAACCCTGAATTGTAACCAAAACCGCCCTGAGATACCATAACGGCTGCGGCTGACGTTCGGGCCCGGCCGCGGCTCATTCCTTCCGGTCGCAGTTTTTTTCGCGTCCCCCGTCTTCAGACGCCGCGGGCTGGAGAAAGTTCGGATGTTGAGGTTTCTGTCGATCGACGATTTCACTCTGATTGACCGCCTGGAAGTCGAATTCTCCGACGGGCTGAACTTGATCACCGGCGAAACCGGCTCGGGGAAATCCATTCTGGTGGACGCCGTCGGCCTGCTGCTGGGCCAGCGCGCCTCCAGCGAGCAGATCCGTTCCGGGAGCGCGGGCGCACGGGTGGAAGGGATCTTTCAGGTGGGGGGCACGCATCCGGCCCGCCCGTGTCTGGAAGAAGCTGGAATCCAGGTGGAAGGAGACCAGCTCATCGTGCGGCGGGAAATCAGCCGTGAAGGGACCAACAAGGTCTTCCTCAATGGTGTCCTCAGCACTCAGAGCCTGTTGGCCGAGGTGGGGGCCCAACTGGCCGACATTCACGGACAACACGATCAGCAGGTTTTGCTGCACCCCGCCGCCCACCTGCACTATCTGGACCGCTTCGGGGACTATCGCGACACCCTGACCGCGGTCGCCGAAATCAGCCGTCAACTCCGCGAGAGCACCCGGCAAGTGGAGTCGATCCAGGCCCGAGAACAGGAGCGGCTGCGCCAGATCGATCAACTCCAGTATCAGATCGCCGACATCGACAAGCTTCAGCTCCGGCCCGGGCTGGACCGGGAGCTGGAGGAGGAACGCGATCTGCTGGCCAGTTCCGAGAAGCGCCACGAGGCTTCTCAGGCTGCCTATCAACTGCTCTATGAGGACGAGCCGTCCGCTCTCGGACTGCTCGACCGCGCCCGCCGCGCCGTCGAAGAATCGACCCCTTTCGACCCCCGTTTCGAGGAGTTCGGCCGCCGCCTGGCCGAGGCTCGCTTCAGCCTCGAGGAGGCGGCTTTCGACCTGCGGGCCTACGCCGATCGCGTCGAATCCGACCCGTCCCGCCTGGAGGCAGTCCAGGGCCGACTGGCGGAGATTCAACTGGCGCGGCGCAAGTACGGCGAGACGGTGGACGCCATTCTCGAGTTTCGCCGGCACGCCGAGAGCGAACGGGACGAGCTCCAGGCCGAGGAAACACGATTGGAGGGGCTCGAGAAACAGCGCCGCCAGCGGGAAGCCCAGTATCAGGAGGCCGCCCGGGCCCTCACCGAGAAGCGCCAGGAAGCGGCCCGGCGGCTGTCCACCCAGGTGGAGCGGCAGCTTTCCGAGCTGGCCATGGAAAAAACTGTGTTTCGGGTCAGTTTCGCCCCGCTCGGCGAGCCCTTCAGTGAAAAGGGCAACGAGCGCGTGGAATTCCTGATCAGCGCCAACCCGGGAGAGCCTCCCCGCCCCCTGGCCAAGATCGCCTCCGGCGGTGAACTCTCGCGCATCCTGCTGGCTCTGAAATCCATTCTCAACCCCGACCGCCACTTCAAAACCCTGGTCTTCGACGAGGTCGACGCCGGCATCGGCGGGCGTGTCGCCTCGGTCCTGGGTGACAAGCTGGCGCGACTGGCCCGGCATCATCAAGTCTTCTGCGTGACCCACCTGCCGCAAATCGCCGCAGCCGCCGCCCGCCATTTCCACGTCGAAAAGGTGTCCCAGGGCCGCCGCACCCGCGTCCAGCTGCGGCTGCTCACAGTGGAGCAGCGCGAGGAGGAGCTGGCCCGAATGCTGGCGGGCAGGGAAGTGACCGCCACCACTCTCCGCCAGGCACGCGAGATGCTGGCCCGAAGTTCCCGTAACCAACCGTCTCCAGCCAACGATCCCTGAAGCGCCGCTTTCCCCGCCGTGCGCGCCCGCTGCCCGGCGGCCCCCATCTCGCACTGGCCACCGCCATCGTCTACAATGAGGGTTCGACAACATGACGGCAAAGCGATTCTTCATCGAAACTTTCGGCTGCCAGATGAACGTGCACGACACGGAGAAGATTGCCGGTCTGCTGGCTCAGCGCGGCATGATACCGGCGTCCGATCCGCAGCAGGCCGACCTGTTCATCCTCAACACTTGCAGCGTACGGGAGAAGGCCGCCCAAAAGGTGTACAGCCGTCTGGGAGAAGTGAAAGCCCGAAAACGGAAGGACCCGGATTTCCTGATTGGAGTGGTCGGTTGCGTGGCCCAGCAGGAAGGTGAAGAAATGGTGAAAAGAGCCCCCTACGTCGATCTCGTGGTGGGCACCCACCTGTATCATTCCATACCGGACCTGCTGGACCAGTTGGACAGCCGTCGCCGCAACGGTCAGGCGGTCCGGCGCGTGGCCACGCAGTTTCTGGCCGATCCGGCACCCGTGGAAGTCGAGCCGGTCGCCCGGGCCAACAATTTTCGCGCCAACATCACCATCATGGAAGGCTGCAACAAGCACTGCAGCTTCTGTATCGTCCCGTTCACTCGAGGAAAAGAGCGCAACCGCCCGGCCTCGGCCATTCTCGACGAAGCGCGCCGTGCCGTCGACCAGGGCTACGTCGAGATCCTGTTGCTGGGTCAAACCGTCAACAGTTACAGGGACCCCGGCCGGCCTCGCTACCGCTTCGCCGACCTGCTGGCAGCCGTCGCCGACATCCCGAGCCTGCGGCGCCTGCGGTTCACATCGCCGCACCCCCGGGAGTTTCACGACGACTGCATCGCCTTGATCGCCGAGCACCCCGTCATCTGCGACCAGGCCCACCTTCCCGTACAATCCGGGTCCACCCGGGTGTTGCGCCGCATGCGACGCCAGTACACCCGCGAGCGTTTCCTCGAGCTGGTCGAGAAGTTCGAGTCCGCAGGGCCGGCGGTTCGCTTTTCCACGGACGTGATCGTTGGATTCCCCGGTGAAACAGAGGCTGATTTCGAGCAGACGCTGAGCCTCGTCCAACGCGTCGGCTTCGAGTCGATGTTCTCGTTCAAATATTCGCCTCGCCCGTCCACCGAAGCCTTTGTCTGGCAGGACGACGTACCCGAGGAAGAAAAGTCCCGCCGGCTCATGATGCTGCAGCGCCTGCAGCAGGGAATTCAGCTTCGCTTGCATCGGGAGCGGTATCTGGGCCGCCGCTTCGAAGTCCTGGTGGAGGGGACGGCGCGCGACGGTGTCAACCGCTACGGCCGTACCATCACCAACAAAATCGTCAACTTTCGTGGAGACCACCAGCCCGGTGAATTCGTTCCCGTCCAAGTCACCCAGGTCGGTCCCAACAGCTTTAGTGGAGAAGCGCTCGCTTTGGCGGTTCTCTGAGCAGTCGAGTATCGGCGGGAACCGGAGGCTAGAGGCCCCATGGAAAAAGAATTCAAAATCAAGGGATTGATGATGGACCCCGTCACCAATTCCCCCATCGTGATCCTACAGGACGTCGACGGCAACACCATCCTACCCATCTGGGTCGGCATCTTCGAAGCCAACGCCATCGCGCTGCAAATCGAGCGCATCGACACGCCGCGCCCCATGACGCACGACCTGCTCAAAAACGTCCTGCTGCAGCTCAATGCCGAAGTCGGCAAGGTGGTGGTCACGGAACTGCGCGACAACACTTTCTACGCCGCCATCCACTTGCAGCTGGACGACCAGCCCGTGGTCGTCGACAGCCGTCCCAGCGACGCCATCGCGCTGGCACTCAGGACCGACTCGCCCATCTTCGTCACCGACCAGGTCATCCAGAACAGCCGCAACATCACCCTGGAGAAAGAGAACCTGGACCCGGAAGACATCAAGAAATGGCTCGAGAACGTCAACCCCGAAGAACTCGGCAAGTACAAAATGTAGCGGACCTCGCTCCCCGAACCCCCCAACGAGCCCCAGAACGGATTCCTTGAGTTGATTGCTTAACTTCTAAATCATAAACCCCTGACAGCACTCACCCAATTTCCCAGATTCAGCGAAGTTTCACGGGAACACTAATTTGACATAATATTTCTTATGCGACGTTCAAACAGGGCAAAAAACGGGGGTCGGATTGGTGGGTGGCCCCACTCCGGGTGGTCCTTTCGGGGAACGTTTCGCCGGGAGGTTTCCCTGCACCGGACCAGCCAATCCGGCCTTCGCGACCCGGCGAGTGCACTCAGTACGCCGATCCGGCAAATACAGCGACGTCTGTTGCGGGGCGTTTCCAAGCAGTAGC
>JBFKLX010000095.1:0-19949 GCA_041630155.1 Acidobacteriota bacterium
CAGCCGGCCGTCCCGCATCTGGTAGCCGTCCTCGTGCTGAAAGCGGTCCTCCTGGTCACGGTGAAAGCGAAGCCCGAACTCGAACTGGTTGGCCGCCCGGGCCGTCTGGAGGCGCCAGCCCACGACCGACTGGATGCCCTGCGAATAGTAGGTCCGGTTGTTGGCGCGCAAGACCACGGCGTCGGGTGCACTTTCAGCGCCCCGGACGATGTCCAGCTCATCGGCGTAAGCGGGGTCGTCGAAGAGGTCGTTGATGGACACGCCTGCAACGCTGTCCAGTTTGTACCAGTTTCGGTGAAAGTCGTTTCGGTAAACCGTGGTGGTGATGTCCAGGTTGGAGCGAGGTGCTATGAAGTGGCGGGCCATGTATTGCTGGTGGTCCGAACGGAAGCGATCCCTCTGGGAAGCCCGGTAGCGGCGCAGCGGGCTGGCCCGAAAATCCTGCTCGGTCAGCCCCAGGTACGTTTCCCTCGAGTCCTGCTCGGTACTCCCGAACTTCAGTTCCAGCTCCTGGTAAACCGAGGCGGCACTGTCGGTATGGAAGCGCAGCTTGGCAAGGTAGTCGTGGATCTCGAACCCGGTGTCACCTCCTCCGTCCAGCTGCTTGAAGCCGTCGGTGTTGATCTGATAGGTCTCCACCAGCCAGCCGAAGTTGCCGTAAGAGTCGCCGACGTTGAAATGCAGCTTGGCGGTGGAGTCCTCACCGAACGAGCTATTGGCCAGGATGCTGAACTGGTTGGGGACGCGAGTGGAGACCAGGTTGAGTGCGCCGCCCGTCGTTTGCGGCCCGTACTTGACCTGGCTGGACCCTTTGCGAACCTCGATGGCCTCCATGCGTCCTGCCACCGGGAAGTAATAGGCCGCCGGTGCAGCGTACGGTGCCGGAGCGATCAGGACGCCGTCCTCCATGACCGCAATTTTGGAGGACCGCTCCGAGCCCGAACCGCGCATGCCGATGTTGGGGCGCAGCCCGTAGCCCTCTTCGTCCTGAAGATTCAACCCGGGAATCTGCCGCAGCAGCTGGTGGATGTCGTCATAGTTGGACTGCAGCTGCAGCAGCTGGTCCTTCCCCAGGTAATGCGCCGACCCGGGAATCTCTCCCACCCTCGAAGCGTCGCCGATCACCATGACCCGCTCGTGAATGATCAGCTCAGCCGAGGGCTGGAGCGTGATTTCCATGCGGGCCTGTTGGCCCGCGGCCAGACGGATCTCTTCGGCCACCATTTCGAATCCCTGCTTGCGCGTGCTCAGGGAATAGCTGCGAGGGAGAAGTCCCGCGAACTCGAAATGCCCGTCGGCTCCGGTGGAGAGGCTGGCCCGGAAATCAGCCTGGGAAACCAAGGTCAACTCGACCCCGGCCAGGGGAACGCCCTTCGGACCGAAGACCGAGCCGGACAGCTGGCAGAGCGGCTCGGCAGCTGCCACTGAAATCGCGGTTGAGCAGAAGAGTGAAACTGCAAGTACTACCCGTCCCGATGAAACTCTCGTGCGCGTCCTCATGATCTCGAAACGACTCCTTCGATGAAGCATTGATGTCCCGCGAAACCTCCCATGGCCGCGGTGCGCTCGCGCCCCGATGCCGAGCGCTCTGGCTGAAATTGAAAATCATTCTCAATTTCATCTCGGACCAGTATAGTCCTATTTAGAGGGCTGTCAACCGGCAGCTCGGAGGGTTGTCGCTGCTGATCGTTTTCGCCGGTTCGGCAACATGGAAATTGACGCCTGCCGGAAATCCGCCTAGATTGTGAGGCGGCTCTATGGCGATTCGAATCCTGATCACGGGCGGCACTTTCGACAAGGAATTCGACGAGATTCACGGGCGGCTTTACTTCAAAGACACCCACCTGCCCGAACTCCTGGCCATGGGACGCTGCCGCCTGGACGTGCAGATTCGCACGGTGATGATGATCGACAGCCTGGAGATGAACGAAGAGGATCGCCAGATGATCCTGCAGAACTGCCTCAAGTGCCCCGAGGACAAGATCGTCATCACCCACGGCACGGACACGATGATCGACACGGCTCACCTCTTGGCGGGATCGATCCGTGACAAAACCATCGTCCTGACGGGGGCGATGATTCCCATCGCATTTGGAAGTTCCGACGGGCTGTTCAATCTGGGGAGTGCGCTCTCCTTCGTCCAGTCACTGCCGCCGGGGGTGTATGTGGCCATGAACGGGCGGTACTTCACCTGGGACAACGTTCGCAAGAATCGCCAGCTCGGGGTCTTCGAGGCACTGGACGAGCAGTGACGGGGCGGCCGCGATCACGGGCGGGTGATACCGCCGGGCAGGGGAATCAGCAGCTGCCGGGGGCGAGCCGGCGTCACGGAGACACGGGCAGCAGTTCCAGGCCGGCTCCCTGCAGGGCCTCCCTCAATTGCCTCCAGTCCTCTTCCAGCAGTTTTCGCAGCTCGGCGTCGAACGTCTGGAAGGCTTCGGCGGCCCACCGGCACCGAAGGCGCTGAGCCTGGGTGGGAACCGCCCAGCTCGAGCCCAGTCCGAAGGCTGCACTGCGGAGCTTGGACTGAACGGTTTCCGGGTCACGGCGGATGCCCTGCACCCGCGTGCCCCGGAACTCTTCCTGCAGTTGCTCCAGTGCCCGTTCCAGAGCTTTGGCGCGCTCGGGGAGGGTCTCGCTCTCAGGGCCCTGCGCCTCCTTCAGGCGGCCGGACACGTCCCGCAGGCTTGCCTGCGCCTTGCGCAACTGCTCCAGGCTTTCCGTCGCCTGCCGCTGCAGCTCTTCCATCTGCTGGAACAGCTCGTCTTTGGCCTGGATGTCTGCTTGGCTCCACTCGGCCCGCGGGTCGGCGAGCACCCGCAGCGAGCCCGAGGCTTCCTGGCCCTGGTAGCGCAGATGGAGGGTGTACTCTCCGGGAAGAGCCGGATAACCGCCCGGTTCCTCCGTATCGGACTGCGGTCCGAAGCTGGAGAGTCGATAGCCCTTCCGGTCCAGTTCCCAGCTGATCCGGTTGAGGCCCGGGCGGGGCTGATGCTTCAGGGTGCGGATCACTTCTCCGGAGGCGTTTCGGATTTCCAGAGTGACCCCCTCACCCCCCGAGCGCTTTCGAGGCGGAGGTGCTTCTTCGGGGTCCGATTCAGCCGTTTCCTCTTCCCCGTCATCGGCGACCGGTTGCGAAGCTTCCATGAGCACCGCGGGGGAATTGGCCACGAAAGAAATCAGCGCTCCGAAGGGCCGGTTCTCGCCCTGGAAAACGGCGTCGCCAGGCCCGCGCAGTCCCGGCGGCTCGCCCCGAACATACTGAACCGCGTCGCCCGGATCGAAGAGGTGCAGGGTGGCGTCCAGAAGCTGGGGCCCCTGCCGGGCCAGTTCTCTCAACGGACGGATGTCGTCCAGGACGAAGACGGCCCGGCCATGTGTGGCCACGACCAGATCGTGCTCCCGGGGGTGGACGACCAGGTCCATGGCCGAGGTGGTCGGGAAGCCGCTGCTCCAGCGGTTCCA
Organism: Acidobacteriota bacterium; assembly: GCA_041630155.1. Taxonomy (GTDB): domain Bacteria; phylum Acidobacteriota; class UBA6911; order RPQK01; family JANQFM01; genus JBFGHG01. The sequence continues at coordinate 3,466 of JBFKLX010000095.1, forward strand.
GCTCTGTCCCGCGTCCAGTGAAAAGAAGAGCCCGAATTCGGTCCCCAGAAAGAGCAGGCGGGGCTCCACGGGGTCCTGATCGATCGCCAAGGCATAACCGCTAACCCCCTCCGTCGCGAGCCGCCGCCAGCTCTTTCCGTAATCCAGTGTGTGGTAGGCATAGGTTTCCCAGTTGCCTCGCCGGTGATCGTCCAGCACCAGCAATGCCTCGCTGCCCTGATAACTGGACGCCTCGAGGTGCGGAATCCAGGTGTGGGCGGGAGCGCCTGGTAGGTTGGCCGAGAGGTTGGTCCAGCTGGAGCCGCCGTCGCGTGTGATCTGCAGGTTGCCATCGTCCGTTCCCACCCAGATCACGCCTGGCTCGACAGGACTGGGCGCCACGGCGACGATGGAGGTGTAGTTCTCGGCGCCGGTAACGTCGTAGGAGAGGCCTCCGCTGTCCAGCTGCTTTTGCCATTCCGGGTTGTTGGTGGTGAGGTCGGGGCTGATGGTTTCCCAACTTTCGCCGCGGTCGCGGCTGCGGTGCAGGAATTGGCTCCCGTAGTAAATCGTGGCCGGATCGAAGGGGTCGGCGGCCAGCCCGGCATTCCAGTTGAAGCGAAGCGTGAGGCCGTCGGGATGGACGGGTTGGATCGGCTTGCGCTCGCCGGTCACCAGATCGAAGCGCCGCAGATTTCCTCCCTGTGACATGCTGTAACCGTAGCGGTCGGGATTGGTGCGGTCGGGCAAAGTGTCGAAACCGTCTCCGGAGCCCACCCGCTGCCAGTACCAGTTGTAGATCCCGCGGGTTTTCCAGATGCTGCTGGGGCCCCGCCACGACCCGTTGTCCTGCAGACCGCCGTAGACGTTGTAAGGCCGGTCCAGGTCGACCGCTACGTGATAAAACTGGGCCAGGGGCAGGTTCTCGACGAAGCGCCAGGTGTCGCCGCCGTCCCGGGAGATGGCGACGCCGCCGTCGTTGCCGTCGATCAGGTGCATAGAGTCGCGCGGATTGATCCAGAGGCCGTGGTGGTCGCCGTGAATGCGCGAGGATTCCACCACGCTGCGGAAGCTCTTGCCCCCGTCCTCGCTGACGGTGAGGCGGGAGTGCAAGCTGTAGATCCGATTCTCGTTGTTGGGGTCGACGTAGATGTCGGCGTAGTAGAAAGGGCGTGGGTTGACGTTGCGGGATGCGTTGACGGTCTTCCAGCTCAGCCCGCCGTCGTCGGATCGCAAGAGAGCGCTCTTGGACGCTTCCACCAGGGCGTATACGACGTTGGGGCGGTTCTGGGCGATCGCCAAGCCGACCCGGCCCAAGTCGCCCTCCGGGAGCCCCGCCTTGTCGGTGCGCCGGTTCCAGGTCTCCCCGCCGTCGAAGCTCAGGTAGACGCCCGAGCCGGGGCCTCCGGAATGAAAGTCCCAGGGGCGCCGCCGGTGCTCCCAAAGGGCGGCGATCAGCTTGTCGGGATTGCGGGGATCCATGACCAGGTCAGCGGCCCCGGTCCGGTCATTGACGTAGAGGATCTTTTTCCAGCTCCGGCCTCCGTCCACCGTCTTGAATACGCCTCGCTGGGGGTGATCCGACCAGAGCTTGCCCAGCACCGCCAGGTACACCACGTCGGGATTCCGGGGATGAATCAGCACGCGGTGGATGTGCGCGCTCTCTTCCAGGCCCAGATGCTGCCAGCTGCGGCCGCCGTCCCGGCTCCTGTAAACACCGTTGCCCACCGAGACGCTGTTGCGGGGATTTCCTTCGCCAGTGCCCACCCAGACCACGTCCCGGTTGGTCGGGTCGACGGCGATCGCACCAATCGAGGCGACGGGCTCGCTGTCGAAGAGCGGCTTCCAGGTGATCCCCGCGTCGACGGATTTCCATACTCCTCCGGCGGCGGCCCCGATGTAGATGGTGTTCTCATCGCTGGGGTCGACGGCGATCACCGGCGTACGCCCGCTCATGCCCGCCGGGCCGATGTTGCGGGCTTTCATGCCCGAGAGCTTGGAAACGTCCAGCGATTGCGGCCAGACCACGCTGAGCAGAAGCAAAGAAACGGCAACTAGCGAAAGGGCGCGGCGATGCATTTGAATTCCCCCTTTTTGGATTCGATTCCCGAAGCCCAGGTATAGCCCGCAGTGGGGCCGGTTGCAAGCCGGTGCCCGTCCGGGCGGGGCAAAAACCTCGAATCCCGGTCCCTCGGAACGGAAAGAGCCGAAAGTGAAGGTTCCCCCCCCGCCCGCCATTGAACCTCTCCGTGGTTGGCGCTGCAGTTCCAGGGGAAAAGGGCTGGAGAGGCGCATGGCTTCTCGCTACACTAGTTCAGAGCAGCTGCCGAGGGAGGCAGGGGACTTGAGCTGAACCGGGCACCTGCCCGGTCCATCGACGAGAGTAGAGAATTGGAATGAAGCTTGCGGAACGCCTTGCCCGACTCGGTACCGAAACCGCCTTCGCCGTCTCCGCCGAGGCAAATGCCTGGGCGGCTCAGGGAAACCGCGTCTTTCCCTTTCACCTGGGCGACCTCAACTTGAAGACTCCCGCCAATGTCGTGGAAGCCGCTTTTCGAGCCATCGAGCGCGGCAAGACGGGATACTGTCCAAACGGCGGAATCCCGGAGTTGCGGGAGGCTCTGGCCGCGGACGTCAACGCGGCTCGAGGCACCGCCTACACGGCCGACAGCGTCTCGATCCAGCCGGGAGGCAAGCCGACCATCGGCAAGCTCATCCTGGCACTGGTCGACCCGGGCGATGAAGTGCTCTACCCCAATCCGGGGTTCCCGATTTACGAGTCCCAGATCGAGTTCCACGACGGGCGGGCTCTCCCGTACGGCTTTCAAGAAGGGGACACCAACTTTCAACTCGACCTGGACGCCATTCGAGAATCGCTGACGCCTCGGACCAAACTGCTCATTTACAACGACCTGCAGAATCCGACCGCGGCTGAGAGCTCTGACGAGGAAAGGGAGGAGATCGCCGAGCTGGCCCGCCGGCACGATCTGGTCGTACTCTCGGACGAGGCCTATTTCGACATCCGCTTCGGAGGCCGGTCACGATCCATCGCCTCCTTGCCCGGCATGCAGGAACGAACGGTCATCCTGTACACGTTCTCCAAGAAATATGCCATGACCGGTTGGAGGCTGGGGGGCGCCGTCGGCCCCAGGCAGATCATCGACATGATCACCCGGATGAACGTCAACGACGAATCCTGCACCACACACTTCGTGCAGTGGGCGGGTGTGGAGGCGCTCACCGGCGACCAGTCGGGAGCGAAAGAGATCCTGCAAACGCTGGGCCAGCGCCGCGACCTCGCCGTCGATCTGTTGAATTCCATCCCCGGCGTCCGCTGCTTCAAGCCCAATGCCTCTTTCTATCTCTATCCCAACGTCACCGACGTCCTGCAGCGCAAAGGGATGGACTACGAAACATTCCGGCGGGCGGTCCTGCACCGGACGGGAGTCTCCTTCTGCACTCGCGCCCACTTCGGGCGTCCACTGCCGGGAGAGACTCAAAAGTATCTTCGGCTGGCCTATTCCGGGATCGGCAAAGCGGACATCGAGGAAGCGCTCAAGCGCTTGGAGCGCTTCGTCCAGGAGTGAGCGCGGGCGGGGCCTTGGGGCCGGGCGGCGGAAAAACCCCATGATTGAGACTCCCGACTGGGTCAAGCATGCGATCTTCTATCAAATCTTCCCCGACCGTTTTGCGCGCAGCCGGCGCCTCGAGCACCCGCCAGGGCTCCAGCTCAAACACTGGGGCAGCCCGCCGGAGGAGCAGGGCTTCCAGGGGGGCGACTTGCTGGGTATCGTCGACAGGCTGGACTACCTCCAGGAACTGGGCGTGAACGCGATCTACCTCAACCCGGTGTTCGCCTCGGCTGCCAATCATCGCTACCATACCTACGACTACTTCCGGGTCGATCCCCTGCTGGGTGGTGACGAGGCGTTGCGGGAACTGCTGGAGGAAGCGCACCGGCGGGACATGCGAGTTCTGCTGGACGGCGTCTTCAATCATACCGGCCGAGGTTTCTGGCCCTTTCACCACATACTGGAGAACGGTGCCGACTCCCCCTACCTGGACTGGTTCATCGTCACCGGCTGGCCGATCCGCCCCTATTCCAGCGACCGAAAGCACCCGGCGAATTACGCGGCCTGGTGGAACCTGCCGGCCCTGCCCAAGTTGAACGTCGAGAACCCCGCCGTTCGCGAGTATCTGTTGGAGGTGACACGGCACTGGCTGCACTTCGGAATCGACGGCTGGCGGCTGGACGTGCCTCAGGAAATCAAGAATCCGGCGTTCTGGCGAAGTTTTCGGAAGGCGGCCAAGCTGGCCAATGCCGAGGCCTACCTGTGTGGCGAGATCTGGGAGGCAGCCCCCCGCTGGCTCGGCGGGGACCGCTTCGACGCCACCATGAACTACGTCTTCTGCGGGGCGGCTCTGAGTTTTTTCGGGGGCCGTACCCTGCGCAAGTACCGCAAACGGCACCTGAGACTCGAACCGCTGAATGGAAAGGAGTTCTCCCGAGTCGTGCGGCGAATGATCGAGGTATACGACTGGGAGGTCGCACAGGTCCAACTCAATCTGCTGGACAGTCACGACACGGCCCGTGCACTGTGGATCGTCGGCGAGGACGAGAGCGCCTTGCGTCTGGCCGTGCTCTTCCAGATGACCATGCCCGGGGCACCCTGCATCTACTACGGCGACGAGATCGGGCTCAGCAGCGGTGACGATCCCCTCTGCCGCCAAGCCTTTCCGTGGGACCACCCGGAAGCGTGGAACCGGGGCCTGTTGCGTTTTTACCGGCGGGCCACGCACCTTCGCCACCGCTACCGGGCGCTCCGCACCGGACACTTCGAGGAGCTCGGCTCGGGCGAGAGGTGGTATGCCTTCTCCCGCCAGCTGGACGAGCAGCGAATCCTGGTCGTATTCAACGTGCACGATCGCGCCGTCCGGCTCAAGCTCAAACTGCCCGCCCCGCCAGAGGCGCCCTTCCAGCAGCGCTGGCCATGGGATGAGGATGGACGCTGCTGGGAAGCACGGGGCAACCTGCTCCCGCTGCGAGTCCCGGCGCGTGAAGCGCTGGTGCTGGTGGACGCGGGGTGAGGGCCCCACGCTCCCAGACCCCTTGACAGGCTCGGCCTGTCGGCGCCACACTCGGCCCAGCGGAGGATCTACCGTGAGCAGTCCAGGAGTGGCGGCACGGGATCGAGTTCATGCCTGGGTCGACGAGCACGCTGATTTCCTCTACCGTTATGCCTACTCCCGCGTTTTCGAAGAGAACCTGGCGGAGGATCTGGTGCAAGAGACATTTCTTGCTGCGTTGCAGGCTTCGGATCGCTTCTCGGGGCGCTCCTCAGTCCGCACCTGGCTGGTCTCGATTCTGAAACACAAAGTCGTGGACCATTTCCGCAAGGTGGCTCGTCAGGATCGGGAAAGCCTGGACAGCTTTTTTCGAGAGGAGCTTTCCGAGCACTTCGGAGAGGATGGCCACTGGCGGCTGGAGGCTCGGACGACACCCACCAACTGGCCCCCCGAGCAGCAGATGTTGTTGGATCAGAAGGCTTTCTGGAAGCAACTCGAAACCTGTTTGCGCCATCTGCCCCCGCGCGTGCGCGAAGTATTCGTCCTGCGGGAGATGGAAGATCTGGACACGCCGGAAATTTGCCGGCTGCTGGGGATCTCTCAACAAAACCTGTGGAGCGTCATGCACCGCGCCCGCATGGCGCTGCGGGGTTGTCTGGACGTGAACTGGGTTCGAGTGCTGGGGAGGGCATAGGGCGTGGCACGGGGGCTTCGAGGGTTCAGAGGGTCAGGAGGCGGGCGTCTGGGTGCCTTGCCGATCTGCAGGTTTGAAATTGTCGGAGCATCGGAGCTTCGACCCGAAGAGCGCAGTTTTTCATGATTCATCGGATCTGGAATCGGCTGTTGATCGAGCTGACGCCGAGCTGTGAGAGAGTGACGCGGATTCTCTCCGAGTCTCAGGAGCGCCCGCTCTCGCGCTGGGAACGGCTCGGCCTGGCCGCCCACTACCGCATCTGCAGCTGGTGCCACCGCTACCAGCGGCAACTCGCCTTGCTCCGAAGCGTCGCCCGAAAGGCCGGTGCCCAGGGGATCGGCGTCGATCGAGTGCTTTCAGAACGAGCCAAAGCGCGCATCGCCCGGACTCTGAGAGATGCCCCTTCAGGCCGGCAGTCCACCCCTCAACGCTCCAAGCCGGAATGAGGCTCGAGGGCCGAGGGCCACCGAGTTTGCCCGGTCTGCTCCCCGAAAGGCGATTGCAAATCGCGTCGAGTTTCACTAAACAGATCAGGTGTTCGAATATTTTCAGAGCTGGGACCCGGTGACTCAAGCGTTCGCCGCCACCTGCTTCACCTGGCTGGTGACGGCGTTGGGAGCGGCTGCGGTCTTTTTCTTCAGAGAGATCAATCGTACGGTGCTCGACGGCATGCTCGGCTTCACGGCCGGTGTCATGATCGCCGCCAGTTTCTGGTCGTTGCTGGCGCCTGCCATCGAGCTGTCCCGCGACACGGGACTGCCGGCCTGGGTGCCTGCGGCCACGGGTTTCGTGGTGGGGGCCTCCTTCCTGTGGCTAGTCGACAAGACCTTGCCGCATCTGCATCTGGGTTTCCCTCGCGATGAGGCCGAAGGCGTGCCCACACAATGGCGCCGGCGGGTGCTGCTGGTCATGGCGATCACCATCCACAATTTCCCCGAAGGACTGGCCGTAGGAGTCTCCTTCGGCGCCGTGGCGGCCGGATTCCCCGAGGCCAGCATCGGGGCGGCCGTGGCGTTGGCCCTGGGCATTGGAATTCAAAATTTTCCGGAAGGTTTGGCCGTCAGCGTGCCTTTGCGACGGGAAGGGCTCTCCCGGTTCAAGAGTTTCTGGTATGGCCAGCTCTCCGGGATGGTCGAGCCGGTCGCCGGAGTCCTGGGGGCGGCCGCAGTCATCTCGGTCAAGGGCCTGCTCCCGTACGCCCTCGCTTTTGCGGCCGGCGCCATGATCTACGTCGTGGTGGAAGAACTGATTCCGGAATCTCAGCGCAGCACCCAATCCGACATTTCGACGATCGGAGCCATCGCCGGCTTCGTCGTCATGATGATCTTGGACGTCGCCCTTTCCTGAAGGCTCGCGGCTCGGGACGGGCAGCGCCCCCCAGGCGCTGCAGCGAAGCCGGCATCTCGCGCTGTGTTCCAGGCGTGCTAGCGAAGGATGATCATCTCTACGACGGCAGCCGATGTGAGGAACGCCAGCAGCACGAACCATGGCCAGCCGGGGATGCCGCGGCGGGTGCGCCGGCCGGGCTCGGTCCACTGCAGTTCGGCCTTCTGGGCATAGCGCCGATAATTGTCGCGAAGGCCCAGAATCGCCGAGAATGCGAAGGCGTAAAAAACGGTGAACACGAGGGTGAAGAAGGGCCAGAGGAACCACCGCGACGTCCAGAAGGCCATCTTTGACAAGATAGCACGGCCGGTCCCAAAAAGGGCGTCGCCCTGGTTTTCGAGCCCGGTTCAATCCTCGCCCTCAACCAGCCGTTCCCAGCTGCGGCGCTCTCGCTTGGTGGGGCGGCCGCTGCCTTTTTCACGCCGGGAGGGCGGAGCTGACAGGATCCGTTCCAGAGGATCAGAGCGGGGCCGAGGGGGGCTCAGATCCTCGTACAGCAGCTTCGCCTGTTGGCGCGCAATGGAGTGGTCACAAAGCTGCCGGACCACGAAGATTCGCGACCAGTCCTGCTGTTGAAACTCGATCCGGTCTGTGACCCGAATCAGCCGATGCGCCTTGGCGGCCTGGCCGTTGACCCGAATCCGGCCCCGAGCACATGCGGCCCGGGCCTGGTTGCGGGTCTTGAAGAGACAGGCCACGTTGAGCCAAACGTCCAGCCGCACCGACTCCAGTTCTCGCGACGACTGCATGGAAGGCCTCAATCCCGGGTGAGCTCTTCGAGCACCTCCCCCAGGGCCTGGTAGAAATCTTCGACCGATTGGATCCGCACGCGCTCGTCGGGCGAATGGGGATATTCGATTTGAGGGCCGAGGGAAATCATGTCCATGTCGGGATACTTCTCTCCGATGATGCCGCACTCCAGGCCCGCGTGAACCGCTTTGACCTCGGGTTCTTTTCCAAAGCGGCGCTGGTAAACCCCACGGGCGGCTCGCAGCAACTCAGAGCTCAGGTCGGGTTTCCAGCCGGGATAACCTTCGTCGAATTCCACTGTGGCGCCGGCCAGACGGCCGACAGCGGCGACTTGCCGCTGCATCCCGTCCAGGGCGGACGGGACGGAGCTCCGATTGCTCACGTGTATCTTCAAGCGACCGCCCTCGCTTCGGACGGTGGCCAGGTTGCTGCTGGTCTCGACCAGTTCCGGGATGTCATAACTGTAGGACGCCACACCGTGGGGGAGGGCCGTCAACAGATGAATCAGAGTTCGCCGGCTGGCCGCAGCCAGCACCTGAGACTGGGGCGCCGTCGCCTCTAAGCTCCAGCTCAGCTCGGGCTCTTCGGGTGCAAACTCGTCGCGCAGCGCCGACAAAGCTCGTTCCAGGGAGGTGCGGAAGGGCTCTTCCTGATCCGCCTCCAAAGCGATGGTGGCCCAAGCCTCCCGTGGTATGGCGTTGTGCATGTTGCCGCCCTGGAAGGCCGCCAGCTGGAACTCGACGGCATCGGAGACGGCGTTGAGGGCGCGGGCCAGGATCTTGATGGCGTTGCCTCGCTGGAGGTGAATGTCCACTCCCGAGTGACCGCCCCGAAGGCCTTTGAGCTTGAGGCTCCAGCAGGTCGACCCCTCTGCAGTCTGCTGGTGGGACAGGGGGAGTTCCAGGTCGACTCCGGCTCCCCCGGCGCAGCCCACGTACAAGGCACCTTCCTCCTCGGTGTCCAGGTTGATCAGACGCTCCCCGGTGAGGAAATCGGAACTGAGGCCGGCGGCTCCCGTCAAACCCGTCTCCTCGTCCACCGTGAACAGGAATTCGAGGGGCCCGTGGGCAATCCGGCCGTCCTCCATGAGCGCCAGGCAGGCGGCCACGCCGATCCCGTTGTCCGACCCCAGAGTGGTTCCGGTGGCTTTGAGATACTCTCCGTCCCGCCGCGGAACAATCGGGTCGGTGGTGAAGTCGTGATCCACCTCCTCGTTCTTCTCGTTGACCATGTCCAGATGGCACTGGAGTATTGTGGTCGCGTTCGATCGGACACCCCCGGCAGCCGGCTTGCGCACTACAATGTTTCCCGCGCTGTCCCGCTGGTAGTCCAAGCCCCGCGATTCTGCCACTGACACCACATATTCCGCGATTTGCTCTTCCTGCTTGGAGCCCCGCGGAATCGTCAGAATTCGATCGAAATGGCGCCACAGCTCGGCCGGCGCCAGCTCTGCAACAAAGGTCATGGCATCTCCTTTGGCTTGATCCCTGCTGAAATCGAGTGGGTCGCGTCGCGGCCCTCGCGACCAGGGCGGGGAATTCGAATCCACAGCATCGAAACGAATTCGCGAGCTCCCGGCAGCGAGGCAGACGCTCGCTCAGACGCAACCCGGACAGCCGGTATCCTACCAGATTTGGGGCATGAGAAAGGGCCGCAGGGCACGGGCGGCGTTCACGCAACAGGAGGTGCCGCTCCCTTCAGGATTACCACTGTGGCGCCCCATCCTCCCCGCTGCGGAGGGGCGTCCGCGAACTCCTGAACCAAGGAATGCCCTTCGAGCATTCCTCGAATTCGGGCGCGTTGGAATCCGATCCCGCGGCCGTGGATGAGCCGCACTTCGCGGAAGCCTGCCTGGGCGGCGGCATTCAGGTATTCTTCTGCGACCTGGACGACCTCCCGCGGCGAAAAGCCGTGCAGGTCGATGAAGTCCTCGATTGGGAGGACCGTCACCGTCTCGGAAGGCGGTTCCGCGGCGAGTTCGCAGGTCTCTTCCTCGGGTTCGATCTTCTCAGTCGGCCTCTTGCGCTCGCGCCACCACCGGACCAGCGCCAGCAGCAGGACGAACCAACCCCCCCACCCCATCCAGGGATGCCAACCCGCCAGCAGGATCATCCCGATTCCCAGCAGCGCAAGCCAACCCCATCGCATTTCGACGTCTGCATTATGCCCAAAATCCGGCCCGCATTCCTCAGGAGAAGCTCAGTTGCGGCGCCCGGGTCATCATTCTCAGAGGACCCTTCCCGGAAACTTCCGGCTTGCGCCCGGAAAAAAACCCGAAAAAGAGTGGACAGGTTTCAGGACAAAGTATATACTAATTGTGTACAAAACATTTACAAAGCTTCTTGCCCGAATGGGGAAGGAAAACTGAGGGGAAAAACCGATGGTCTCTCCGGCTACGGCACTGAGCAGTGAAGGTCTTTACCCCCGGTCTGCCAAACCCTCCAAGGAAGTCCGTAATCTGGCCATGGGGATTTTGGTGCAGGCGGTCCGGGACATCATTCCAAAACGTTCACGGAGCGAGGCGTGGAAATCCTGGCGTGAGGATGCTTTGGAGTGGTTCGAGAGCGACGAGAGTCAGCCCGGCAGCTTCTTGTGGGTGACGGAAATCCTGCAGGTAGCACCGATCCGAATCCGGACCTGGCTCGGAGTCTTCCTGCACTGCGACTCGAACGAGCAGAAAGAGATGGCGAGTCGGCTCATTCACTTCCGCGTGACTCGCTGAAAGCGAGCGGCCGGGAGATTACTCTCCGGCAGAAGAAGTGAAACTGGCGAGAGCTTCCCGCTCGTTGTCGAACGACTCGAGTGCGCTGAGCAACATTCGGATCTTCTGGTCTCCGCCCAGCAGCTTCAGGTCCCCCTTGCTCCGGGACAGAAGAGTGTAGCTGGCCACGATCGAGCCGATTCCCGAACTGTCGATGTGGGACAATTCCCGCAAATTCAACAAGAGTTTACGACATCCTTGGTCAACCTGCGTTTGAACGTAATCGCGGAGCGGTGCTGCACCGTCGAGGATGGTCAGCTTGCCCTTCAGATCGACGATGCACACTCCGTCCGGCATGTCTCGCTTCGCGATGATCATGGATTTCGTCGTCCTCCTCCGGCATTTTAACAGTTGGCGCCCGAGAAATGGTGAACTCTCGGCGGCGGGTGCGAAGGCGCCTCCTGCGTCAGGCTGGCCGGAGGGGGACTGGGATGAAGGTGAGGACCAGAATGAGGAGCGCCAACAGAGCGATCCAAATCCGAGCGCCTCTTGGGGCCTCGCGATCGTAGAGAGTAGGAGGATGGCGGCGGCCCAGCAGCAGCCCCAGCAGGCCGAATATGGTGTAGCCGATGAAGGGAGGCCAGGAGGCGAAGCTGAGAGCGACCAGCCCGAGAAAGGTCAGTCGCGAGACCCAGTGGTGCACTCGCTTCCCGAAGAGCGCGTAGACGATGTGTCCGCCGTCCAGTTGGCCGATCGGCATCAGGTTCAGGCTGGTTGCCAGCATGCCGAACCAGGCCGCCCAGCCGATCGGGTGAAGCATGATTCGAGCGGGGTCTGTGCCCGGGTAGAACAACCATAGGGCAGCCTGGAAGAGCAGCGGCTCTCCAAACAGCCATCCTCCCTCCGGGAGCTGGTCGAACTGCTTGGACCAGCTCATGGCCAGCACCAGGATGGGCAGAATCAGGACGAATCCGGCCAGCGGACCCGCCACTCCTACATCGAATAGCTGGCGCCGATCGCGAAAAGGGGCGCGAATTCGGATCACTGCTCCGAATGTTCCAAAGGGGTTGAACCAGGTGAGGGCCCAGTGCCATCCCCCGGCGCCCAGCAGGACGGCGAGCGGCGGCGGAATCGGGATCAATGGAGGAGCTGGGAGCACGTAGGGCAGGGTCGAATCGATGCCGTAGCGGCGGCAGGTCAGATAGTGCCCCAGCTCGTGAGCAATCAAGATACCCAGGACCGAGACGCAGAAGGGGAGTCCGTACAGAAGCAGGGAGAACCGGGTCCAGGGGGAGGCCAGAAGGGCTGAGAAGTCGTCGGCCTGGATAGTCCCGAACTCGGCTTGGTAAAGCACCCCGCACAAGAGCGTCGTGATCACCGTCAGGGTCAGAAAGACGGCGGGGACCCAGGGGGGCCAAGGCGGGGGAAGGGGGGGGCGCGGCGCGGGCAGCTCACTCTCCCAGTGACGACGAAAGGGGGGAATCGGTGGTTCGCTCAAATCCGACGTCCGTCCCGGTGAAGCCGGTGCCAACGGCTCTTGGTAGATGAGAAGTTCGGGCTATGACGGATCACGAATTTCTTTGCCGGGCTTGAAGCGGACCGTCTTTCCGGGAGGAATGGGAACTTCGTCCCCCGTGCGGGGATTGCGGCCGATGCCGCTCTTGCGGGGCTTGACGACGAAGACTCCAAAACCCCGCAGTTCGATTCGTTCTCCCCTGTGCATCGCTTCCCGGAGAGCATTGATGACCGAATCCACTGCAATTTCCGCCTTCACTTTCGTAATCCCTAGTTTGTTCGAGACCCGGGTGACAATGTCTTGCTTGATCACGCTCGCCAATTCCTCCGTAAAGTATAGATATCAAGATACTTGAGCTCACTCGCGCCTGTCAAGGCGAAGGTTCTCGAAGAATTGCGAGATGCCACGCCCGGGTCTCCCGCCGCAGGGGACTTCGCTTGGTCGGCTGCATGCGCTACACTAGCCGCTTTTGGAGGGGGGAGAGGTCGAATGGGCGTCAAGCCGGATCACTGGATCATCGAGATGGCAGAGCGCCACGAGATGATCGCGCCATTCGTGAAACGCAACATCGGGCAAGGTCGGATTTCCTTTGGAATCTCCGCCTACGGCTACGACTTCCGCCTCGACCGGCAATTTCGACACTGCCGAGCCGCAGCGGCCGACTTGTTGGATCCCAAACAGGAGACCGCCGGCTATTTCGAGGATGTCGAGGCAGACAGCGTCGCCATCCCGCCGGGCAGCTTCGTACTGGCGCGTTCGCTGGAATACTTCAAGATTCCCCGCGACGTGCTGGGTCTGTGCACGGGGAAGTCCACGTATGCCCGGTGCGGTATCCTGGTCAACGTGACTCCGCTGGAGCCGGAGTGGGAAGGGTACCTGACCGTCTGTGTGGTCAACGGAGGGCCGGCCCGGGTTCGGATTCATGCTGGCGAGGGAATCGGGCAGCTGATTTTTCTGGAAGCAACCCAGCCTTGCCAGACGTCTTATAAAGACAAGAAGGGGAAGTATCAGGGCCAGCGGAACATCGTGCACTCCCGGGTCGAAGGCGACCCCCCGGCTTGACGAGTTCCCAAGAAGAGGATCGGAATGAGCGATCGCTACGAGTTTGAGGCAGTCGAACAGAAATGGCAGCGCCACTGGGCGGAAACCGATCAGTTCCGCACCGAGATGCTTCCCGACCGCCCCAAATTTTACATACTGGAGATGCTCCCCTATCCCTCGGGCGCTCTGCACATGGGTCACGTCCGCAACTACTCTCTAGGGGACTCCATCGCCCGGTTCCGAAGGATGCAGGGCTACAACGTACTACACCCCATCGGCTGGGATGCTTTCGGGCTGCCGGCGGAAAACGCCGCGATCAAGAACCGAATCCCTCCGGGCAAATGGACCCAGGACAACATCGCCCGCATGAAGCGGCAATGCAAACGCATGGGCTGGGCCTACGACTGGAGCAGGGAGGTCACCACCTGCCTGCCGGAATATTACCGCTGGAACCAGTGGTTTTTCCTGCAGATGTACGAGCGTCGACTGGCCTACAAGAAGAAGGGCACCGTCAACTGGTGCCGCGAATGCCAAACCGTGCTGGCCAACGAGCAGGTGGTCGACGGGCGCTGCTGGCGTGATGGCAGCCAGGTGGAAGAGCGCGAGCTGGAACAGTGGTACTGGCGGATCACCGAATACGCCCGGGAGCTGCTCGAAGACCTGGACCGGCTGGCGGGCTGGCCCGAACGAGTCCTGACCATGCAACGCAACTGGATCGGCCGCTCCGAGGGGGCTGGAATTCAGTTCCCTATCGAAGGTGTTGCAGATCCGATCCAGGTCTTCACGACCCGCCTGGACACGATTTTCGGTGCCACTTTTTTGGTGCTTGCGCCCGAGCACGAGTTGGTGCGCCGCTGGCAGGACGATCCCGAGCAGGGCCCCGAGCTGAGGGCATTCGTCGAAGAAATGCGCCAGCAGGACAGAGAATCCCGCATCGCAGAAGGTGGCGAGAAGCGGGGCGTCTTCACCGGACAGTGGGCCCGCAACCCATACAGCGGGGAAAGGATTCCCATCTGGACCGCCAACTTCGTCTTACTGGAATACGGGACTGGCGCCATCATGGCAGTGCCGGCCCACGACCAGCGCGACTTCGAATTCGCCCGAAAATATGATTTGAAGATCCGTGTGGTCGTCCAATCGGAAGGAGTCCCGGCCGAGGGAGAACTCGAGCACGCAGTGGCCGACTACGGCGTGCTGGTCAACAGCGGCGAGTTCACCGGCTTGTCTTCCGAGCAGGCACAGCGCGTCATGGGGGAGGCGGCCCGCGAGCAGGGCTTCGGAGAAGCGACAATCACCTACCGCCTGCGCGACTGGGGAATCAGCCGCCAGCGCTATTGGGGCACTCCGATTCCCATGATCAATTGCCCGAAGTGCGGCACGGTGCCGGTGCCAGAAGAAGACTTGCCCGTGTTGTTGCCGGAAGCGGAGGGGCTCGAGCTGGGAGGGTCGCCCCTGGCACGGGTGCCGGAGTTCGTCAATACACGATGTCCACGGTGCGGCGGGGAGGGCCGGCGCGAGACCGATACCATGGACACCTTCGTCGACAGTTCCTGGTATTTCTTCCGCTACGCCGACCCCCACAACGACCAGCTGCCCTACGACCCTGAGGTCGTGCGCTACTGGCTTCCCGTGGATCTGTATATCGGGGGGATCGAACACGCCGTCCTGCACCTGATCTATATGCGCTTCTTCAACAAGGTGATGCGCGATCTCGGCTTGGTGAAACTGGACGAACCGGTCAAGACCCTCTTCACCCAGGGCATGGTCATCAAGGACGGCGCCAAGATGAGCAAGTCCCGCGGGAACACGGTCAGCCCCGACGAGGTGGTGGAGGAATACGGAGCCGACGCCGTGCGGCTCTTCATTCAGTTCTGCGCGCCGCCGGAAGGGGAGTTGGAATGGAATCATCAGGGGTTGGAGGGCTGTTCTCGTTTCCTGCGTCGCCTTTGGAGAGTCGCGCAGGAGCACCGCAAGATTGCTCCGACCCGGCAGGGGCGGGGAACCGACGAGAGCCGCGCGCTGCTGCGCAAGCTGCACCAGACCATTGAGAAGGTGACGCAGGATCTGGAGCGGATGCATCAGAACACGGCGCTGGCCGCGATCATGGAACTGCTCAACCAGGTGTCGGTTTACCACGATGGAGAAGGGGCGGACCGGTCGCTGCTGCAGCAGGTGCTCGAAACCATGGCACTCCTGATGTCTCCCTTCGCTCCGCATTTCGCGGAAGAAATGTGGGAACTGCTGGGCCAACCCCCCGGCACTGCGGCCACCAGCTCCTGGCCCGCCTTCGAGCCCGAGCTGGCCAGAGAAGACGAGATCCAGGTGGTCGTGCAGATCAATGGCAAGGTGCGTTCGCGCTTCGCCGCTTCCCCCGCCATCTCGGGGGAGGAAATGGAGGCGCGCGCGCTGGCCGACGAGCGGGTGCAGGCACATACCGAAGGCAAGACCGTGCAAAAGGTGATCGTGGTGCCGAAAAAGCTGGTCAATATCGTGGTGCGATGAGTACGCTCGAGGGGCTCGAGGCGGTAGCGACCTGGCCTGGCTGTGATTCGGCCTTGGGCCCGCCGGTCTCATTTGTTGCCGCCGCCCGACCCAACCGTCATGTGCGACCCGTCGGAGAGGGCTATGGGCTGTAGGGGGTCAGAGAAGGGAGCTCGGTTGCGATTCGCTTGGCTCGGCCTGGTAGCGCTGCTTCCGTTGACCTGGCTGGCGGGCCAGACGGCCTGCTACCGCGTCGCCTCGCACAACCGGCTGGATCGGGCCATCAGCACGCTGGCCATCACGCCCTTCGAAAACGCGACCACTGCCTTCCGTGCGGAGCAGATCATGACGCGGGCCCTGGCCCGCGGATTCGTCGAAAAGACCCGCTTCGAGCTGGTGGAAGACCCGGCCCAGGCCGACGCGGTGCTGAGCGGCTCGATCGACCGGGTGTCGGCCAACGCGGTCGTCTTCGGCCGGGGCTCGTTCGGCAACACCTTCCTGGTGACACTCACCGCCAGCGTCGAGATGCGGGACAAGGCGGGCCAGGTGCTCTACCGCAACGATCGTTTCATCTTTCGTGAGCAATACGTCCTGAATCAGGACGTGGACAACTTCTTCTCCGAGGTGAACCCCGCCCTGGAACGCATCGCCCACGACTTCGCCTCCAGCGTCGTCGCTTCGATCTTGGAAGACTTCTAGGGGCCTCTTGGGGCCCAGGGTCCAGGGCGTCGGGCTTAGTACCCCGATCCAAAAATACAGCGACGTATGTTGCGGGCGTTTCCAAGCAGTAGCCGGCCCGCGGCAACCGAGTGGACCACCCTGCTCCGCGGCGGCGGGCGCCTGTGGGTTCGCCCGCAACCCTTCGGGCG
>JBFKLX010000096.1:0-19941 GCA_041630155.1 Acidobacteriota bacterium
AAGGGCCTTCCCAACTGGCCGCTCTTCTGGTCCGGCCTGGGAGGCATCGGCGTGCTGGCCTGGAGCTCTCTGTACACGGCCTACGGCGGGGGCCGGGGAGAGCCGCCCCAGTTGATCGAGATCGTCACGCCTGCCAACCTTTTCACCGGAGTTCTGGCCTGTGGGATCATCTGCCTGCTCAACGGCTGGATGGACCTCCGCTTCCTCCCCAGGAGGCTCAGAGCACCGGTTCCGCTGCTGCTGCTCAATCTCGTGGCGGCCGGCTTCTTTCTCCTCCTGGGCGTGCGCGGCTATTGGGATTTCGCGGCCCAGCGATTCCAGGCCTGGGGAGGAGGGTGGCTGGGGATTCCGGTGCTTGCGGTTACCCTGACCGCGGGCTGGCTGGTGGCTCGGCTGCTCGAACGCAGCGGTGAGGCTGGTGGCTCGCGCTCTCACGGCTGAGCCCCGCTGGGGGACGGTGACCGTCCAAGACTCGGAAAGCCGCCCGGACTCAGGTTCCCTGCCGGTGAAACAAGGTGTAGGATGGCTCAGAATCCAGATGGCTGCCAGGGTCCGTCGAACCAACCCGCGGAGAACGATGATGAAGCAGCATGCCCTGTTCCAGCCGACCCGGAACGATCCCCAGGTTCTGCGGCGAAGGCGCCGAGATTTCGCGAGATCAGAGCCGGCGCAGCCCAGACCGGGTTGCCGCCCAAAGATCTGTGGATATTCAGCTCTCGTACTGGCGTTGATATCGCTCGCGCCGGGTTGCGGGAAGGGCCTGGAGCGAAGCGCGGCACACCAGGAGTGGAGGGTCTACAAGGGGGACCTCGGCTCCAGCAGCTACTCCTCCCTCGATCAAATCAATCGCGCCAACGTCGGCCGCCTCCAGGTGGCCTGGACCTTTCGCTCCGGCGACGAGCGGCTGTACACGATCGAGTGCAACCCGATCGTGATCGACGGAATCATGTACCTCACCACGCCCATGCTCCGGGTGTTCGCTCTCGACGCTGCCACGGGAGAGGTCCGCTGGCGCTTCGATCCCTCCTCCCAGGGTGGCCGGCAAGACCGAAGTCACCAGAGTCGCGTCAACCGGGGTGTCAGCTACTGGTCGGACGGAAGAGAGGCGAGAATCTTCTTCACCTACGGCACGAGACTCCATGCCCTGGACGCCAGGACGGGGCGACTCGTCTCCTCGTTCGCCGACAACGGCATTCTGGACTTGAGGACCGGCCTGGACCGCGATGTCGGTGACCTTCCGGTTCGAGCGAGTTCCCCTGGAGTGATCTACAGAGATCTCCTCATTCAAGGATCTTCGGTGGGTGAGGGCCCCGGCCCTGCGGCTCCGGGGCACATTCGTGCCTTCGACGTGCGGACCGGAGAACGAAGATGGATCTTCCACACCATCCCGCATCCCGGGGAAGAGGGTTACGAGACATGGCCTCCGGACGCCTGGAAGACGGCGGGGGGCGCCAATGCCTGGGCCGGATTCAGCCTGGACGAGGAGCGGGGCCTGGTTTTTGCCGCCACCGGGTCGGCGAGCTACGACCATTACGGCGGGGATCGGCCGGGTCAGAACCTGTTCGCCAACTGCGTTCTCGCCTTGCAGGCCGGCACCGGGAAGCTGGTGTGGTATTTTCAGGCGGTCCATCACGACATCTGGGACTACGATCTGGCCAGCCCACCCAACCTGGTGAGCGTGCGCCACAACGGACAACCGCGAGACGCTGTGGCGCAAGTGACCAAGATGGGGCATCTCTTTCTGCTCGATCGGACGACCGGGACGCCCCTCTTCCCGGTCGAGGAACGTCCGGTGCGGCAGAGCACTCTCCCGGGAGAAAGGTCCTGGCCCACGCAACCCTTCCCGGTCGCGCCGCCGGCCTTCGCCCGGCAGGGATTCGGCGAGGAGGACGTCACCGATCGCACCCCCGAAGCAGCAGCCTTCGTTCGCAAGAACTACCTGGAGAGATACGGGCCTTCGAGGCTCTTCGATCCTCCCAGCCGAGAGGGCGTCATCACCCATCCGCAGTTCAACGGGGGCACGGACTGGGGAGGCGCCGCCTTTGACTCCGCGACTGGAATCCTATACCTGAACACGAGCAACGAGCCTGAGATGCTGGTCATGAAAGAGGCGCCGCCAGGAGCTTCGCACGCCTATCCCTACCTGGCCACCGGACACCTCGAACTCTACGACCATGAGGGCTTTCCCATATCCAAGCCGCCCTGGGGGACGCTCAACGCGATTGATCTGAACGTAGGGACCATCGCGTGGCAGGTGCCGCTGGGCACTCATCCCGAGTTGGTCGGGAAGGACTATCCAGATACCGGGAGCTTCAACATGGGTGGCCCGATCGTGACGGCGGGAGGGCTCGTGTTCATTGGCGCTGCCAAGGACGCCAAGTTTCGGGCTTTCGACAAGGACACCGGAAAGGTACTCTGGGAGCACCAGCTGGATGCGGGAGGCTACGCGACTCCCGCGACTTATATGGTGAATGGAAAACAATACGTGATCATTGCTGCAGGGGGTGGCGGGAAAGTGGGGACGGCTTCCGGCGACGCCTACGTGGCCTTTTCACTACCCTGACAGGCAGGTCCTCCGGAGAACGCTTCGATGAGCATGGATAGACGACGATTCTTGAAGATCTCGGCGCTGGCTGGATGTCTCCCCGCGATCCCCGGGTGGCTACGCTGCGCTCCGGCGGCAGCCGCCAGGACACCGAGCTACGAACGAACTCTCTTCCGGCTGCACGAATTGTCCAAAGAACCGGTCGAGATCGAATCGATCGAGTTGCTGCGCAACGGCAGCCACTACTTCGTCCGCTCCCGGTCCCGGGACGGGGTGGTGGGCATCGCCCGCACCAAGCAAGTCGAGGACTTCATCCCGATCCTGCTGCGGCGAGTGGCCCCCTTCTTCGTCGGCAAGGACGCCCGCGACCTGGAGTCTCTGGTGGACGGGGTCTACGTTCGCAACTACAAGATGGCAGGTCAGGCCCTCTGGTGTCCGGTGGCCTACGTGGAACAGAGCCTGTTCGACTTGCTCGGGAAAGTCGCCGGCAAGCCTGTCGGCGAACTGATGGGTGGAGTGATCCGGACCATGGTCCCCGTCTATCTGTCGGGCTCGCAGCGCGACACCACGGCCGAGCAGGAAGTCGAGATCTATGTTCAGGGGGTCGCTGAAACCGGAGCCCGCGCCGTCAAGTTCAAGATCGGTGGTCGCATGAGCCGCAACGCGGATGCCTACCCCGGGCGGACCGAGAAGCTTCTCCAGCTGGCTCGCAAGAAACTGGGCGACGACGTGATCATCTATGTCGACGCCAACGGGTCCTATGACTCCGCGAAGGCAATCGAAACAGGCCGGATGCTCGAAGATCTCCAGGTCAGTTTCTTCGAGGAGCCGTGTCCTTGGGAAGAGCTGGGGGAAACGAAAAAGGTGGCCGACGCCCTCACGATGCCGGTAGCGGCCGGCGAACAGGACGCCAGCTTGTGGAGGTTCCAGTGGATGATCGAGAACGGCGTGATGGACATCGTTCAGCCGGACCTCAACTACAATGGCGGATTCATTCGCACGGCACGCGTGGCCCGCATGGCGCGTGAGGCCGCCATGCGGATCGTCCCCCACAACACGCAGACGGGAATCGCTTCCACGAACATCCTTCAGTTCGCCTCCAGTATTCCCAACATCGGCCCTTACATGGAGTACCCCTATCGCAGCCGCCCCAATCACGAGAGCTGGTACTCGCCCCAGTTTCGCATCGAGGCAGGAGCGCTGCGAGTCCCCACCGGACCTGGTTTGGGCGTTTCCATCGATTCCGACTTCCTGCGGCGTGCCGAAAAGATCGAAGTGTGAGCCAGAGTGTGAGCCGGCTTGGCACGATTCGCCATCGTTGAAACGAACTCGCAGAGGGCGATCATCAGGTCATCTGAAGTTTTCCTTTGACACCTCAGCCACTGGCACCGATAATCGGCAACTGTAGAAAAATCCAAAACGACTGGTAAGGAAGAGTGGGACTAACCAACCACAACCCTGCAAGATGGACCTTCCTCAGAGCACTCGGGCAGCGTTTACCCAGGCGGCCGACCCGAGAGCAGCATCAGCGTCAATGTGCTGAAGCGCTCAGCGCGAAAATAGCAGCAGTGAGCTTTACTTCTGTAACAGGAGATTGCCTTCGCGACTCCTGCAGCAGGAGATCCATCTCGTGTCAACCGTAGCCAAAAAGGAGGAGTGGAGATGAAGTTAGCCAGGTGTGAACTCGGCCGCCGCCCAACTGCTCTGGCATGTCTGGTCGGTATCGCTCTACTGGTCGCGATCGCCTTGCCGGTCGAGTGCCAGGCCCAGGTACTGTATGGGTCGATCGTCGGCAGGGTCACCGACCAGACCGGGGGAACCATTCCGGGCGCGACTGTCAGTGTGACCAACCTGAGGACGAACTTCCGCCGTCAAGCCATCACCAACGAGGCCGGGAATTACAAGATTTCCACGGTTCCACCGGGGGTCTACACGCTGCGAGTGAACCTGACCGGATTCCGGGAGTTCGTGGAGACGAACCTCCCGGTGAGTGTGAACAACGTGACCCGCAAGAACGTGTCCTTGCAGATCGGCCAGGTGACCGAAACGGTAACGGTCACGTCGGAAACGGCTATTCTGCAGACGGACCGGGCTGAGGTGCGGTCTGAGATCACGGAAGAACGGTTGGAGAACCTGCCGGTTCCTCTGGGCCGGAATTACCAGGAGTTGTTCAAGATCCTTCCCGGGTTCTCGCCTCCTTCGAGGGAACACTCCATTCAGACCAATCCGTCGCGTTCGCGTTCCTTCAACGTCAACGGCGTCAGCGACAGCATCAACACGACTCGCATCGACGGGATCACGACCACCAACCCATGGTTGCCCCACATCACCGGCTACGTGCCGTCTCTCGACGCAATTGAAACGGTCAATGTGGTGACCAACAGCTTCGACGCCGAACAGGGCCTGGCGGGTGGCTCGGCCGTAACGGTACGGCTCAAGAGCGGGACCAATCAATACGCCGGCTCTCTATTCTTCCTCCATCACGACAATGCTCTGAGGGCCAACCGATTCCTCTACCCGTACCCTGAGGGCCTGCGCACCGGCAAATACATCTTCAATCAGTGGGGCGGTAGCTTTGGCGGGCCGATCAAGAAGGACAAATTGTTCTTTTTCGCCAGCTATGAAGGGACGGCAAATCGCCGTTTCTCCAATCGCGTCGGCTCCGTTCCGACTCAAGGAGTCCGGGACGGGAACTTCGACAACCTCGGTGTCACGGTGTACGATCCGGCGACCGGAAATCCAGACGGAACGGGCCGAACTCCCTTTCCCAACAACACGATTCCGCAGAATCGGTTCGATCCGGTGGCGCAGCTGATCCTTCCCATGATTCCCTTGCCCAACATCCCGGGACGCCTCGACTCAGAAACCAACAACTACGTGGGTGAGGGAAACTTCACGTGGGACAGGTGGACGCTCGACACCAAGGTCGACTACGTCATCACGGACAACCTCAACTTGTTCGGTCGTTTCAGCGCACTGGACTACAGCCTGGAGCAGCCCACCATTTTTGGAAACGACAACTTGTTGGGTAGTGCGCTGACTGGATTCGGCTTCGAGGGGGGAAATCCCGGTTTCGGCTCGGGTACGACCTACACCTGGGGGGTCGGGGTCAACTACATTGCCACACCCAATTTCGTCATCGACGGAAACTATGGTTGGGCCAAGTTCTTCACCGACTCGAGAAACCCATTCCTGGACGAGAATATCGGTCTCGACTTTCTGGGTATTCCAGGGACGAATGGCCCTGAATTCTGGCAGGGCGGTTGGCCCTACTTCGACCTCGAGGGCTATAACGACTACGGCACGGTCGACTCATTCATGCCGTACATCCGCGACGACCGCAATATCCAGTACACCTTGAATTTCAACTGGACGAAAGGAACGCACGACATCCGGTGGGGTCTGGACATCAGCCGGCAGGACATGAATCACACCCAGCCGGAAGGGGGTGTCGGCCAGGGCGCCCGCGGGCGCTTTCGCTTCGATCGTGATTTGACCCGGCTCTGCCTGCAAGGGGACGGCCAAGGAGGCTGCGACTCGTTCACCGGTAGCACTTCACGGCAGAGCTTTGCGGCTTTTCTGCTGGGTATGCCTGACCGGATCGGGAAGAACTTTCTCTCGGTCTTTCCCTACGGCACCCGCAACTGGCTGAACGGCTTCTACGTTCGCGATCGCTGGCAAGTGACGCCCAAGTTCACCCTTTCCTTGGGGACTCGCTGGGAGTATTACCCCATTCCGACGCGGGGCGGTGGCAGAGGATTCGAACGCTACGACCCCTTGACCAATCTGGTGTCCGTGGGGGGTGTCGGGCAAGTGCCTGAAGATCTGGGGATCGATGTGAGCAAGACTCTGTTCGCACCGCGGCTGGGCATCGCCTATCGTGTCAGCGACGACTTCGTCGTGCGTGCGGGCTACGGGCTCACCATCGACCCCTACCCGCTGGCGCGGGATCTGCGGACCAACTATCCGCTGTTCATCGAAAACGATGTTCGGTCTGCTTTCGACTGGCTTCCGGTGATCAACGGACTGCGAGAGGGGATCCCCGAAATTGTCGTCCCGAATCTGGGAGACGGGATCATCGGCATCCCGGGTGACGTCTTCGCTCATACCATTCCGTTGAAATTCGAGCGCGGCTACGTGCAGTCCTGGAACCTGACGCTTCAAAGGAACCTGTTCTGGGGATTGAACGGAGAAATCGGCTACGTGGCGACGCGTTCGATCCGCGGGCTGGGACGCCGCGACCTCAACTGGGGACCGCTCGGAGGCGGTCGGGACGGCCAGCAACTGGTCGCTGAGTTCGGCCGCACGGCCGGGACCAATCAGACCGACACCGCCGGCCACAGCAACTACAACAGCCTGCAGACGCGGCTGACGCGCCGCTTCTCCGGCGGGATCTCCATCGACACTTCCTACGTGTGGAGCAAAACGATTGCCTCCGGTTTCGAGGGGGATGACAGTGACAGCGGACTCAAGATCGACATTCCCGCACTCTTCGATTTGAACCGGCAATTGGCTGATATCGACCGGACCCACAACTTCCAGTTTTCCAACGTATGGGAGTTGCCGTTCGGAAACGGCAGACGGTGGCTCAGCGGTCGAGGGTTTCTCTCGCATCTGGCGGGCGGATGGCAGGTCAACAACATCATCAGTTGGTACAGCGGCACGCCCTTCGATGCGCAGGGCAACGGCAGCGCCAACTGTGGCTCCGGCTGCAGCCAGCGCGCGGATCTGGTGGCGCCCGTCCGAAACCTGGGCGGCATTGGGCCGGGGACCCCTTATTATGATCCCGCCTCCTTTGCCGTCCCGGCCTCGAATACGATCGGCACGGCCGGCTTTGGCATCCTCCGGTCACCCCCCACATGGAACTGGGACTTCGGCGTTTTCCGGGTCTTCAATATCACTGAAGGTGTTTCCATGGAGTTCCGAGGAGAGTTCTTCAACTTCACGAACCACCCGCAGTATGGTCCGGACAACGACGCCTTCTCCAGTGACGACGTGGACGACAGTGACTTCCTGGAGATTGACGAAGGGGTCAACGAGCGGGTCATCCGTTTCGGCCTGCGCTTGAGGTTCTGACCTCACGAGCCGGAAATCCGAATGTCCGAGCAAAGGGATCGCTGCACCGGCGATCCCTTTGCTTTGTTAGAATACCCCTCGGAAACTCTGTCGAGAGAAGAACTTTCAGCTGCCGCGCCAGTAGGAGATTTGCGATGCAAACGAGGCTTGGGACAGCCTTCATCTTGGTGGCGACCCTGACCAGTGTCCAGCCTGCGTCTCAGGCTGCTCAGGAAAAAAGCCTGGCTGAGCAGCGAGCGGATGCGGGCGCAAGACTTGCCCGCGAAGAAGAAGACGACTACTTCAGGAAGTGGCTGAGCCAGGACGTCGTCTTCATCATCACCGACGAAGAGAGAGCTGTTTTCGAGAGCCTCACGACGCCCGAAGAGAAGGACCAGTTCATCGAGCAGTTCTGGCACCGCCGGGATCCGGATTGGGGCACTGCATTCAACGAATTCAAAGAGGAGCATTATCGTCGCATCGCCTACGCCAATGAGCACTACACCAGCGGACAGCCGGGCTGGAAAACAGATCGGGGCATGATCTACATCATCCAGGGGCCACCGGATGAGATCGAGGCCCGACCCACCGGCGGAGCGTATATCCGTCCCCTGCACGAGGGCGGAGGCACCACGGGAACGTATCCTTTCGAAATCTGGCGCTACCGGCACATTGAGGGACTCGGTTCGGACATCGAGCTGGAATTCGTCGACCCCACCTACACCGAGGAGTTTCGACTGGCCCGGAACCCGTGGGAGAAGGACGCCTTGCTGACCACCTCGGGGGCGGGGCTCACACTGGCCGAAGAGATCGGAATCGCCGACAAAGTACACCGACCCGCCCTAAACCCCGGCAGTCGTCATGCCCGGGAAAACTATCCTTTGATGTCCGAGTTTCGGCGCTCCAAAGACAGCCCGTTCCGGCGCTACGAGACCTACACCTTCGTGCGGCGGGCGCCGGAGCTGAAGTACAAAGACCTCAAAGAAATCGTCGACGTCAACATCACCTACAGCAAGCTCCCGGCCAAAGTCCGCCCTGATTACTTCACGTTGAACGAGGATCGTGTCCTGGTCCCGATTACCGTGGAGTTCGAGAACAAGGACTTGACCTTTGCCGAGGAGGGCGGGGCCTTTCGGGCCAAGATCGGGATTTACGGTTTGATCACCACCATCACCAACCGCGTGGTCACCGAATTCGAGGACGACGTGGTCAGCTCCTACCGGCCCGAGCAGCTCGAGAAAGGTTTGCAGCTCCGGTCGATGTACCAGAAAACCCTGCCGCTCGATCGCAAGATGAGATACAAACTCACCCTTGTGGTCAAGGACGTCAACGGCGGCAACGTGGGGGTGATTCACACGGCGATCACGCCGCCCCCCGCGTCGACGGGAGTGCTCAGCGTCAGCTCGCTGATCCTCTCGGACTCGATACGCCCTCTCGAAGCGGTTCCCCTGGACGATCCCATGTTCGTCCTCGGCGACGTTTTCCTTCTGCCGTTCCTGAGCAAGGCTTTCCATCAGGACAAGCCACTGGGCGTTTATTTCCAGGCCTACGGGTTCGGCCTGGACCAGGCGACGCAGCAACCGTCGCTGCGAATCGCGTTTCGGCTGATGCGGAAAGGCGAGTCCATCGCCGAGCTGATCGATACGGGTGGAGAGTCGATTCAGTACGCTTCGGACCAGCGGGTGGTTTTCATCAGAAATCTGTCGCTGCAGGGTTTCGAACCCGGGGAGTACCAGGTTGAAATCGAGCTGAACGACAGAGTCACGCAACAGTCAGTCAAAGTTGGCGACAGGTTTCGCATCCTTCCCCCTTTTCTGCTGGCCCAGAGCCACTGAGAACAATCGGCACACGCGGCCCTCAACCTGCAGTGGCCAACCCGATCGGCTCCCCACTGCTCGAAGACGCGTAAATGGCTCTCACCACCTCCACGCTTCTCCGCGCCTCCCGGCCGTCGCACAGGGGTCGGCGATCGTGACGGATCGCCTCCAGGAAATCTTCGAGGATCCTGCGATGACCTCTCACGTCGGAGACCAGTGGCGAACTTGCACTTTGATTTTTGCTGCGGCTGCCCGCCCGCCCCTCCAGCTGGGAGGGATTGCGAAGGTCGACGCTGACGAGTTCGTCCTGCTCCAGAGTGGCGGTTCCTTCAGTGCCGCTCACGACGACTTTGCGCGGCATCCCCGGAAAGGCTGAAGTGGCGGCTTCGAGCGTTCCCAAGGCGCCGTTCGCGAACTCCAGAGCGGCGACCGCCGTGTCTTCGACCTCGATGTCATGATAGAGCGTCTGGGTGGAAGCGTAGACGCGGCGCACGTCGCCGATCAGCCAGAGGAGCAGGTCAACAGTGTGGATCCCCTGGTTCATCAGTGCTCCCCCACCATCGAGTGCCCAGGTCCCCCGCCACCTCGACCCCCGATAATACTCTTGGGGCCGGTGCCAGCGGACATGGCCCGAGACCAGAAGCGGCTTGCCCAGGCGACCCGAGTCCAGCAGGTGCTTCAGTTCGACGATATCGGGAGCAACCCGGTCTTGAAAGAAAACACCCAGCTTCACTTTGGCGGCCTGGCATTCCTCGATCAGTCGGTCAGCCATCTCGACGGTCACGTCGATGGGCTTTTCGACCAGCACGTGAAGTCCCTTGCGGGCCGCCGCGATGCCTTGCTCGGCGTGCAGCCCGGAAGGGCTGCCAATGGCCACTGCGTCGAGAGGCCGGTGATCCAAAAACGCATCCAGATCTGTGAAGGCCTTGGCTTGAACGGTTTCCGCCAGTTGCTGCACCTTCTGCTGGTTCAGGCCGCACACGGCGGCAACCTTGACCTGCTCCAATTCCCGGGCGGCTCGCAAGTGAGTCTCGCTGATGTTGCCGCCACCCAAAATCCCCAGGTATGTCGTCATCCCGCTGCTCCGGCTGAGAATCGGCTCGCGATTTCGAAAAAGAACCCAACTCCAAGCATGGTCATGGTAAGAGAGAGCTTCGTCAAAAGGCCAGCCTTCAGTACTGGACCGGGCGGCCCCTCAGCAGAGCCGCCCCCTTGGGGGGAAACCCACTGCCAGCCGAGGAAATGGAACTCGAGGCGGCGGTCCGGCAGGCCCGGCCGGCCGTTTGGACTCGCTTCCCTCGGCCTGTACAATAGACTCTCGTTCCGTTTCGTCAAACCCAAACGCGAGGTTACCATCATGGCAACAATCAACCGGCGTGAATTCGTCAAGAGCTCGGCCCTGGCAGCGGCGGTAGCACCCACCATCCTGTCGGAAGAAAGCCGGGGTGCCAACAATCGGGTCCGGATGGGATGCGTCGGCGTCCGCGGACAAGGCAGATCCCACCTGCGCAACTTCCAAGGACTGCCGGGAGTCGAGGTCGCAGCAATCTGTGACATCGACGAGTCGGTCCTGGCAGAGCGCCTGAAGGACTTCCAGGAACAGGGCTGGAGGGAGCCCAAGACCCACACCGACTTGCGACGCCTGCTGGAGGACCCCGACATCGACGCCGTCAGCTTGGCATTGCCCAACCACTGGCACGCCCTGGCGACCATCTGGGCCTGCCAGGCCGGCAAGGATGTTTACGTGGAGAAGCCCGCCACCCACAACATCTGGGAGGGGCGCAAGATGATCGAAGCCGCCCGAAAATACCAGCGTGTGGTCCAGGTGGGACATCAGATTCGAAGCTCGATCGCCATGCAAGCCGCCGTCAATTTCCTCGAGTCGGGCCAGCTTGGCGACGTCTATATGGCCAAGGGACTCTGTTACAAGTGGCGCGACACGATTGGACGGGCGTCCGTGCAACCCGTTCCCCCCGGCGTCCATTACGACCGCTGGCTCGGGCCGGCTCCGGAGTGCCCCTTCAAGCCCAATCGTTTCCACTACAACTGGCACTGGTATTGGGACTTTGGGAACGGAGACATTGGCAACCAGGGAGTCCATCAGATTGACGTGGCTCGCTGGGGCCTGGGCCTGGACTCCCACCCCGTGAAGGTCTGCTCCATGGGCGCACACGTCATGTTCGACGACGATCAGGAAACGCCCAACGTTCAGCACGTCCAGTTCGAATACCCGCCTGAAGCTGCCGCCAGTCACAAGATCCTGCAGTTCGAGGTGCGCCATTGGATCAGCAACCACGAGGGCGGAATCGGCGAGGGCCCCGACAACACGGTTGGCGTGATCTTCTATGGCTCAGAGGGCTACATGATCGTGGACAGCTACTCCAGCTGGCGCGTCTTTCTGGGGAGAAAGCAAGAGCCTGGCGCTCACGCCAGCGCGGGAGGCAATCACCACCGCAACTTCATCGAGGCTGTCAGAGCCGGGGACAACAGCCACCTGAACTGCACCCTCGAGGAGGGTCACAAGAGCGCCGTGCTGTGTCACCTTGCCAATATTTCTTATCGGGTCGGGCGCTCGCTGGAATTCGATCCGGTCGGCGAGCGGTTCGCGGACGACGACGCCAATCAGTTGCTGTCCCGCGTTTACCGGGAACCTTATGTCGTCCCCGAGAAAGTATGACGGACCGCGGCCGACGCGAAGAGCCCCACGGGTACCGTCCCCGGCCCAGCCCGGGCCGGAGTAACAAAAAGAGTGGAGATGGCCATGAGAGATGCATCGATCAGTCGCCGCGCCTTTTTGGCGACGGCTGCAGCACTGGGCAGCGCCTGGGGCTGCACGCTGAGCAGCCGCACTGGCGCGAGCGCAGAGCCGGAGATTGTCAAACTGGGGGTCGCGAGCTATTCCTTGCGCAAGTTTCCACGTGACCAGGCCATTGCGATGATTCGCGAATTGGGCGTGCGTTACGTCAACGTGAAATCGTTTCATCTTCCTTACGAACTCTCCCCCGAGGAACTGCAGGCGGGCCGTCGCGAGTTCGAGGCAGCCGGGCTGCAGATTGTCGGAGGCGGAACCATCACGCTCAAAAAGGATGAGGACGAGGACATCCGCAACTATTTCGAGTACGCCAAGAATTGCGGAATGCCCCTGATGGTGATCGCGCCCACCGCCCAGACGCTGCCCAGAATCGAGCGCTTCGTGAAGGAATACGACATCGCGGTGGCGATCCACAACCACGGGCCGGAGGACGAACACTTCCCGCGACCCCAGGACGGCCTGGAGCTGATCAAGGACATGGACCCGCGCGTGGGACTATGCATCGACGTCGGACACACGGCCCGAACCGGTGTTGACGTCGTCGAGTCCATCAAAGAAGCCGGAAGCCGCCTTCTGGACATGCACATCAAGGATCTGGCCTCCCTCTCCGACAAAGCCAGCCAGTGCGTTGTCGGTCAGGGGAGGATGCCGGTGCCCGAGATCTTCGAGCAGCTCACAGCGATGGACTATTCGGGGTATGTCAATCTGGAGTACGAGATCCATGCCGACGACCCGCTCCCGGGAATGAGGGAGTCCTTCGCGCACATGAGGGGCGTCCTGGACCGGATCAGCACTTGAAGCGAAGTGGCATGAAGTTGCATCCCGGCGTCGCGGGCGAAGTCTCATGAGAAACTAGGGCCCCGACCTTTGGGACTCCAGACGAACTCTGCTTCCTGAAAGGCCAGATCTGGAAGGCTCGAAAACGCCGCCGCATCCAATTGCCGGCCGATCAGGGCCAGGGGATTGTGGAACCCCACCTGCCGGAGTTCCTCTGGCGCCAGCACGTCCAGCCCCGCCAGGTGGTTCATGCACTCGAGCAGGCAGCGGCTGGATCCCACCAGATGGTCTTCCACCGGATTCCAGAGGCGTCCTGACGGGTCCAGCACGACGTCCTGGCCGAGCGTGCGATACGAACCCGGAGCCAACCCGGCCACTGGTGCGGAATCGCTGACCGCGATGAGTCTGCCCGCTCCCACCAGCCGGGTTACGACGCGGATGAAGCTGGCGGGGACGTGGTGGCCGTCGGTGATCAACATTACGGCCAGACCTTCCTGGTCCAGCTGATCCCAGATCGGGTTGGGGTGACGAGGCAGCCAATTGGGCAGGCCGTTGCCCAGATGTGTCGCCGCCTTTGCTCCCCATTCACAGGCGTTTGCAATGGTTTGGCGATCGGCCAGATGGTGGCCCAGGGAGACTACGGCACCGCTGGAGACCAGGTGCTGGATCAGACCCTCCGCTCCCGGAAGCTCGGGTGCAAGGGTGACCAGGCTGATACGATCCCGGGCTAGCTCCCGCAGGCGCTGATAAATCTGGATGTCCGGGAGCCGGGTGTGCCGGGCCGAGTGAGCGCCCCTGGCCCCTTCCTCCGGCGAGATGAATGGACCTTCCAAATGAATCCCCAGCAGATGGGGGCGCAGATCGGGTTCGTCCATGGCTCGAGCCAACACAGGCAAGTTCTGCTCGTAGGTTTCCAGGGCGCTGGTGATGACGGTTGGGCAGAAGGCGATTGTGCCGCGACGGCGGAGCGCCTCGACAACACGCCTCACTTCGTCCAGACTCAGACCGGGCGCCGAGAAATCAACGCCGCTGAAACCGTTCACCTGAAGATCGACAAAACCTTTCATAGGGATCGCGCTTCGGGTCGTCCCTCTCGAGCCCGCCGCCACGGCGGAGCGTCTCCGTCGCCCTGCGACTACCCCTCCAGAGAAGTCCGGGTGAGGAGCGAAGCCGCCTCCGAATCCAGAAAGAGCAGCGTATCCGGGTGCCGGCGCAGGATTGAAGCCGGGAACCGAGGACTCACTTCTTGCTCCAGGCAGTTCTTCACGGCCCTGGCCTTGCGCTGGTCGGGAACCACGCAGATGATTCGGCGGGACGCGAGAATCTGCCGGATCGACATCGAGATGGCTCTGCGGGGAACTTCGTCCAGGGTCGCGAACCACCCTTCTCCCAGCTGCTGCTTTCGGCAGGCCTCATCCAACTCTACGATCAGGTAGGGTTCTTCCGTCTCGAAGTCGGCCGGCGGATCGTTGAATGCGAGGTGACCGTTTTCGCCGATCCCCACCAGAGCCAGGTCCGGCTGCCGGCCGGCCAGCAACAACTTCAGGCGGTGGCACTCAGCCGCCGGGTCGGGGTGATCTCCCTGGATGAAGAAAAACTCACCCGGCTGCACCTTGTCGACGATTTGCTCTTTCAGATATTTCCTGAAACTCGCCGGGTGTGTTTTCGGAAGATCCAGGTACTCGTCCAGATGAAAGAAGACCGTTCGCGGCCAATCGACGGGCTGCTGGACGAGCGCACCGAGCATATCGAGCTGGGAATTTCCCGTAGCGGCGATCACGCAGGCCTGGCCTCGCTCTCGGATGGCGGCACGGATGGTTGCAGCGGCTTCCTCGGCAGCTGCTCTTCCCAAGTCCAACTTGTTTTCGAACACCCGGATCTGCATGTCGAATCTTCTTCCGATTCCACTATTACCTTAGCCGAGCGGCGAGGAACTGCCAATGCCTAGAGGGCTGCAATTCCCGGCAGCGCTTGCGATTCCCGCTCCGGGTTTGTATACAGGCAACGCATGCAGATTGCAGATATCGATTGGATTATCCTGATCGCCTATCTGGTCGTGGTGACCGCCATCGGCATCGTGGCCGGTTTGCGAGTGAAGGACACGGATCACTACTTCCTGGGTCGCCGGCGCTTTGGAAAATGGTTGATGATCGGCCAGAGCTTTGGGATCGGCACTCACGCCGAGATGCCGGTTTCGCTGGCAGGGGCGGTTTACACCAGTGGAGTTTCCGGAATCTGGTTCCACTGGAAAAACCTGTTCGCCACTCCTTTTTACTGGATCATGGCGCCCATTTTCCGCCGCATCAGACGCACCACCATTGCGGAAATGACGGAGGACCGCTACGGCCCCTGGATGGGAGGCATCTACACCCTCTTCGCGCTCTGCTTCTTCACCTTGAACACAGCCAGCATGCTCAAGGGAGCCGCCAAAGTCATCAATCAGGCGGCCGGAGGAGATGTGGGAGTGAACCAGGTGGTGATCGCCATGACGGTGATCTTCATCTTCTACAGCTTCGTCGGCGGCCTGCTGGCCACGGCCTGGACCGACCTTTTTCAGGGTTTTCTCATCATCGCTCTCTCCTTCATGTTGATCCCGATGGGCTGGGTCGCGGTCGGGGGGATGGGCGGTATGAAGGAGAGCCTGGAGATTTACAAGTTTTCTCTGGCGGCTCCCGAGGGAATCACGATCTGGGTGATTCTCATGTTGACGCTCAACGGGCTGATCGGAATCATGGCCCAGCCTCACATGCTGGCTGCCGTCGGCACCGGCAAGGACGAACACACCTGCCGGGTAGGCTTCCTCTACGGGAACTTCGTCAAGCGCTTCTGCACCGTGGGCTGGGCTCTGGTAGGACTGATCGCGGCCGCCATGGTCGCCAAGGGCCTGTTCGGCGTGTCCTCCCTGGCAGATCCTGAAGATGCCTTCGGCTTCGCCTGCCGTCATTTGCTCTTCCCGGGATCGCTGGGCCTTTTGATCGCCAGCGTCCTGGCCGCCAATATGTCGACCTGTTCGGCCTTCATGGTGGACAGCGGGGCGCTGTTCACTCAGGGATTCTTCCGCAAGTACCTGGTCACGGACCGGTCCGATCACTACTACCTTTGGGTAGGCCGGGTGAGCGGCTTTGCGATTACCATGCTGGGCGTGCTGTACGCCATCTATCTCATCGAAAGGGTACTCTACTCGTTCCTGCTGACCGAGACGCTGGCCACTTACATGGGGATCAGCATGGTTGGAGGGATCGTCTGGAAGCGGGCCAACCGTTGGGGCGCTCTGGCCAGCCTGCTGGTCGCTTTGTTCACCAACTTCCTCCTCTACTACCAGCTGGGCGAGCGGTTGGACCATTGGGACGCGAATGTGTTTCTGGCCGCCCTTCTGGCGGGAACGGCGGCGCTGGTGATCGTCAGCCTGTTGACCGAGGAGGAACCGGGGGCCAAAACGGACTCTTTTTACGGCCGGCTTCAGCATCCCGCCGAGGCGGCTACGCCAGGCGAAGACGAGGCCCCGGTCTCTGCGGCGCGGGGCCTGGACGCCCCTGAGTTGAACGATCCGAGACCCTCTGCCCGGGCGGCCGCGGAGGGGAAGCAGTCCCTTCTCGTGAACCTGCTTCAGCCGTTGAGAGGAAGTGCCGGTTTCGGTTTCTGGAAGGCCTACGGAACCGACCTCAGGGGTTTCGCTCACGGCTGGATTCTGGCCGTCGGCCTCGTGATCGGCACCTGGCTCCTGTTCAGACTGTGAGCTCGGGGCCACTCGGCTGAGCCGCTGCTGGGGAGGCATCGATCCAATGTCGAGAAGAGTCGAAGGTCGATCCGGATGGACCTGGTTTCCGGCAACCGTACTGCTGGCCCTCTCCGTCGCGTGCGGCGGCGCACCGGGTGATTTCCAATCGGCATGGCCCGACGGAATCGATCGGGTCTGGGTGGGGCCCGAATACTTCGCGAATCGCCTGGCCGACTGGAGGATCAGGGACGGCCGGCTGGAATGCGTGGAGGCGCGCCGGAATTTCCCCTGGCGCACTGTCCACCTGCTGACCCGCTCGCTCGGGCCCCGACCGGGCTCCTTCTCGATGGAGGTGCTCACGGGTCCGGTGGATGCCCGGGGCAGGGTGGTTGCCGAGGCCTGGTCCGGGTTTCTGATCGGCGCCGGCGGGCAGCACGTGGACTATCGGCTCACTGCCTTGGTTCATCACCGGCCGGCGGAAGACGGCGGACTGCTGGCGGTCTTCAACGGCCGCGGCCTGGTCGCGTTTCGAAACAATTCGGCCGGAGCCCGGGTCGACAGCACCTGGTCGATCGGCGGCCCGGTGGACCCGGCCGAGGTGGCTTTGCTGGACGCCACCTCCACGGCGGGCGCGGGCTTTGCCGACGGGCCCTCCCGTCCCCTGCTGCTCCAACTGAGCGGAGAACCGGAAGGGGGAGCCTACGATCTGACCCTGCGGGCCCGTGACCCCGACAACGGTGAGACGGTCAGTGAGGCGGTCCTCGAAGGTGTGGCAGCCAGCCAGGTGGACGGGGGATTGGCCCTGGTCTCGCACCTCAGCCCCAATGGGGGTGAATCGGGCTTCTGGTTTCGGGACTGGAAGATATCCGGCGACAAGGTCGAGGCCCACGACGATCGCCTGTTTGGACCCATTCTCAGCACCCAATACACGGTCTCTGAACACGTCCTCAAACTGACGGCCCAGATGGGCCCGCTCGGCCAGCGCGACACCCGCAGAGCAGTCCTCCAGACGCGGCAGTCGGGTGACGATGAGTGGCGCACGCGGGCCGAGTCGGAATGGATCGACGACAGCTACACGATCCCTTTTCGGGTCGAGGACTGGCAGCCGGAAGGGGACGTCGAGTTTCGCGTCGTCTATGATCTGGCCACCGGAGCCCAGAGCAGCCGCACCTACGACTATGAGGGGCGCATCCCGGCGGAGCCGCTGCGCGAGGACGAGTTCGTGCTGGCGGCGTTCACCGGACACAAGATCTACACGGGAGGGCTGGAGTGGAACCATGACGGCATCTGGTTCCCCCATGACGAGGTCGTCCGGGCGGTTGCACATCATCAGCCGGACCTCCTGTTCTTTTCCGGAGATCAAGTCTACGAAGGGGACCTCACACCGGCCGTCAGCAGTCCGGTGGATCAGGCGCTTCTGGACTACCTGTACAAGTGGTATCGCTGGTGCTGGGCCTTCGCGCCTCTGACGCGCGTGACTCCCACCGTCACGATCCCGGACGACCACGACGTCTACCACGGAAACATCTGGGGCGCCGGCGGTCGGAAAGCCGAGGAGCGGCAAGGCATGACGGCCCAGGACAGCGGCGGCTACAAGATGCCTCCCCGCTTCGTCAACGCCGTGCATCGCACCCAGACCAGCCATCTGCCCGACCCCTTCGACCCCACCCCCGTGGACCAGGGCATCTCCGTCTACTACACCGATTTGCGCCAGGGGGGAGTCAGTTTCGCCATTCTGGCGGACCGGCAATGGAAATCCTCTCCCAGCGTGGCCGTGCCGGAAGGCCGCTTCGTCAACGGCTGGCCTCAGAATCCCCGCTTCGACCCCGTCGCCCGGGCCGACGTCCCCGGCGCGGAGCTGCTGGGGCAACGGCAACTCGACTTCCTGCGCCAATGGGGGGCCGACTGGTCGAGCGGGGTGTGGATGAAGCTCGTTCTCTCACAAACCATTTTCTCCAATCTGGCCACTCTGCCCCCGGACGCGGCCAGCGGAGCCGTCTTGCCCAGCCTCCCCATCCAGCCGCCCGAGGTCTATCCAGAGGGATTCAAGCTGGCAGCCGATGCGGACTCCAACGGCTGGCCCCAGTCGGGTCGGGCGCGTGCCCTGCGTGAGATGCGCAAGGCCTTCGCCCTGCACGTGGCCGGCGATCAGCATCTGGCCAGCACCATCCAATACGGGGTCGACGACTGGGGCGATGCCGGATACGCTCTGTGCGTCCCCTCCATCGGGAACACCTGGCCGCGGCGCTGGTTCCCGTCCGTCGAGGGGAGGAATCGAAGGCCGGGAGCACCCCGCTACACCGGTGATTTTCGGGACGGCTTCGGGAATCGGATGACCGTTCTGGCGGTCGCCAACCCGCACCAAACGGGACGGCAGCCGTCCAATCTTCACGACCGCGCACCCGGCTATGGAATCGTCCGGCTGGACCGCTCCAGCCGCAGCATCACCATCGAGTGCTGGCCGCGCTGGTCCGATCCCGGCAACCCGGGGGCTCCGCAATATCCGGGCTGGCCCGTCACGCTCCAACAACAGGACAACTACGGACGCAAAGCCGCCGCCTATCTGCCCCGGCTGCAAATCGAGGGGATGGCGGATCCGGTCGTGCAGGTGATCGACGAGTCCAACGATGAGATCGTCTACACCCTTCGCATCCAGGGAACCGACTATCGTGCCAAGGTGTTCCGGCCGGGGGTCTACACGCTGAAGGTTGGGGAGCCGGGCCGGGACATCAAGACGATCGAAGGCATCCACTCACTCGGACCAAGTGAAGAAGGCAGTCTGAGGCTCGTCTTTTGAAGCCTGCCGCCGCGGGAAGCGGCAGCGGGCTGAAAACCCCAGGCAACGTCCGCCTCAGCCGGCCAGGATGCCCTGCAGGTAGCCGCGGGCGAAGGCGGCCACGGCCGGGCCGTCGGGCTGGTAGTCGAAAGGTTCTATCGATACGTACCCGCCGTACTGGTGATGCAACAACCTTTCCAGTACCCCGGCGAACCTGTCCTCACCCTGCCCGGGCGCCCGTCGGTTTCGGTCGTTGAAGTGAACGTGCCGGATCATCCCGGTGGGATACCAGCGATCGACGAGCTCTTCGACCGTCTCTTCTTCGGCTGAGCGGGCAGCCTTGGTGTCGATCATCGTCGCGAAGGCGGGGCGGGCGACGGTCCGCACCATTTGGGCGGCTTCGTCGAGAGTGTTGATGAAGTTGGTCTCCTGCCGGGCCAA
>JBFKLX010000097.1:0-19738 GCA_041630155.1 Acidobacteriota bacterium
AGGGGCCCATGGCCAAGATTCGAAAGGCCCTTCCGGACCATCCCCTGCTGGCACGGTCGACGCGGGCGCTCGAGAGTCTCCCGCCGGCGAAGTTGCCCGGCGTCTGGGAACACGGAGACCTGAGTCATCCCAATCTCATTGCGCTGGAAAGTGGCGGCGTCGGCGTTCTGGACTGGGAGTCGGCGGAATCACAGGGGTTGCCTGCGGCTGACCTTTTCTTTTTTCTCGCTTTCGTGGCCCGCGAGGCCGGGCAGCAGCGGTTGGCCCAGCGGCCTCTTCGGGAGCGGCTGGGACAGGCGTTTGACCCGCTTCGAGGCTGGGCAACACCTCATCTGCGGCGCTACGCCCAAAGCCTCGAGCTCGATCCTGCCTGGTTTCCCGCCCTCTTCACCGCTTGCTGGGTACGGGCCATCGGGCGTCTCGCGGGGCAACTCGAACGAGAACACGGGCAGGCCTCGACGGGCTGGCTCGCCGCCCACCCCTTCGTTCAGGCCTGGGAATACTCGTTGGGCTGGAAGTGGTGATCGGCAAGCCTGCTCCCCCATGATGCACGTCCTGTATCTGACCAACGCCTTTCCGTTTCCGCTGACCAGTGGCCTGCTGCGCCACTATTTTCTGATCCGCGAATTGTCCAGCCGCCACCGGATCACTTTGTTTTGCAGTGTCGGAGACACCTTCCAGCCCGAGCACGCCGCTGCCCTCGAGCCCTTCACAACCCGCATACAGACCTTTGAGGATTGGGAGGAGAAGGGTCCGGTCCGGCTGATGCTTCACCAGTTGGCTGGGCTGCGGCCGATGCAGGACGCTTGCGGCGGACTGGGCCAAGCCGTTCGTGAACTGTACCAGAGGGACCCGTTCCAGGTCGTGGTCACGACCAAGCAGTGCGCCGGCGCGGTTGCGCCCGATTTGCCGGTGCCCCTCGTGGCCGACCTCTGTGACGCCTCCTCGATGCGCATCCGCCGGAGCTTTCGCCACGCTTCACTGCCGCAGCTTCCCCGACGGCTGGGCAGCTATCTGCGAATGAGGTCGCTGGAAGCCAGCACGCTCAGCCGGTCGTCTCATTGCCTCTTCATATCCCCGAGAGACCGGGAGGCTTTGCTGGGAACTCGCCGCGAAGGGACGTCGATCGTTCCCAACGGTGTGGACACGGATTATTGGAACAGGTCGGCTCCGGCTCTGGGCGTGGATCGCATCGTCTTCACGGGAGCCATGGACTATCCGCCCAACGTGGACGCCGCTCTGCGCTTGATGGGCCCCATTTTCAACCGCGTCAAACGCCAGCGGACGTCGGTCCAGCTTTACATCGTTGGTCGCGATCCGGTCCCGGAGATTCTGCAGGCTGCCTCGACCCGGGATGGGCGGCACGTGACCGGGTTCGTCGATGACGTGCGGCCGTATCTGGATCGGGCATCCGTCTTCTGCGCACCCCTGCGATTCGGCGCCGGCATGCAGAACAAGGTCCTCGAGGCCCTCTCGATGGGCGTGCCCTGCGTAGTCTCCAGCCTGGCTGCAGAAGGCCTGAGAACGGAAGCGGGGGAGTGGCCACCCCTCACCATTGCCGACGGCGAAGAGCAGGCGGCCCGGGAGATCCTCGGCCGTCTCGAGCAGGCGTCCTCGGGACAGGCACCGCCCGATTGCTCCGGTCGCGCCTTCGTCCAGCAACACTTCCAGTGGCAACTCAGCGGCGCCCGTCTGAGCCGGATCCTGGAGGACCTTTCCAAGCATCATGTACCCGGTCGTACTGCTCGGCCCTGACGGGGCCGGCAAGTCCACGGTGACCCGGCGGCTGCCCGCGCTGCTGCCGGCAGAGGTACGGGTCATCTACATGGGGGTGCGCCTGGAATCCAGTAATCGGCTCTTGCCCAGTTCCAAGTTGATTCTGGCCGTCAAACGCCTGCTGGGCTGGAAGCCGGACCGCACTGGGCCTCCCGTTCCTGGCGGCCGGAAAGGCCGGGGGGGCGCAAGAGGCTTGGCCGGACAATTCTACGACCTGCTGCGGGTCCTCAACCTGATGGCCGAGGAATGGTACCGCTTGGGTCTGGCCCGCTACCACGACCGGCGCGGCCGGATCGTGATCTTCGACCGCGACTTCTTCGCCGACTACTATCACCACGGGATCGCGGATCCGAATGGTCTGGGCGCCATAGAGCGGTTTCACGTGTGGACTCTTCGCCGCTTTTACCCGCGGGCCGGCTTGGTCATCGTCCTGGATGCACCCGCCGAATTGCTCCTGGAGCGAAAAGGGGAGGGCACGCTCGAGGCCCTCGACAGCCGGCGCCGCGAATACCTGGATCTCACCAACGTGCTGCACAGGGTGTTCATCGTGAACGCGTCGGAACCCGTGGAAGCGGTGGTAGGGCAGGTGGCCGATCTCATCCGGGAACACCACCCGCGCGGTCAAGGATCCGCCCGGCACCCGGCAGACATCGATGCCTCATGACTCGCGACGCTAGCGGATTGTCAGGTCGGTCCCGCGGGCTGGCCGCGCGACTGGCAGACAGCCCCGCGATCGACGTCCTGCTGCGGCTGCTCGAGCGAGTTCCCGCACGGCGGGGGAGTTTCCATGTCCTGACCTACCACCGGGTGGACGAGCCGGACCACCGACCCATGCTGGACCCCTACCTGGTCATTTCCCCGCTGCTCTTCGAAGA
Organism: Acidobacteriota bacterium; assembly: GCA_041630155.1. Lineage (GTDB taxonomy): Bacteria > Acidobacteriota > UBA6911 > RPQK01 > JANQFM01 > JBFGHG01. Next base: position 2,652 of record JBFKLX010000097.1, read on the forward strand.
GCACGTCCGGTTTCTGGCCGAACACTACCGGGTGATCTCGTTGGAGCTGCTCTTGGAGGCGCTGGAGGGGCGACAGGAATTGCCCCCACGCGCCCTGGCAATCACGTTCGACGACGGTTACCGCGATTTCGCCGAGCATGCCTGGCCCATTCTGAAGCGATTCGGACTCCCCGTGACGCTGTTCGTCCCCACGGCCTTTCCCGGGCGTCCCGAACGAGCCTTCTGGTGGGACCGCTTGTACCACGCCGTCGCATCCAGCCGGGAGGACTCGCTGGAATCCCCGCTGGGCCGCCTGCCCTTGGGCTTGCGCCAGGATCGCTTGCGGAGCTTTTGCCGCATCCGCGACTTCGTCAAGACCCTCTCCCACGAGCAGGCGGAATCCCTGCTCAGAGAGATCTGCCGGCAGCTGGACGCGCCGACCTTCGAGAATCCCGTTTTGGACTGGGATGCATTGAGAGATCTGGCCCAGGAGGGAGTCGTGATCGCTCCCCACAGCAGAACTCACCCCCGGCTCACTCAGCTTCCCGTCTCGGAAGCCGCCGCCGAGATGGCCCAGTCGCGTCAGGACCTGGCGCGAGAACTGGGCCAGTCGCCCCCGCTGTTCGCATACCCCGACGGAGCGTGCTCCGATGCGATCGTGGCGGCGGCGGCTTCCGCTGGTTTTCGCCTGGCAGTCACGACTCGCCCGGGGATCAACCGCCAGGGGTCGAGCCAACCCCTCCGCGTGCGGCGCCTCCACGTCGGCACCCGCACGACGCTGCCCGTGCTGCGCTTCCGGCTACTTGCCGGACGCATCTACTGAGCAGGGACTAGCAGATGAATCGAAGTGCCCGAGTTCCCGCAGTCATCGTTGGCCTCGACGGTCTGACCGGGCTCCAAAGCGCTCGCATCCTGCGGCGCCGCCGGGTGCCTGTCATCGGCCTGGCGCAGGACTCCAGCCACTTCTGCTGTCGAACCAAGGCGTGCGACAGGACCCTCACATCGGACACCTCGGGGGAGGCTCTGGTGGAGACTCTGGTTCGGCTGGCAGACGAGCTGGACGGTCCGGCGGTGCTGTTCCCCTGTACCGACGCGAGCGTGCTGACGCTGGCCCGCCACCAGCAGGATCTGCCCCCTGGTTACATCCACGATCTTCCCGATCCGAACACCGTGGAGACGCTCCTGGACAAGTGGCACTTCTACCGGTACGTCCAGCGCGAGCAATTGCCGCTGACCGGCACCGCTTTCATTCAGGAGCGTCGAGACGCCGAGCGGGGCGCCCGCGAGATTCGATTCCCCGCCATTCTCAAGCCTGCGGTCAAGACCCCAGTCTGGCTGTCCCAGACCAGCGCGAAGGTCTTCAAGATCGAGGATGGTGCCGAGTTGCTCCGGTACTTCGAGCGCTGCATCCGCTGGAGCGACCGGTTGATTCTGCAGGAATGGGTGCCGGGAGGGGACCAGAACCTCTACACCAGCAACTGCTACTTCGACAGCCGGTCAGAGATGCTCGTCGGGTTCGTTTCCCGCAAGGTCCGCCAGTGGCCACTGGAGACCGGCAGCGGGTGCCTGGCCCGGGCAGAGCCGGACCCGACCGTCCTGGAACACTCCAGACGGCTCTTCCAGGGGCTGCACTTCCGGGGACTGGGATATCTGGAGATGAAACGCCATCCCGAGACCGGCCAATACCTCATCATCGAGTCGAACATTGGGCGCCCGACCGGCCGCTCGAGCCTGGCCGAAGCGTGCGGGGTCGAGCTGCTCTACACCAAGTACTGCGACAATCTCGGGCTGCCGCTCCCGGTGTCCCGGTCGCAGACCGGGCAGAAGTGCGCCTGGATCCACCTGCGGCAGGACTTCCAGGCCTCGCTTCTCCTCTGGAGACGCGGGCGGCTCGGCATCAGGGAGTGGCTGCGCTCTCTCCGGGGCCCAAAGATTTACGCCCTGGAGTCGCTCTCCGATCCCGCCCCTTTTCTCTTCGATCTGCTGCGGGTGGCTCGCCTGGCAGTCGCTCGCCTGATGGGTCGTGGAGCGGAATCCTGACGAGGGTCTCCGCAGGTGGGCTCCTCCAACAGGGCAGCACGCCCTGGATTCTCTCCGCGCCTCCACCTCCACACTTCCACGCCTTTACTGATTCTCCCCGCCTCTCGATCGATCCATGAATTGCGAGTACCAGGAACTGAACATCACCAGGTTCCAGATCGGTCGCGCCTGGTCGCGCACGCCCGACCAGTGCTGTTGGAGCAACTGCTGGACGTAGCCGCTGTCGAAGTAGCCCATCCGGTCCAGGCTCGCCGGAGAGAGCACGTCGGCGGTGAATTCGCGCAGCCCGCGCTGGAGCCAGAGCGAGGCCGGGAAGATGAAGCCCGATTTCTTTCGATTCAACAGATCGTCGGGGAGCAGCCCGCGGCAAATCTCCTTGAGCAGGTGCTTCGTGCGCAGGCCCTTGAGCTTGAGATTGGGCCGCAGCCTGGCGGCGAACTCCACCACTCGATGATCCAGGAGCGGCACTCGAACCTCCAGCGAATGGGCCATGCTCATCCGGTCCACTTTGGTGAGAATGTCGTCGACCAAGTAGGTGGAGAGATCGAGTCGCAGCAGCCGGTCGAGCCAGTGGAGGCCGCCGTTGTACTCGAAAATCTGCACGTACGGCTCCCAAGGGTCGGATTCTGAGAGCGCCTCCCGCAGGCCGGGCCGGTACAAACCTTCCTTCTCCGCCTCCGAAAAGATGACCTTCCAGCCCAAATGGCTCCTGAGAGGGCCGTCCCCCGCCATTTCCACGAATCTCTTGGCCTTGTAGTCGAAACTGACCTTTTCAAAAGAGGTTGGCAGCTTCGAGACGATCCAGGGGATCAGGTGCTGCCGCAAACTGCGGGGGATCCAGCGATAGTAGCGCGCCAGCCGGTCGGCCACGTACGTCATGTAGCCGGCGAACAGCTCGTCGCCACCGTCTCCCGAGAGGACGACCTTGACCTGACGGCCGGCCATCTGCGAGAGAAAGTAGACGGGGAGCGCCGACAAGTCTCCGAAGGGTTCGTCCAGGCCGGCCACCAGCTTCTCCACTTCCAAGCCGTGCGACGGCTCCACCACCAGCTCGTGATGCTCGGTGCCAAAGCGCTCCGCGGTGGCGCGGGCCACCGGGACCTCATCGTAGGAAGCCTCGGCAAAACCGATCGAGAAGCTCTTGACCCGGGGGAGAGATTCACTCATCAGGGCCAGTATCAGGGACGAGTCGATGCCTCCCGAGAGGAAGACTCCCACCGGCACGTCCGAGAGCAGGTGCATCCGAACGGTCTCCCGCAGCAGTTCCAGCAGTTCGGAGCCGGCCTCGGCGCCGCGCCGGGTCTCGGGGAGCTCCAGTTTCCAGTACCGGTCGAAGAGGACCCCGCCGGAGTCCACCACCACGGTGGTGGCCGGCGGGACTTTGCGGATCGCCTGGAATATCGTGCGCGGAGCCAGGATGTAGTTGAAGGACAGGTAAGCGTCGAGCGCCTCGAGGTCGATGTCGCGGGGGCATCCCTCGAGCTGAAGGAGGGCCTTGATCTCCGAGGCGAAGGCGAAGAGCCCTGGACCCTGCCAGCAATGCAGGGGCTTGATGCCGAGCCGATCTCGCGCCAGCACCAGCCGCCGGAGCCTGGCGTCCCAGATCGCCACCGCGAACATGCCCCGCAAATGGCGAGCGAAGTCAGTGCCGTGCTCTTCATACAGGTGAACAATGGGCTCGACGTCGCTGCGGCTCGAGAACCGGTGTCCTCGCTGAGCCAGCTCCTGGCGAAGCTGGGGTGCATTGTAAATCTCACCGTTGCAGATGACGGCTACACTGCGGTCCTCGTTGAAGATGGGTTGGCTGCCGCTCTCCAGATCGACGATGGAGAGCCGCCGAATACCGAAGCCGAAGTCACCGTCGATGTGGGTTCCCGTCTCGTCCGGGCCCCGGTGAACGAGCCGCCGGCACATGGCCCCGATCTCGTCCTCGGAGACCTCGGCTCCGGGACGGTAGAGACCGCTGATACCACACATCTGATGCACCCTTCCGTGGGTTGACGCACGGCTCGAGCCACCGCCCCACCATGCAGGACTCGCAGCTTGTATCGTGCGTCCAGTCCGTTTCGCCCAGGATCCTGCCGTGCCGTCCCGGCGTCACTGTCAGCAGGCCCATATCGCGACGCCGGTTGACGATTCCAGGGCTGACCCACCGTCGTCCCCTCGTCGCCGCACGCGCTCGTTGCGTCCCGCCACGCCGGATCGGCGGAGGGCGCGCGGGCCAGGTACAGCGCGATCGCGGAAGTATAGCACCCGCCGGAACACCGGGTGGTGAGCGGGAACACTCCGCGGCACGGTAGCGCATCCGCCTTTTCAGGACGGAGGACCCCGCCCTCCTCGAATCCCCCTCGAGGGGGCCGGTGCGCCGGGAGCCGAGCTGGCCACCGACCAAGAAACCCCGCGCAGGGTTCCCACCCGCGTCCGCCAGTGGCCTCTGGCGAGCCACCCAAAGGGGGTGAACCCTCCGACTTCCGGCTCTTCCCTGCGAAAGTTGTGGCTTTTCCGGGCATCTCGAGGTAAAATAAACGTTTGGCAGCCGGGTGTTAGGGGTAACATTGGAGGAGACTCATCTCTCAACCAACCATTCTGCTCGTTGACGAAAACCCGGGTGATCGTCAGCTGGTCCAAATGCTGTGGAAGCAACAGCTTCCGGAATTGCAGCTGCGGACTGTCGCCACCGAAGAGGACTTCGAGGCGGAGCTGCGCGACCCGCAATTCGATCTGGCCATCCTCGACTACTTCTTTGCCGGACCTCACGGCCTGACTCTGATGCAGCGTCTGCGACGGGCCGCCCCCAGGACTCCCGTCATTTTCTTCTGCGGTTCACTGGAGAGCTCCATCGAACAGAGGATCCTCGAGGCTGGCCCGGATGACTTCCTGTACAAGAACTCGACCGGTTTTCTGCTCCTGCCCAAGCTGGTGAAGCGGCACCTGGCCCGCGCCCGCCTCGGCGTGCGCAACCAGGAGCTCTCCCTGGCAGGCTTGAGGCGATTGATGGACCGCGCCAGTCTGGGCCTGTTCCGGGCCGACGAGACAGGACGGCTGGTGGATGCCACCCCGGCACTGTTGCAAATGCTGGAGGCGGAATCGGTGGAGCAGCTTTGCCAACTCGGGCACTGCTGGCGCGCGCCGGGTTTTCGAGCCGAAGTCGGGGCGGAGTCGAACGGCCCGCGGGAGCCGTCTTCCCGATACGAGGTCGAGCTGAGCACCGCCAAGGGGAACAAGCGCTGGTACTCGATCGCTCTGGCCAGCTCGGAGACCGCGGGGGCGCCCCGGACAATGGTGGGCGTGGTGTCGGACATCACCGAGCACAAGCGGCTCCAGGAACAGGTCGCGCAATACGAACGGCAGGCCTCTGAGCTCCTGCAGGCATCGGCTCACCGCGATGAGCAGAAGGCCGAAGCGCAGCGAGAGTTGAGCGAGTTCGCGTCCGTCGCTTCGCATCAACTCCACGAGCCCGTCAGCCAGCTCCGGGAATACACTCGACTGCTGGTCGAGGATCACAGCCAGCGACTGGACTCGGACGGGCAGGAGTACCTCTACTCGGCGCACGAGGCCGCCCGGCGCATACAGGAGATCACAAACGATCTGCTGCAGCTGGTCAGCACAGGGAGCGACGTCCAGGTGGCAGACTGCGATGCCAACTGGGTGATCGAAGAAGCAGTCCTCAACCTGAAGCCGATGGTGGATGCCGCCCGGGCAAAGATCGAATGGAACTCGCTGCCCACGGTGAAGGCAGACAGCCGCCAGCTGCGACTGGCCTTCCAGAACCTGATCAGCAATGCCATCAAGTTCTACCAGGGACCCGACGTGCCGACGCTCCACATCTCGGCGTCAGAGGCAGACAGCGAGGTCCGGTTCTTCTTCCGTGACAACGGCATCGGCGTCAATCCGAATCAGCGCGAAGCCATCTTCCAGCCCTTTTCCAAACAGAGCCCCGAAACGCCCGGGCTGGGCCTCGGTCTGCCGGTCTGCCGGCGGGTCGTCGAGAAACACCACGGAAGGATCTGGGTCGAGTCCGATCTGGGCCAGGGATCGACGTTCGTCGTCGCCCTGCCCAAGAGCCCTACGCTGCATTGAACTGGCCCCGCCGCCCCGCCGGAGGCCGTCAGGGCTCGAGAGCGAAAGGCGTCTCGAGAGGACCAGGCGCTTGCCGGGGTCTCCCGTCCAACCTCGAGTCCCATTCCCGCACCCTCCTCGAAGCGCACGCTGCTGGGCAGTGAACCCTCACGGTGCCAGCACGGTTCGCGATTTGCTAGAATTCCGGAAGCTTCATGAAGAAGATCTACCGAGTGATCTACCAGGAAGTCCTTCCCCCTTGGGCGATCGCGCTGGGGGTGTTGACCTTCGTGGTGTTCACACGCGAGTTCGGACGCCTGGTCGAGCTGTTGATCCGAAAGAACGCAGATTCCTTCACGATTTTCCAGGTGGTGGTGTCGCTGCTGCCCAGCATTTTGATCTTCACGTTTCCGATTTCCTTTCTGGTCGGAACGCTGGTGGGATTCAGCCGGCTCTCGGCCGAAAGCGAAATCGTAGCCATGCGGGCCGGGGGGATCGGAGTCTACCAGATCCTCAACCCGGTGCTGAAGGTGGCCGTGATGGTAATGCTGGGAACCTTCGTGCTCACCCTGGTGCTGCTGCCGGAAGGCAACTGGAAGCTGCGCCGGCTGCGCCAGGAGATCGGCGTCCGGCCGGTCCAGTCACAGGTGCGCCCGCGGGTCTTCAATGAAGACCTTCCCGGCAAGTTGCTCTACGTCGAGGATGTCGATTTGCGGACGCGGGTCTGGGAAGGTGTCTTTCTGGCTGACACCCAGGAGGGCGAGAAGCGGATCGTGCTGGCCCAGCGGGGAGAGGCTCTCTTCGGAGAGGATCCCAACCGGGTGCAGCTGGTCTTCGCCGAAGGCAAGATCTACGAGTTTCAGCAAGGTGATCCCCAGCGCTACAGCTTGAGCCGCTTTGGAGAGCTGGATGTCTCGGTGGATTTGCCCGAGGTGGAACCCGTGTCGGAGCAGCCCAAGCGCTATGCCGACAAACGCCTGACAGAACTCTGGATGGAAATCCGGACCGGGGACGACCGGCAGGTGCGGCGATGCTGGGTGGAGATCCAGCGCCGCCTGGCGCTGCCGCTGGCGGCCCTGGTGTTCGGGGTGCTGGGAGTGACGCTCGGGATTTCCAGCCACCGCGGAGGGCGTGGCTACGGCTCCATCGTGAGCATGTCGATTGCCTTTCTTTACTACATTCTCTTCGCCACCGGATCCGAGTTGGCCGGGGAAGGAGCCCTGCACCCAGTGGTCGGAGTGTGGGGTGCCGATGGTCTGCTGGCTGCGCTGGCGCTGCTGAGCCTGCACGAAGCCAGGCGCGGCCGGACTCTGTTCACAGCGCTGGCCGGCTACCGCCCCGTCATCTGGCTGGGTCGAGGGTTGAGGCGCCCCTCGAATTGGATTTCGCGGCATTTCGGGCGGGCAGCCGAGCACATCCGCCGCTGGTTCTGGAGCCTGTCCAACATCCGCCTGGGACTGGCCCGGGTGGTCGACCTCTATCTGCTGCGGCTGTTCGCTTACAGTCTGGGGTTGACCCTGTCCGTCTGCGTCGCCCTGTTCTACCTCTTCACCTTCTTCGAGCTGGTCGACGACGTCTACGCCAACCAGATCACATGGGGCGTGGTCCTGGAATATTTTCTCTACCTGATGCCCCAGGTGCTGATGCTGCTGATTCCCATCTCGATCCTGATCGCCACCATGATCACCTTCGGGATTCTGGAAAAGACCTCCCAGGTGGTGGCATTCAAGGCTTCGGGTGTGAGCCTCTATCGGATTTCTCTTCCAGTGATGGCGCTGGGGGCCTTGATCAGCGTCGCCATCTTCCTGACCCAGGACCAGATTCTGCCCTACTCGAACCAGCGCCAGGACAACCTGCGCGACGTCATCAAAGGGCACCCGGCGCAGACTCACTACTACCCGGGGCGCAATTGGATCTTCGGTCGCCAGGACAGGCTCTTCAACTACAACTATTACGATCCGGATCGTCGCTTGTTCGCCGAGTTCTCGATTTACGAAATCGACATCGGCCACAACCGGTTGATCAGCCACACCTTCGCCCAACGTGCCACCTGGGACCGGACCTTGCAGCAATGGAACCTGATTCGAGGATGGCGGCGCGATTTCACCCGCGACCAGGACAGCGTCACCCAGTTCGATTCCCAACTGCTGGCCCTGCAGGAGACGCCCGACTACTTCGTGCAGGAGGTCAAGGAATCCAGCAAGATGACCTACGGCGAACTGGACGCCTATATCGGAGAGCTGCAGCAAGCAGGATTCGAGGTGGACCACCTGCTGACGGAGCTCTACAAGAAAGTCTCCTTTCCGATGGTGAGTCTGTTGATGGTGATATTGGGGATCCCCTTCGCGTTTTCGATCGGGCGCAAGGGCGCTCTGTACGGGGTCGCGGCAGGCACGCTGTTGGGGATCTTCTACTGGGGCGCCTTCGGAGTATTCGGAGTCCTGGGGGGCAACGGGCTGTTGGCACCCTCCCTGGCCGCCTGGGGCCCCAATCTGCTGTTCGGCTCGGCCGGGCTGTATCTCTATCTGAGCGTGCGGACCTGACCGGCTGGGGCCGAGCGTCTCACCCCCCCTCCTCGATCCTGGAGGGCATCCTCACGACTTTGCCCTGTCCCCGGTCCCATTGCCCTGTCCCCGGTCCCAGTCCCCCAGTTCGCCATTCGCAGGTCCTTCAGTTGTCCCCTGTCCCCAGTCCGCCGTTCGCATACCCAACTTGCGGCTTCTTGCTTGCTCGCGGTTTGCCCGGCTTCGTCACGATTTGCCCTGTCCCCGGTTCTGACCCAGTGCGCCGGGTCGGGGTTGCGGCGGGCATTCTGATGGGAATTCTCTACCTGGGGGCGTCTTTGAGTTGTCTGGAGTCCCAGGGGGCAACGGGCTGTTGGCCCCCTCGCTGGCCGTCTGGGGTCTCAATCTGCTGTTCGGGTCGGCCGGGCTGCCTCTGTATCTGAACGTGCGGACCTGCTGGGACGGAGAGTCTCACCCGCTTCCTCGGCCCTGTCCTCGAATCCTGGGGGGACCCTCACGGTTTTGCCCTGTCCCCAGTTGCTGTCTTCGCGCTGTCCGTTCCAGGTCACGGTTCGTCCCCTGTCCCCAGTCCGTCGTCCCCTGTCCCCAGCTCGCCGTTCGCAGATTCCAACTTCCAACTTCGTCGCGATATGCCCTGTCCCCGGTTCGCCGCTCGCAGATTGAGTGGCGCCGCGATCGGCTCAGTCTTGCGTGGATTCGGCTGGGAGCGGCTCGGCGCGTTCGGCCAGGACTTCCAGAATCTGGGTGGCGCCCCACAACGGTACCCGGACGGTTACCCGTTCGTCGCTGGTGTCCACGTCCACGCACAACTCCCCATCAGCGGTATAGACGAGAACTGATTCGTCGGGGCTCTCCACCTGTACCAGGACCGTGTCGGGGTATTGGGACAGTTCCTCGGTAACGGCCGCGGCCAGCCGGCTGGCCAGTCTCAGCTCGGCAGCTTCGGCGCGCAACTCCTCGACCGGCACGAAGCTCACAGCCAAACGGGCCAGGGCCAATGGCACCGGAATCGTGAAGGAGTGCCCCGCCGGCCCCCTTTCCTCGACTCGAACGACCACGGTGCCGTACTGGTGAACCGCTACTCCGGTCCCCACTCCGAGTCCCAGGCTGGCGACCAATACTCCCGCTCCCAATTTCATCAACATGACGTCTTCTCCTCTTGAATCGAGGGTTGCCGCCCCAAAACTCCCAATGACCGGCCCTGCCCCGTCAGATTCGGAGGTTCGCCTGGTCCCGAAGTTCGACGGCTTGCTGCTCCTGATCGGCCCGGTTCAGTTCCCCTCGTTGCTGCTGTCGATCCAGACTCGGACCTTGGCGTCCTCGGCATCCACCGAGACGAATTCCTGCTCCGGTTCGGCCTGCAGTGCTTCCAGTGCCGCCGTCAAATTCAGCTCTTCGCCAGTCCCGGCAAGCAGAGCGTCCACCACTCGGACCGGAACGCGCACCTGCACCCGCTCTCTGGAGGAGGCATCGGTGTCGACTTTCAGATAATCATCCTCCAGTTTGACGACTACATTGGCGTCGGGAGAGATGATGGTAGCCAGCTCATAGTTGCCGGTGCTCTTCAACTCCGCCCAGATCTGGCGCAGCTCGGCCACCGAGATTTCCTGGTTCTCGATCCGGATGCCGTGGCGGCTGAATTCTCTCGGTGCCTGCCTCTCGATGATCGGCAACACGGTGGTCACCAGCGAGAGCGGAATGTTGACCCGTATCTGCTCCTGTTCGTCGGTTTCGACCCGGACGTGCAGCCAGCCGGCAGCCGCCAGAGGCATGGACGAAAGGCAGAGCAGCAGAACGAAAGCCAAGGTGCGTTTGAATTTCATGGGATGAACTCCTTTCGCCAAGTTTCAACGGAAGCGCTTCCGAAAAAGTTCGGCCCAACGCGAAGATTGTGCGAGAGCCAACGGCGGGGCCTCCACCAGGCGAGAGTCTTTCCCGGCTCGTGGGGGATCGAGCATCCGGTTGTTGTGGCCAGTGTGAGCTCGAAATTCCAGATTGCCCGTTGTGCTACGATGGCGGGCGTGGCGGTTGGTCTGGTGAAGGATTTACGAGTTGCCGGGCGTTTGGTCCGCAAGCGCGGCCTTCCCGTCAGCCTGATCTTCTTCGTGACTTCCAAGTGCAATCTGCTTTGCACCCATTGCTTCTACTGGGAGCAACTCAACAAAGCCAAGAACGAGCTCAGACTGGACGAGATCGAACGGATCAGCCACAGCTTGCCCAACTTGCTCTCGCTGTCACTGACGGGTGGAGAGCCCTACCTGCGGCCCGATCTTCCGGAAATCGCAGAGGCCTTCGAGCGAAACTCCCGCGTCCGCAACATCCAGATTCCCTCCAACGGGTTGCTGGTGGACAAGACCCTGGCGCGGGCCGAAGCCCTCCTGAAGAAGGTACGGCGAGCCCGGGTCTCGACAGGCGTTTCCCTGGACGGCCCAGAGGAAATCCACAATCGCATCCGGCAGAATCCCCGAAGCTTCGAGCGCGCACTGGAGACGCTGGCGGGCCTCAAGCGCCTCAAGCCGTCTTTTCCCAACCTGTCCGTGGGAGTCGCCCTGACCGTCTCGGCCGCCAATCAGGATCGCCTGTCCGAGTTCTACCACTACGTTTCCCAACGGCTTCAGCCCGACGCCATCACGATCACGTTGACCCGGGGCAATCCCATCGACGCTTCCCTGAAAGAGGTCGATCTGGATCGCTACTTCGAGTTCGCCCGGGAAGTGATCCGCTACCGTCGCGCTCACCGCATCTCCAACGGCTGGATGGATCGGCTGGTGATCGCCAAGGAGCAGGAAACGTACCGGCTGGTGCGCGAAGCCTCCCGAGCGGAACGACGGATCTCACCCTGCTACGCCGGCGATCTGATCGGGATCCTGAGCGAGACCGGCGAGGTTCACCTCTGTGAGACGCTGGACAAGAGTATGGGCAACGTGCGCGACTTCGACTGCGACCTGGCCCGGCTCTGGTCCTCGCCGCTGGCCGAGGAGGCCCGCCGTTACCAGCACCAGTTGGGCTGCCAGTGCACCTATGAGTGCGCCATGAGCGTCAACACGCTCTTCAATCCCCGCCGCGCGCTTCGGATTGCGCGCAACGCCCTGTTCGAATCTGCCTGATTGGAGGGCGGGCGCGAGGCGAGGGCTCGGTTTTCCTCTCTGGGGGCTCCTCGACGCACCGTGCAGTGCGACTCCGGGGTCCTCAGCCGCAGCGCCTCGTCCAGCGCGGTGCCTGATTGTGTCGGGCCAGGCGTCCCCCATGAGAAGGGCGAACCAGCCCCGGTGCACCCGACCCCGACTCACCAGAGAAACAGCGAACCCTGAGCCCAGAGCATTTCCAGCCAGAGGAAGAGCGCCGAGCGGAGAGCGAACGCCCAGCCCTTGACTCTCCGGACATAGATCAGGAAACGCACATTGAGCAGGTAGAAAAGCATCGCCAGGGCGGCTGCCAGTAGGAGCAGCTGGGGGACCCAGATCCCACCGAGCAGAGCAAGCAGTGTGGGCACCGGGAGCAGGACGCTCAGCAGTCGGCTCCACCGGTGTGCTCGGTAGGAGAAGGCGCGCTGGCGGCGGTCCAGCCGCAGCCTTCGCAGGTCCTGAATGCGCCGGGTATCCTCCCGAAGGATTCCCGCCAGGTCGTAGCGCTTCAGATGCTCACCCGCCACCCGCCAGTCGATCACGAAGCGGTAGCCGGCGCTCCCCAGTTCCAACCCCAGCCGGAAGTCCTCCACCGTGGCCAACTCTTCGTCAAAACCTCCCACGGATTCCAGCACCTCCCTGCGAATACAAAGCATCGCCGTGTGTACGAAGGGGCTCAGCGTATCGGTGCGTCGATAAAGGTGGCAGGTGTAGAGATTCTTGTAGTTGGAGAAGAAGTCCTCCCAGGGGATCTTCTCGGAGTAGGTCCCCAACACCCCTCCGACTTCCGGCCGGTGCCGGTAGATGTCCAGGCTCTCTCGAATCCAGAGCAGGGCGTGGGGCGGAAGCACCACGTCCGCGTCCAGGAAGAGCAGGAACCTGTGGGAAGTCTCCTGAATCCCCCGGTTGCGGGCTGCAGCCGGGCCTCCTCGGGCCGGCTGCCGGACCAGACGCAACTGCCCGCCGGACAGGCGCTCCACGATCTGGGCCGTGGCATCCTCGGACTGATCGTCCACCACGACGACCTCTGTATGGGCAAGGTCGTTGGCCAGTAGGGCGGGCAGGGAGAGCCGCAGATGTTCGGCTGCGTTGTAGGCCGGGACGACAATCGAGAGCGGATAGCCCGCTGCCAGCTGGCTGGGCGTCTTGGGCCGAGCCGTGCGGCTTCGCTTGGTTTCTTGCACGCTGCCTTCGCTTCCTTGACCCGGAGAAACGCTTGCTCCGGGAGTGGTATAAGATATCTGCCTGCTCAGGGTTTGCCAAATCGGCGCGCCCTACTGTTTTCGTTTCGGAGAACCGGGAAAGGAGTGGAGTAAGTTGCCGAGTTCTGTTGATGTTTCCAAATATCGCCGACCCGATCATCCCGTGCAGCCCTGGATCGTCAATCGCTGGTCGCCCCGCGCACTCTCCGGAGAACCGATCCGCCAGGACGAGCTGATGTCGCTGCTGGAGGCGGCGCGCTGGGCGCCCTCCTCCTTCAACGGACAACCCTGGCGGTTCTTCTACGCCCGGCGGGACACTGAGCACTGGACGCCTTATTTCGACCTGATGGGAGAGTTCAACCAGCAGTGGGCCAGTAATGCCGCCGTTTTGATCGTGGTCGTATCGCGCACGACGTTCGAACACAACGAGAAACCAGCCGCCACCCATTCGTTCGACACCGGTGCGGCCTGGCAAAACCTGGCCTTGCAGGCCGGCGCCATGGGTCTGGTCGCCCACGGCATGCAGGGATTCGACTACGAAAAGGCCCATCAGATGCTCCGTCTTCCCGAACAGTACGCTGTCGAGGCCATGGTGGCGGTCGGCCGGCCCGGCCGCAGGGAGGACTTGCCCGAAGACATGCGCAAGCGTGAAGAGCCCTCCGGACGCAAGCCGATCGAGCAGATTGCGTTCGAAGGGACTTTTCGAAGCTAGTTCTTTCAGAGCCGCGCTGGTGACGACACGCGACTTCCTGACAGGCCCCGGGGCGAGGCGAGTGTCCTCAGGGGCGCGGTTTCTGAAGGAGAGACGTCCGCGCTCCACGGAACGCGGCTCTGAAAGACATCCTTGAGTCTGCTGAGCCTCGCCTACTTTCTCTTCCTGCTCCTGGCTTGGGTGGCCTCCCGGCTCACTCGCACGCCCCGGCTCCGCCAGCCCGCATTGCTGCTGTTCAGCTGGGTTTTCTACTGGGCCTGGAGCCCCGGCTTCCTGGCGCTCTTGGTCCTGGTGTCCGTGGTCAACTACGGGTGGGCCAGGCTCTTGCGCCGCCGGCCTGGGGGTGCCCTGCTGGCAGTGGCGGTGGGAAGCAACGTGCTGTGGCTGGGTCTCTTCAAATACCTGCCGGCACTCTGGGGTTGGGTGAGTCCTTGGCATGCGCTGCCGCAGCTGATCGCCCCCATCGGGATCTCCTTCTACACCTTTCAGGCCATCAGTTACCTGGTGGATGTCTACCGGGGTTACGAGGAGAAGCCGACGCTGCTGGAAGTGTCTCTCTACCTGGCCTTCTGGCCGACCATCCTGTCGGGCCCCATCTGCCGCCTGCCCGAGATGCTCCCACAGTTTCGGAGCCTGGCGCAGCCGGATCGCCAGGATCTCGCCGAGGGCTTTCGGCGCCTGGTGCAGGGCCTCTTTTTCAAGGTGGTACTCGCGGAGATTCTTTTCCAGAACCTGGGGGGGTTGGCTTCGTCGGCCGCCTGGACCGACCAGAAGGCCGGGAACGCCTGGGACGTCTGGGTGCTGTGCCTGGGATATGGCTTCTACATCTTTTTCGACTTCGCCGGCTACACTCACATCGCGATCGGTTCGGCCCGGCTCTTCGGGATCCGCTTGCGCGAAAACTTCGACGCCCCTTTCCTGGCTGCGACCATTTCCGGTTTCTGGACACGCTGGCACATGTCGCTCTCGTCCTGGATTCGCGATTATCTGTTCTTTCCGCTGGCCACGCGGCATTCCGGTTTGGCCTGGCGTCACTTCGCGCTGGTGGCCTCGATGTTCGTATTTGGCCTGTGGCACGGCCCGCGGCTGACGTTCGTTCTCTGGGGGACCTATCACGGGCTGCTGCTGGCCGCCCATCGCCAGATCCAGCAATGGAGGCGCCGCCGGCCGGCCCTCCGCCTGCCCGGTGCTGTTGGCGTTTTCTTGTCCTGGGCCGTGACGTTTGGGGCGGTCACTCTGGGCTGGCTTCTGTTCGCTCCGTCCAGCTGGAAGGGCTCCTGGAGCCTGATCCGCTTGTTGGGGGATTTCGCTTCGCCGTCGCAGCTCGGGTGGTCCGCCCGGATCCTGATCCTTGCGGTGTCTTTTCTCTACCTGGGGGCAGCCGGTCTGGCCCGGAGTTCCCCCGAGTGGCTGGGCCGCGAGCGAGCCGAGTTGCTGGCATGGTTTGCACGGCCGATCGTACTTGCTACCATGCTCATCTTCGTGCTCGTGTGGGGTGGCCCTGCGCCCTTTGTCTACGTGCAATTCTGACCCGAGGAAAGGCGGGTCGGGCTGGAAGACGAGTGGCAGTGATGACCGAAGCCGTGGCGACTCGCGTGAAACGCTACCGGAATCTGCTGGAGCCGCTGCGGGAGGCGCCCAGCGAGATGCCTTTCGCGACGATGTGGCATCCTGACCAGGAGCCGGAGTTCGAGACCGTCACTTTCGGCAGATTTCTGGGCCGCGCCCGGCGGTTCGCAGGACTCATTCGGCAGAAAGGCGTCCAAGCGGGCGAGCCGGTCGTCTTGATCCTCCAGCAAGGGATTGACCTGATGGCGGCCTTCGCGGGCGCCATGCTGACCGGGGCGATCCCTACGATTCTGGCCTACCCCAGCTTCAAGGTCGACCCGGACAAGTACCGCCGGGGGCTGGCAGGCGTGAGCGACAACATCCGGGCGCGGCTTGTATTTCTGGACGCAGCTTTTCCACGCGAACTGCTTGGGCATCTGGGCGGCAGGCAGGAACACGCCTGGGTCGTCTCGGAGGCGGCGCTGGAAGCAGTCGAACCCTGGTCGGTCTGGCCAGGGCCGAAGCCAGGGGAGGTGGCCTTCCTGCAACATTCGGCGGGAACCACGGGACTGCAAAAGGGAGTCGCCTTGAGTCACGGGGTGGTGCTGAATCAGCTCTGGGAGCTGGCGCTGGCACTGGAATTGAAAACGGAGGATCGGGTCGCCAGCTGGCTCCCCCTCTATCACGACATGGGCCTGATCGCTTGTTTCGTCCTCCCGCTGGTGTGCCATCTTCCGGTCGTCATGCAGTCCCCGCTGGATTGGGTCGTGCAGCCGATCTCGTTTTTGCAGCTGATCAGCCGCCATCACTGCACCCTGGGCTGGATTCCCAATTTTGGCTTTCAATTCCTGGCCCGGCGGGTACCGCCCGAGCAGCGGCCCGGATTGGACCTGTCCTCGCTGCGGGCGCTGGTCACGACCTCCGAGCCGATTCGCCTGCACAGCATGGAAGAATTCCGCCGGGCTTTTCGCGAATGTGGACTCGGAGAACTGGCGCTGCAGACCAGCTACGGGATGGCGGAAAACACCTTCGCCGTCACCCAGTCGCGAATCGACCGGCCACCGCCTCACCTCTGGGTGAACCGGGACCGGTTGCAGCGAGACGAGCGGGTAGTGCCCTGCGGCGCAGAGGAGGCGGCCGCCGTGTCGTTCGTCTCCTGCGGAAGGCCTCTGGAGACGGCGCAGATCAGGATCGCCGGTGCCTCGGGAGAAGACCTGGGCGAGGGTCGCGTGGGTGAGGTGGTGGTGCGCAGCCGGTCCATGTATTCCGGTTATTACAACCGCCCCGATTTGACGTCCCAGGTGTTGCGCGACGGCTGGTACTGGACGCGCGACTCGGGGTTCCTCTGGGACGGGGAACTGTACGCGATCGGCCGCAAAGACGATACCATTATTGTCGGCGGGCGCAACCTCTACCCACAAGACATCGAGGAAGCTACCTTCGCGCATCCCGCCGTGCGCGACGGGCGGGCCGTGGCCTTCGGGCTGCAGAATCCCGAGTTGGGTACGGAAGACCTGATTGTCGTCGCCGAAGTCGAAGATCCGGAGTGGTTGGAAAATCGGACAGCCCTGGCCGTGGAGCTGCGCCAGTCGATCCTGACCGAGGTGGGAGTGGCGCCCCGGGCGGTGCACCTGGTGCCCCCCAAATGGATCGTCAAGAGTACGGCGGGCAAGCCGGCGCGCGCCACCAACCGCGAGAAGTTTCTCGTGGAGCGGCTCGAATTCCGATCTAGGTCCAAGGATGAGGATTGAGCCGATGAGCCACTCTCGATCCATGTCCGAGCAGATTCTGGACTTCCTGCGTCGCCAGGTGATTGTCGACCCCGGCCTCGAAATCGACTCGAAAACCCCGCTGGTCTCCTCGGGACTGGTCGATTCGTTTGCCTTGGTGGAGGTTC
>JBFKLX010000098.1:0-19213 GCA_041630155.1 Acidobacteriota bacterium
ACCGGCTGGGGAGCCAGTGTCACTCCGGCCCTCGGAGCCCCAGGAACCAAGTGTGCCCCGGCGTGAGGCTCGAGCCTCACGCCGGGGCACACTTGGTTCCTGGGGCTCCGAGGGCCGGAGTGACACTGGCTCCCCAGCCGGTGAGAGATCGCCCGGCCGAGCGTGAGAAGCTCCCGAGGAGGTTCTGGACTCGAGGAGCTGCCCTCGCCGCCCAGGTCGTGCCACGCCTCCAGGAGCCCGACACCGTCCAGCCTTGCCTGCCTGCCCTCTCCGCTTGACACATCCGGGAACGGCGAAGAGAATGTCACAGCCAATCCGTTCGGGGAGTCTGGATGCAGGTAAAGGAAATTGCGGAGCTGATTGAGATCATCGAGCGCTCGGCCATCGAAGAGTTCGAGTTGGAGCGTTCGGGGGTCCGGATTCGGATTCGGAAATGCACCTCGACCGCACCCGCCCAAACCGTGGTGAACCGGATGCTGGGCGACCCCGCTCAGGCGGCGCCCCCTGGACCCCCGGAAGCCGAAACGGTCGAGTCGCCACATCACATCTTCAAAGCCCCCATCGTCGGCACCTTCTATCTCACCCCCAAACCCGACGCCGAGGCTTTCGTGAAAAGAGGAGACCGGGTCGGCCAGGGGACCGTCCTCTGCATCATCGAAGCCATGAAAATCTTCAACCAGATCGAGTGCGACGTGGAGGGAGAGATTGCCCGCATCCTGGTGGAAAACGGCCAGCCCGTGGAGTACGGAGAGCCACTCTTCGAAATCCGCCTGGACTCCTGATCGAGCATGTTCAAGAAGGTTCTGATCGCCAATCGCGGGGAAATCGCCTTGCGCATCATTTGTGCTTGCAAGGAACTGAACATCCCCACCGTGGCGGTCTACTCCGAGGCGGACAAGCACTCGCTGCACGTGCGCTTCTCGGACGAGGCCGTCTGCATCGGCCCGCCGCTGAGCCGCGAGAGCTACCTCAACATCCCGGCCATCATCAGCGCCGCCGAGATCACGAACGTCGACGCCATCCACCCCGGCTATGGATACCTGGCCGAGAGCGCTGATTTCGCCGAGGTGTGCGAGACCTGCGGCATCAAGTTCATCGGACCCAGGTCCCAGGTGATCGAGCTGATGGGAGACAAGGCCCGCGCCCTGCAAGCCATGCGGAAGGCGGGGCTCCCCATCATCCCCGGCAGCGGCGTGGTCGACCCCGCCTCGCAGGACTTGCCGAAACTGGCTGCGCGGATCGGATTCCCGCTGATCGTCAAGGCGGTCGCCGGCGGGGGCGGCCGCGGCATGCGCATCGTGGAGAGACCCGAGGCGCTGCGTTCCGCCCTGGAAACCGCCCAGTCAGAGGCTCAGAACGCCTTCGGCAACGGAGCGCTGTACCTGGAACGCTACCTCCTTCAACCCCGCCACATCGAGTTCCAGGTGCTGGCCGACGAGCAGGGCAATACCATCCACCTGGGAGAGCGTGAGTGCTCGATCCAGCGGCGCCACCAGAAACTGCTGGAGGAATCCCCCAGCCCCGCGGTCTGCCCCGAAATGCGGGACGAACTGGGCCGCCGCATCGCCTCGGCCGTTGCCTCGATCGGCTACTCCAACGCCGGCACCATGGAGTTCCTGTTCGACCAGGAGGGGAATTATTACTTCATCGAAATGAACACTCGGGTGCAGGTGGAGCATCCGGTCACTGAAATGGTCACAGGGGTGGACATCATCAAGGAGCAGATCCGGGTAGCGGCCGGACAGCGCCTGAGCTTCGGCCAGGACCAGATCGTGCTGAGGGGTCACAGCATCGAGTGCCGAATCAACGCCGAATCACCCACCAGCTTCACACCCTCACCGGGTGAGATCACTGCCTATCATTCGCCCGGCGGCCCCGGCATTCGTGTCGATTCGCTGGCCTACACCGGCAACGTCGTCTCGCCCCATTACGATTCGATGGTGGCCAAACTGGTGGCCCACGGCTGCGACCGCCGGGAAGCGGTCAGCCGCTTGAACCGGGCCCTGGACATGTTCGTGATCGAAGGAATTCAGACCACCATTCCCCTGCACAAGAAGATCATCAATCACCCCGAGTTTCTGGAGGGCCGGCTCTCGACATCCTTCTTGAAACTGGTTCAACCATGAGTGGCAGGAGAGGCGTGAGATTTCAACCAGGGGGGCGGGCTTGACCATGCAAACGACGACGAGGCGCGGCAGCTGGAACTCCAAATTGGGATTCGTGCTGGCTGCAGCCGGCTCGGCGGTGGGCCTGGGAAACATCTGGGCGTTCCCCAACCAGGTGGCCCAGAACGGCGGTGCGGCCTTTCTGCTGATCTACCTTCTCTGCTGCTTCGTGGTCGGCTACCCAGTGATGGTGGCCGAGCTGTCGATCGGGCGCCACACCTGCAAGAACCCGGTGGGGGCTTTTCGGAGCCTGGGTGGCGGGATCTTCTCTCTGATCGGATTCTGGGGGCTGCTCTGCGGGGTCATGATCCTGACTTTCTACAATGTGGTCGCGGGTTGGACCTTGGGGTACGTGTTCGAGGAGATTGCTCACTTCGCGGGCAGGGCCGATCTGGTACGGTTCTTCGGAGACCTGAACCACGGCCACAAGAACGCTCTGTTCTCCTGCCTGTTCATGGGCGCCACGGTCGGAATCGTCGTCGGTGGGGTCAGTGGAGGCATCGAGCGGGCCACCAAGACGATGATGCCCACCTTGATCGGAATCCTGTTGATCATGATCGGCTACGTCATCTTCCAGGAAGGTGCGGCTGAAGGCGTCCGGGTCTATCTTCAGCCCGACTTCTCCAAGCTCACGCCCTCTCTTCTGTACAGCGCCATGGGCCAGGCGTTCTTCTCCCTCTCTTTGGGAATGGGGGCGCTGATCACTTACGGCTCGTATCTGGACCGCCGGCAGAACCTCCCGGAGGTGGCCGCCTATGTCACTCTGGCCGACCTCACGATCGCGTTCCTGGCGGGCTTCCTGATCATCCCGGCTATGTTCCAGGCAGAGCACCAGGGCATTCCGATCCTCGACGCTCAGGGCAACCTGCTGCAGAGCACCGGACTGGTTTTCAACGTGCTCCCCAACCTCTTTCACAGCCTGGGTGGCGGGGTGGGATTCGTGCTGGGGCTGCTGTTCTTCGTTCTCCTGAGCATTGCAGCCTTGACCTCCACGATCTCCCTTCTGGAGGTCCCGGTCTCCTATCTGATCGACGAGCACGGCCTGGCCCGCAAACGCGCTGCCATCCTGGTCGCGTCGGGCGTCGGCCTGGTGTCGGTCGGCGTTTCCTACGACACCAGCTGGATCGGAACGCTGGCCAATGTCTTCAACAATATCGGGCTTCCCCTGGGCGGGCTGATGATCTGCCTCTTCCTGGGCTACTATTGGAAGACCTCCAACGCCCTCGCCGAGATGGAGGACGGGTACGAGCAGGTGGGCCGAAGCCCCTTTGGACGATTGTGGCCCCTGTTCATGAAGGTGGTTTGCCCGATCCTGATTGGAATCGTACTAGTGACCAGCGCTCTCCCCGTGATCTCCGCGGCGTTCGGCAACTGAGGCCCGCAGGGCTGGGGGGATGGCTGGGGGAAAGTGTCGTCCTTGCTGCGCTATGGCCAGACTGAAGCTGGACCCGGTCTACCCCATTTCGGATTCGCGTAACCAGCCCGGCTGGTCCCACAGCCGGCTGGCTGCCAGTTACCTGGAAGCCGGAATTCGCCTCTTTCAGGTGCGTGAAAAGAACGCGCCGGACCGCTTGCAGCTGGATCAACTCATCCGGATCAGGGGGCTGTGCCGCGAGTTCGGCGCCTGCTTCCTGGTCAACGACCGGGTCGACCTGGCGCTGGCCTCGCAGGCGGACGGCGTTCATCTCGGCCAGGACGACCTTCCCGCGGCGACGGCCCGCCGGATCGTGGGGGAAAAAGCCATCATCGGCGTCTCGACGCACGACGCGCAACAGTTTCGCCGGGCCTTGCGGGAGCCGGTGGACTACCTGGCGCTGGGGCCCATCTTCGCGACTTCCAGCAAGGCCGAGGCGGCGCCCCTCGTGGGGCTCGAACTGCTGGAAGAGCTGGCGGCGGAAAGCCACCTTCCCGTGGTGGCCATCGGCGGCATCACGCTCGCCTCGGCCCCTCAATTGTGGCTGCGCGGGGCGGCCTCGGTGGCGGTGATCTCGGACGTCAACCAAACCTCGGACCCGGGAGGTCGGATCGGGGAATATCTGGCGCGAGCCAAGGAGTGCAGATCGTGAGAGCCGGAGAACAGTTCACTTCACGCTGGGGACTGATTTTGTCGGTCATCGGGATCGCGGTGGGAACCGGAAACATCTGGCGCTTCCCGCGCATCGCGGCCGCCAATGGAGGCGGCAGCTTCCTGATTCCCTGGGTCATCTTTCTCTTCCTCTGGAGCATCCCGCTGATCATGGCCGAGTTCGCCATCGGCAAGCGCACCCGCTACGGCACGATCGGCTCGTTCGCCAAGCTGATGGGAGAGCGCTACGCCTGGATGGGAGCCTTCGTCGGATTCGTGGCCACCGCCATCATGTTCTACTACTCGGTGGTGGCCGGCTGGTGCATGCGCTACTTCCTGTGGGCGGCCAGCGGCCAGCTGCTGTCGGTGTCCGATCACGAAGCTCACTGGAGTGCGTTCGTGGGCTCCGGCTGGCAACCCGTCCTCTTCCACGTAGTGGCCATCAGCGTCGGGGTCTGGATCGTCAGGCGGGGTGTCGTGGCAGGCATCGAGCGGGCCAACCGCTTCCTGATCCCCATGTTGCTGCTGCTGATCCTGGTTTCCGCCGTTCGAGCCGTGACACTCCCCGGCGCGATTCACGGGCTGGCCTACCTGTTCACGCCCGACTTCAGCCAACTGGGAAACGCCAGCATCTGGCTGCAGGCCCTGACTCAGAACGCTTGGGACACGGGCGCGGGCTGGGGGCTGATCCTCACCTACGCCGTGTACATGCGAAACCGGGAGGATGTCCCGCTCAACGCCGCCCTGATCGGATTGGGCAACAATTCAGTGTCGCTGCTGGCCGGCATCACGGTTTTTTCCACCGTGTTCGCCCTGTTGCCGGAGCAGGCGTCCGAAGTCATCAAAACTCCCGGGCCGGCCAACACCGGTTTGACCTTCATCTGGATTCCCCAATTGTTCGCCCGCATGACGGGAGGCGCGTTCTTCAGCGGTTTCTTCTTCCTGGCGCTCTCCTTCGCCGCCCTCAGTTCGCTGATCTCGATGATCGAGTTGGCGACCCGAATCCTCATCGACCTGAAGTTCTCCCGCCGGGCGGCGATCCGCCTGGTGTACGGCGCCGTGTTGCTGCTGGGCCTGCCGTCGGCCCTCAACACTCAATTCTTTCTCAATCAGGACTGGACCTGGGGGGTCGGCCTGCTGGTGAGCGGATTCTTCCTGTCGCTGCTCGCGCTGCGCTTCGGCGTCGATCGCTTCCGGCGTGAGTTGGTGAACTCGGAGGGGGGCGATATCCGTATCGGTTCCTGGTACAACCTGGTGCTGGGGTTCCTGGTGCCGGCCCAGGCCGTGGCCTTGATCGCCTGGTGGTTCTGGCAGGTCGCGGATTCGGCGACCTGGTGGCAGCCCTTTCAGGTCGAGAACATCGGCACCTGCCTGTTCCAGTGGGGCTTGGTGCTGGCCCTCTTCCTGGGACTCAACCGCTGGCTCGTCACGAGGACACTGAAGTCATGAGCACTCTCGGCTGGATTACGATGGGAATCGTGCTGACGGTGGTGTGGGGCGGCTTCGCCTGCTCCCTCCTGACCGCGGTGCGTCGCGAAAAACGAAAGCAGGCGCGAGACACCCCTCGATGAACCTGCTGCTGTTCGAAACCACTCAGGGGCGGGTTCTCCCCGTCGGCGAGCGCCGCCCGGCAGGCCCCGACCCCTCGCCCGCGGCAGGCGATTCTCGCTGGCAGAGGCTCAAACAACAGGTGGTCGACGCCTATCGGAAACTGAAGGATCAGTTCGATTATTGGGAGGGTCTGTGCGCCGATCTTCGCCACGCCGACGGCGTTCGGGTCGTCCACCCGAGCAGTCTTTCCGCTGACGATGCCCAGAAAAAGCTGCGGGATTTCTTCGACTCGAGCTATAGTAAACACGGTCGCTGGCTGGTGGTGGACGGGGTTCTGGCCGGCCTGGGTGCCATTTTGACCCCTATACCGGGTCCCAATATTTTCTTTTTCTATCCGGCCGTTCGCGCCCTGTCGCATTACTTCGCCAGGGCCGGAGCCGCTCGGGCCTCGAGGTTGAAGCCGACCTTCGAGGAAGATGCCCGCTTGGACCGGGTTCAGAGCTGTGCCGGTGACTTGGAGGGGTGCCAGGAATTGATCACTGAGCTGGAGGGGAGCTACAACCTGGAAAACCTCGCAACTATCCTCAAGAATCTATAGGAACCATGAAACTTGCAACCGACTTCCTGAGGAGCGTCGCGCTGTTCCGCGACTTGACCGACGAGGAACTGCAACTCGTCGCCTCGATGTTCAACGAGCGCCGCTACAAGAAGAACGAGATCATCTTCTTCGAGGAAGACACCGGCAATTACATGTACGTGGTCAAGGACGGCCGCGTGAAGGTGTCACGCCTGTTACCCAACGGCAAGGAGATGATCCTGGCTTTCCGAGAGGCGGGCGAGTACTTCGGAGAGATGTCGCTGCTGGACGGCGGAACCTCCGCGGCCACGGTGACCGCGGTCGTGCCCACCAGCATCGTGGTCACCACTCACCGCGACTTCCAGAAGCTGCTGGGCCACCCCAAGATCAACTCGGCGCTGCTGAGAATGCTCTGCAGCCGTTGCCGCGAAGCCTGGTCCCAGATCGAAGTCCTCACCTTCCACAATGCCGATGCCCGAATCCGGACAGCCCTCTATCACCTCTGCCAGAAGAAGGGCGTCAAGACTCCGACGGGCACGAAAATCGGGCTCAAGCTCACTCACAAGGAGCTGGCCGACATGACTGGCATCTCGCGGGAAACTGCCACCCGGGTTCTGAGTTCGCTGCAGGGCGAGGGTGTCCTCAGAGTGGAATCCCGGCGTTTCGTGATCTCCGATCCCGATGAGCTGGTGGATACCCTGCTGTTCGAGTGAGGCGCCTCGGCCGGCGAGAATTCGAGTTTCTCATCCCGCCTCAGTCTTCGTCCTCGCCGACCGCGCTCCGCCCGGGAGCGCAGTAGCCCTCGACCATCAGATCGGGCGCCAGGCGGCGCACCTTCAAATCGCTCAACTGGACCGCCTGGTCGAGGTTCTGGACTCCCAGGTCGCCGATCCCGGACGAGTCACGGCCTCCCAGGATCTTGGGGCCGTAAAAGAAGCAGACCTTCTGTACGGCTCGAGCTCGCAGGGCAGAGGCGGCTACCCGGCTTCCGCCTTCCACCACGAGGCTGAGGATCTCCCGCTCTCCCAGTTCTCCCAGAACGGCCCGCCAGGACAGGCCGCCCGGTCCGGCCTGGACGGCCTGCAGGTCGGCCTTCGGCTCGAGAAGGCGCCGGGCCGAAGCAGGCGCCTGCTGCTGGTGGAAAATGATCACCGGATCGGGGGAGGAGAACAGCCTGGCGTCGGGAGGGGTTCGGAGCTGGCTGTCCAGGATCACGCGGGTGATCCGATTGTTCCGGCGCCAGCGCACGGTCAGCGACGGGTCGTCCTCCAGCAGCGTCTCGATCCCGACCAGGATGGCGTCGTACTCGTAACGGAGACGATGCGACCACCGGCGGGCTCGCGGACCGGTGATCCACTGGGAGTCCCCAGTCGAAGTGGCGATCTTGCCATCCAAAGTCAGGGCCAGCTTGAGCAGGACGAAGGGCCGGCCCGTCTGAATGAAGTGGAAGAAGGCTTCGTTGAGCTGCTCTGCCTGCGGCGCGCAAAGCCCCTCCGCCACCTCCACTCCGGCTTGCCTCAGCGCGAGGATACCCTTCCCGGCCACCAGGGGATTGGGGTCGCGCACCCCCACCCAGACCCGGTGGATCCCGGCCTCCAGAATTCGCTCCACACAGGGTGGAGTGCGGCCCTGATGGCAACAGGGTTCCAGGGTCACGTACAGGTCGGCGCCGCGAGCTCCGGAGCCTGCCCGGCCCAGCGCCAGTGCCTCGGCGTGCTGGACTCCCGTGTAGGTGTGGAAGCCCTCCCCCAAAACTTTTCCCGCGCGTGCCACCACGCAGCCCACCAAGGGATTGGGACTGGCCTGCCCTCTCCCGCGGCGCGCCAAGCGCAGCGCTCGCTTCATCAGCTCCAGGTGCTGGGAGGTGTCGTCGGTCATCCTGCGGTTCGGCTCCGGCATTCCGGCCGTGACCCCCGTTCCCCCCATCCTCGCATCCTGCCGACCAAGACTAGCTCCTGGGTCCGCCGACCTCGCCGACTGCCTCTTCACTGGAGGCCGGGGCGGCTTGGGGCAACCGCCGAACACGCATGCTGAGAATCTTCTTCTCGTCCGCTTCCACTACCTCGACCTGGACCTCACCCATCTCGACCCGCTCGCCGGCAACGGGAACCTTGCCCAGGTGCGCCACCACGAGGCCGCTGACCGTCGTCACTTCGGGATCCCCCAGGTCCACCCCCAGGGCCTCCTCCAGGTCCTCGACCTCCAGGCCCCCCTGGACCAGGAAACTCCCATTCCCTTCCTCTTCGATGTCGATGACCTGCGGTTCGTCCTCATCGTAGATCTCGCCCACGATCTCCTCGATCAAGTCCTCGATCGTGACCAGCCCGGTGACCGACCCGTATTCACTGACGACCAGAGCCAGAGGCTCGGAATTCAGCTGCATTTCCTTGAGCAACTCAGAGACTTTCTTGGTCTCGGGCACGAACCAGGCCTTCTTGATCAGGGGCGTGATCGGTTCGGCTCCGCGGTTCTGCTCGAGGTAGGCCAGCAGATTGCGGACGAAGACCACCCCCACGATTTCCTCCGGGCTCTCCCGATACACGGGGATCCTGGAATGCTTGCGCGAGACCATCAGCGCCTTCAGCTCGGCAATGGTCGCGGTGTCTTCGATGGAGACGACCTGGGAACGGGGGGTCATGATCTCGCGTACGACCGTGGAACCGAATTCCAGCGCCGACTGGATCAGCTCGCTTTCCTGCTGCTCGAAAATCCCTTCTTCCTCACCCACGCCCAGATAGGCCTGGATCTCTTCCTCGGTGGCCTCGTCCTGGGGAGGAACCCCGGACGACCGACGAACCAGCTTGTAGCCGCTCCGGAGCAGCAGCAGCAACGGCGCGCTCAGCCAGAAGAGGAGCCGGTAGACGCCCGATGCCAGCGGCAGGAGCCGCAACAGGAAGCGCTCCGGGTTCCGCTGAGTCAGCAGCTTGGGCAGGAACTGGCGCAGCAGGGTGATGGCGGCCACCATCGCGACCAGGGCCAAAGGGATGGCAAAGGGTACTTCGCGCTCGAGCAGCTGAAAGGTCAGGAGTATGGCCACCACCGCGTTCAAAATCTGAATGGTGAATTGCAGCGGCACCAGGAACTGAATCCGGTCCTGGGCGATCTCCTCCAGCAGGGCTATGGCTTGATCTCGTTCCCGCTCGGCCAGGACTCGCAGCGTGACCCGGGAGAGCCGGGTCACGGCGGTCTCCAGCAACGACAGGAAGAAAAGGGCGGCCAGGCAGACCACGGTCAGCAACAGGATCCCGTTCACACCAACTCCAACTCTTCTCGCAGTGTTCGTTCCAGCCGGTCCATCTCACCCGCGTCGCTCGCGTGGTCGTAGCCCAACAGGTGGAGCAGCCCATGGAGCGACAGCAGCTTCAGCTCTCGCTCGAGGCTTCCCCGGCGCTGACGATCCGCCGTCTCGACTGAGATGAGAACGTCACCCGCGTAGGATTCCTCCGGAGGCTCCCACGGCTCGGCTTCATAGGGGAAGGACAAAACATCCGTGGCCCCGTCCCGTCCGGCGTAGGTCCGGTGGTAACGTCGCATGGCGTCGTCGCTGATCAGCGCCACGGTCCATCCCTGCGTGAGCTCCAGCCGGCGCGACAGCCTGCGGGCGAATTGCTGCAGGGGCCGAATCTCGACCGGGAGTCGGCGTTGCCTATTGAATACGTTGATCTTGGGAATGGCTGTCGACAACTTTCCTATTAAAATCGAACCCAGGGTACTCGACGCGGTGATGATACATCCCGGTGATCACACGTTCAAACTCCCGTGTGATGAGATCCAGATCGCGTGTGGTGATTTCACACTCGTCGAACTGCCGGTCTTCGATGGTCGCCTGGATGAGGCGCCGGATCAGAGCCCGGACCTGGCGCGGAGAAGGATCCTGCAGCGTGCGCGAAGCGGCCTCGACCTGATCGGCCAGCATCAGGATCGCGGCTTCCTTGCTCTGCGGCTTGGGTCCCGGGTACCGAAAATCCTCCTCGTTGATCTCGTGGTTCTTCTCCTCCGCCCCCTGCTTTGCCTTCTGATAGAAGTAGGCCATCAGCTTGGTGCCGTGGTGCTGGGGAATCAGGTCACGAACCCGCGGGGTCAGGTGGATTTCCTTGGCCATGGCCAAGCCGTCCTTGACGTGGCTGGCCAGAATCAAGCTGGACATGTTGGGCGTGAGCTCCTCGTGCTTGTTGGCCATGTAGATCTGATTCTCGACGTAGTACTCCGGCTTGAGCATCTTGCCGATATCGTGGTAGTAGGCGCCCACCCGGGCCAGCAGCGAATTGGCACCGATGGCTTCCGCTGCTGCTTCCGACAGCGTTCCCACGATAATGCTGTGGTGATAAGTGCCCGGTGCCTCGACGGCCAGCCGCCGCAAGATCGGTTTGTTCAGGTTGGACAACTCCAGCAAGCGGATGTCGGTCGTGATCTCGAAGAGCCATTCCAGAGCGGGCAGCAGCAACGAGGCCAGCATGGCGGTGAACAGCCCGGCCAGGAAGCCTCCCGTGGCGCGCACACCGAAAGTGGCCCAGTCGAACACCGAGGAGTAGAGCTGCAGAGCCAGGACGGTGAGAATGTTGACCCCGCCGATAATGAGCCCCGCCCGGACGATCGCCGAACGCTCCCGGTACTGGCGCAGCGAGTAGATGGCCGCCAGACTGGCCACCACGGCATAGATCCCCAGCGTGGCTCGGCCCGTCATCATCGAGAGGATGGCCGCAAAGCCCAGGGAATAAAGGATGGCCGACTGCCCGTCCACCAGAAGCACCATCAGGAATGCCCCCAGCGCCACTGGCAGGATGAAGTAGAACTGCTGCGGGTCCTGCAGGAATTCACGGTTGAAGCTGCTCGCCACCGTCTCGGACAGGGCGACCAGCAAGCGGCAAACGCTCACTTGCAGCAACAACAGCAGGCCCATCATCACGAAAATCTTGTCGGGCTGACGAAGCTGGCGCTTTTGATAGATCAAGAAGTACTGCCACAGAGCGAACACGAAAAACAGTGACAGCAGAAAGGCTCCCACGAACCGATCCAAAGGTTGGCCCGTCTGCTCGAGCTTTGCCAGTTCCGACAGGATCACGAGGTCCTGTGCCTTGATCTCGTCGCCCGGCCGCACGATGGCGCGGCCTTTCCGGAACTGGGTCAGGACCGGCAGCACCTCTCGCATCGCCATTTCTTCGCGAGTGCGGGTCTCGGCTTCGTTGAAATGGACATTGGGAACCACCCAATTGTCCAGGAAGTCGATCACCTTGCGCTTCTCTTCGCCGCCCAGCGCGCTCAGCTCGTACTGGCTCTGGCGCAACTGGTCGCGCGCCTCGTTCAGGTCTCGAACCGCAATCCAGTCCTTGAGGAACTCGTCCTGCCGGGTGAGGTTGTTGTAGAGTACGATACCCCGATCCTGGTAGATCAAGAGCACTTCTCGACTGGCCACCACTCCAGGGTGCTTCATGGCCCGCTGCAGCAGCCGCGCCATTTGCTCTTCCAGATTCTCGGAGAAGCCGTGATTGAGCAGTACTCTGAGTAGCTCGGAGCGGTCGAAGCGGGGAAGCGCGGTGCGCAGCCTGCCGAGCACTTCTTCTCGATCCGCCCGGGAGAGCTGGGTCTCTACGGCGAGCCCCTTTCCGGTTCGATAATCCTGCACCACCTTACGCGCCTGGGCGAAGCCCGAGCGGAGTTCCGCTTCGATGCGCTGATTGGTCTGGAGGTCCAAATCGAAGACGGCGGGAACCGACCGCAGGCTTTCCTGACGCTTGGCCTCGGTCGCCTGGATGTCCCGGACGGCGAAATCCTCGGGCGCTTCGATCGCCCGGTCGGCGATATCGCCGATCTGGTAGTCGGGCAGTTTCTGTAAGTCGTATTCCTGCAGCAGCAAAGTCAGGGCCAGCGTCAGCCCCAGCCCCACCATGCCGCGCCGCCAATTGAGCCCGGCCGGCCACCGGGTGCTCCAGTTCTCGGCGCGGAAGATCCCGTTCAACAGCCGCGCCCGCCGGCCGGACTTTCCGATTTGCATTTTTTCGGCCATCTAACGCGCCCTCGGACCGCTGCTACCGGTGGTTGTGACGGAAGATTAGAGAAGAGACTCTGCGGGGCGAACTCGTTCGGTGAAAGACGAAGGACACTGAACGTGTGGTACTACCAACCCCATTTCTTGGACCGCCTTGAATTGTACCACAGGCGGGCAATGAATCCTCCCTTCCCGCCGCGGCCCTCGCGGGACGCTCGGCCGGCGCAGAAAACCCTTCATGATCGGCCGATCCGGTCTGGCGCGGGACTCGCAGCGGACGACCCGCATTCTCATGAGAGCTCCACTGTGGTGCCACGACCTCTCGTGAGAAATCCAGGTTGAGCACGGAGTGGGCTCTCAGGCTCCTTCCCGGTCGGTGCCGCGCTTGAACAGCAAAGAGGCGTTGGTACCTCCGAATCCGAACGAATTGGACATGGCGTACTGGATTTCGCAGGCACGGGCCTGGTTGGGAACGTAGTCGAGGTCGCATTCCGGGTCGGGATGCTCCTGGTTGATGGTGGGAGGCAAGACCTGATCCCGGAGCGCCAGCACGGTGATCCCCGCTTCCAGGCCTCCGGCGGCTCCCAGCAGGTGGCCGGTCATCGACTTGGTCGAACTCACCGCCAACTGGCGGGCATGCTCCCCGAACAGTCGTTTGATGGCAAGCGTCTCGATTCGATCATTGGGGGGAGTGCTGGTGCCGTGCGCATTGATGTAGTCGACCCGGGCGGGGTCGACCCCCGCATCCTCGAGGGCGGCCCGCATCACCCGGTGGGCTCCCGAGCCGTCTTCGGGGGGCGCCGTCATGTGGTAGGCGTCGCCGCTCATTCCATAGCCCACCAACTCGGCCAGGATTCGAGCGCCGCGACGGCGGGCCAGCTCCAGCTCTTCCAGGATCAGGATTCCCGCGCCCTCGCCCACCACGAACCCGTCCCGCTCGAGGTCGAAGGGCCGGCTCGCCTTCTCTGGTTCCTCGTTGCGGGTGGACAGGGCTTTCATGGCCGCGAACCCTCCGACGCCCATCGGCGTGATCGCTGCTTCCGAGCCGCCGGCGATCATGACGTCTGCATCCCCCCGCTGGATGATTCGGAAGGAGTCTCCCAGGGCATGGGCGCCGGCCGAACAGGCCGTGCAAGTAGCCGAGTTTGGCCCCTTGGCTCCCAGGCGAATGGAGACCTGTCCTGCCGCCAGGTTCACGATGCTGGCCGGGATGAAGAAGGGGGAAATCCGGCGCGGGCCTTGCTCGATGAAACGCGTGTGCTCCCGCTCGATCGTCTCGAAGCCGCCGATGCCCGAACCGATGTAGACGCCCGCGCGATGAGCGTTTTCGGCCGTGATCTCGAGACCCGAGCTTTGCAGAGCTCCATCCGCGGCGACGATTGCGTAGAGGATGAAGCGATCCATCTTGCGGGCCGCCTTGACGTCGACGTAGCGCAGCGGATCCAGGTCTTTGACCTCGGCGGCAATACGGGTGGAAAAACCCTCCGTGTCGAAGCGGGAAATGGGCGCAACTCCGCTGCGACCCTGCCGCAGGTCTTTCCACGTGCTTTCGGTATCGTGGCCCAGGGCTGAAACCAGCCCCACGCCGGTGACGACCACTCGTCGCTTCAAAGCTGACGCCCCCGTGTTGATTGCCTACTTCTGGTGACTCTTGATGTACTGGATCGCGTCCTGAACGGTCTGAATCTTCTCCGCGTCCTCGTCGGGAATCTCGATGTCGAAGTCCTCTTCGAACTTCATCACCAGCTCCACCGTGTCGAGTGAGTCGGCGCCCAAGTCCTCAACGAAGTGAGAGTCGTCCGATACCTCGGAATCTTTGACCCCCAGCTGCTCCACGATGATCTCTTTGACTCTCGATGCGACTTCGTCCGCCATTTCTCCTCCGTTCGATCTCCAATAATTCAATGTTTACATATACATGCCGCCGTTGATATGTAGCACATGGCCGGTGATATATCCAGCCTCGCGGGAGGCCAGGAAACGCACCCCATGAGCCACCTCTTCGGCGCTTCCGGGGCGGCCCAATGGGACCCCTCGGAGCATTTCCTCGCGCACCCGCTGGTTCAAAGCGGCAGTCATGTCCGTCTCGATGAAACCCGGTGCCACGGCATTGACCGTGATGTTCCGGGAGGCCACCTCACGGGCCAGCGACTTGGTCAGCCCGATCAGGCCGGCCTTGCTGGCTGCGTAATTGACCTGTCCGGGATTCCCGGTCAGCGCCACCACGGAGACCAGATTGACGATCCGGCCGTAGCGACGCCGGAGCATTCCGGGCAGCAACTGGCGCGTCAGGTAGAAAGTTCCTTCTAGATTGGTCGCCAGCACCGTCCTCCAGTCCTCGTCCTTCATCCGCAGCATCAAACCGTCGCGCGTGACTCCGGCATTGTTCACAAGGATGTCCACGCGGTCAAACGGTTCCTTCAGGCCGGAGACGGCTGTCCCAA
This sequence comes from Acidobacteriota bacterium, assembly GCA_041630155.1. Taxonomy (GTDB): domain Bacteria; phylum Acidobacteriota; class UBA6911; order RPQK01; family JANQFM01; genus JBFGHG01. The sequence goes on from JBFKLX010000098.1 coordinate 14,789, forward strand.
TGGCCGCCGGATCGGAAACGTCCAGGGGCAGGCAGCAGACTTGTCGTCCGGACTTCTCCAGTTCGGCCGCCAGGGCCTCCAGGTCCGACGCGCTGCGGGCGGCCAGCAACAGATCGGCGCCGTGCGCCGCCAAGTCTCTGGCCACTGCTTTTCCGATGCCGCGCGACGCCCCCGTCACCAGCGCTACCTGCTCTGCGAAACTAACCATAGGCCTCCACCTGCTGACTGGTCCCGACGCTCACCACCTCCGCGGTGGGCTCGATCTTGCGAATCAGCCCGCTCAGCACTCGGCCGGGTCCGACTTCCACAAAGGATAGCACCGAGTGCTGCACGATCCGGCGAACGCAATCCGTCCAGCGAACTGCGCCGGTGACCTGGCCGACCAACCCCCGGCGCGCCTCCTCACCGTCGCGAATCACCCGCGCCTCCAGGTTGTTGACCAGAGGCACGGAAGGGTCCCGAAACGGGGTCTGCTCGAGCAGCAGCGCCAGCCGGTCCTGGGCCGGCTGCATCAGGGCACAGTGGAAAGGAGCGCTCACCGGCAATGGCAGGACCCGCCGGGCACCCCGCCGGCGGGCCAGTTCAGAGGCCCGATCCACGGCCTCGACATCTCCGGCGATCACGATCTGGCCGGGGGCGTTGAGATTGGCCGGCGAGACGACGCCTCCCTGGGCGGCCTCCCGGCAGATTCCCTGGATGGCCTCCAGTTCCATGCCCAGGACGGCGGCCATCGCACCCCGGCCCACCGGCACCGCCTCCTGCATGTATCGCCCCCGCTGCTGAACCAGCCGCACCGCGTCCGCAAAATCCAAAGCTTCCGCCGCCACCAGGGCCGAATACTCCCCCAGACTGTGTCCCGCCACGAAGGCGGCACGAACGCCCTTACGCTTCAACACTCGCCAGGCGGCTACCGAAACGGTCAGAATGGCGGGCTGAGTGTTTTCGGTCAGAAGCAACTGCTCTTCGGGCCCCGCGAAACAGAGCTCGCTCAAGGCGAGACCCAGCGCGCGATCCGCCACCTCGAAAGTCTCACGGGCCTCGGGGTAACTCTCGGCCAGATCCCGCCCCATGCCGGCAAACTGCGAGCCTTGCCCCGGGAATACGAAGGCATTCGACATAAGAGATGAGCGGAAGTCAGACTTCTTCGACGGCGATCACTTGCCGACCCCGGTAATACCCGCACGTCGGGCAGGCGCGATGGGACAGCACCGGTGATCCACAGTTGCTGCAGTTGGAGAGGGTGGGCGCCTTCAAGTGGTCATGAGCGCGACGCTTTCCCCGCCGGGCCCTGGAATGTCGTCTCTTTGGGTTAGGCATATAACGTGTTTCCCTTGTTTCCGAAAACCGTCACTCGGTCATCCGTTTCTTGAGTTCCAGCAAAGCAGCCAGCCGGGGGTCGGAGCTGTCGGAACTACAATCGCAGCGGCCTTCGTTCAGATCGGCGCCGCAAATCGAGCACAGTCCCAGGCAATTCTCTCGACACACGGGCTTCATCGGGATTTCCAGCAGAATCTGCTCCCCAATGATGGCCGCCAGGTCCAATTCGTCGTTCCGATAAAATCCGATCCCCAGATCCCCATAGGAGAGGGCAATCTCTTCCCCTTCGGTTTCGACGGCAGGATCCGGTTCGTACAACAGGTCGAACTCTTTGCCGATCAGCTGGGAGAATTCCCCCAAGCACCGGCAGCAGCTCAAGGTGACCTGCGCCTCCACAGAGCCGCACACTTGCACGCGCTCCTGCTGAGGCGAAACGGTCACCACGCCCTGGGCCGGAAGCGGCAGCCGGACCAGATCGCTGCGCAGGTCCAGCTCGCGTTCAGTGAACTGCCGCTGCACTCGCAGAGGCTCGCTCCGCTCCCGAAGCTCTTTCAAGTCCACCAGCATCGCCTCACCCCCCGAGCCCCGTTCGCCTCACCCCTGGTCCGGGTGCAAAAGAATAGAGCATGCTACTGGAAAAGACCGGGGTTGTCAAGCGGACAGAGTGACCGGCGGTACTCTCAACCTACTGATTTTACGAGAGTTCGGGGGCACGAAGGGTGGGCGCGGGGCGCCGGGAGCTCTCCCGCGTGGGGGGGTGGGAGTGTCCGGCGCCATTCTCGTCCAGAGATCCCAAGTCGAGCGTTCCAGATCCAGCACTTGGTGCTCTCCTGTCAGAATTCGAGAGTTCCGCGTCCGCTCGTGAGCTTCTCCTTGGCGAAGGTGTCGGTCATGCCCGCCACGTAGTCGCACACGACTCGGTGCAGGCTCAGCTCTCCGATGCGCTCCTGATGGCTGGGCGGCAAGTGCTTTGGATGCTCGAGGTAGTACTGGAACAGACGCTCGAGGAGCGCTCCAGCCTGCTGGCGGGCACGTTTCAAGGTGGGATGGTTGTACAGCCGCCGCGACAGGAACTCCTTGAGTTGGGAGTTGAGCCGGCCCATCTGATCGTCGAACCGGATTAGCCGCTCCGGATGGCGGCGCACCGCGGCCAGGCTGTCGATGCCCTGCGCTTCCAGATGCCGGGAGGTGGCAGAGATCAAGTTCGAGACCAGCTCGTTGATGAGCCGCCGCACCCCCTCACTGACTTTCAGCTTCTCGGGAGACTGGGGGTAACGGCGCTCAGCTGCCTGAAAAAGCTCCCGGAACAAGTCGACCTCTTCCAGAATCCCGGCCAGCCGGAGCAGCCCCGAGTCGTAGCCGTCGTCCAGGTCGGCCGAGTTGTAAGCGATTTCGTCGGCAAGGTCGATCAACTGCGCTTCCAGCGTGGGTCGCTCCTCGAGGCGGTACTCCCTGATGTCCACGTAGGTGCGTTCCCGGGGAGCGAAATCTCGACTGTGCTTGACGATTCCTTCCCGCACTTCGAAGGTCAGGTTCAATCCGCGAAAGGCGGGATACTTCTCCTCGAAGTCCTCCACGATTCGAAGTGCATGCAGGTTGTGATCGAAGCCCGAGCCGAAGCGGGACATCAGGCCGTTCAACACCCGCTCTCCCTCGTGGCCGAAGGGGGGATGGCCGATGTCGTGACTCAGGGCCAACACCTCGCACAGATCGGTGTTCAGGCGTAAGGCTCTACTGATCGTCCTCGCGATCTGACTGACCTCGATGGTGTGCGTCAGGCGGTTTCGAAAGTGATCGGAATAATCGGCCGCAAAGACTTGCGTTTTCTTCTCGAGCCGGCGAAAGGCCTTGGTGTGCACGATCCGATCTCGATCCCGCTGGAATTCGGGCCGGTAGGGATGACTCTCCTCATGGTGTCGTCGACCTCGGGTCGACTCGTCCCGCATGGCATACGGGGCCAGGGCGTCGCCGATGAGCCGTCCTCCCTGGGAAGTCACGCTGGGTTCCTCTCGCCCACCGCCGAATGTGGCGCGAAGGGTCTTTTTTTGCTAAGCTACTAGTTTGTTTTTTGCGCCTGTAGCTCAGACGGATAGAGCAACGGGTTCCTAACCCGTGTGCCGCAGGTTCGAGTCCTGCCAGGCGCAAGCAGCCTCATCAAGGAGTGTACAGGATTGCCGGGCAAACTGACACGCAAGGAAATTCGACAGGACCGGATTCGGACTGTCCTGCAGGATGTTTACGACTGGCTGGCTCGCCGCACGGCCTATCTGGGCGCTGCTGTTGGCCTTTTTGCGCTGATCGTACTGGGCAGCTACGGCTGGCAGGTCTATCAGGGGGGGGCGGAGAAGGAGCGCCAGGCCAAGCTGGCCGAGGCGCTTGAGATTTATCACGCCCCGCTGGAGGGAGAGGACGAGCCGGAGCCCGGCCACGAAGGTCACGATCACAGCGCCAATCCGCATTCGAAGTATCGCTTCGCCACTGCCGAGGAGCGTGAACAGAAGGCGCTGGAGTCTTTTGAGGCGCTGGCCGAGGAGAGCCCCAACCGAAGGGCCGGCCAGTACGCGCGCTACTATCAGGCCATTCTCCTGCAACGGCTCGGCCGGCACGACGAAGCGGCCGACGTCTTGCGTGCGCTGGAAGAGGACGTCCAGCAGCCCGAGTTGTCCAATCTCGTCCGCAACCGGATGGCTTTCCTGCTGCTGAATCAGGGGAAACGCGACGAGGCAATCGAGATTTGGGCCAAAATCCTGGAGAGCCCGGCTCCCAATTTCCCGCGCGACCAGCTGCTGGCCCAGCTGGGAGTCGCCGCAGAGCGAGCCGGCAAGCAGCAAGCGGCCTTGGACTACTATCGCCAGCTCCAAGCCGAGTTTCCCACCTCTCCGCAGACACGCGACCTGGAGCGCCGCATCGACTACCTGGAGGCCGTCCTCGAGCCGGAACAGCCACCCGCCGAGGCCCCACCGCCCCAAGAACCCAGCGGCTGATCCGAGAAAACCACACCCCCGTCAATACTGCAGCAGGGAGAACACCTGATAGCCGTCCAGCTGGCGGCGGCCGTTGAGCCCCAGCAGTTCCACCAGGAAGGCGAGTTCGTGGACCTGGGCGCCC
>JBFKLX010000099.1:0-19173 GCA_041630155.1 Acidobacteriota bacterium
CGAGGCCGGCTGGAAGCCTCGACTTCGGGCGGGTCTCTCCGTTTTGGCGAAATCTACGGACCGATCAGGGGACGGACTTCGGGCGGATCGGTGAAACTGGGCCGCTCGACTGGAGATGCGGACTTGTCCACCTCGGGCGGTTCGATTTCGATCGGCCAGGCCGAGGGAAGAGTTTCGGCTCGGACGTCCGGCGGATCGATTCGGATCGAGCAGAGCCTGGGTCCGGTGGAAGCCCACACCTCGGGGGGAGGCATCCACGTCGAAGAAGTCATGGGCGCCATCAACGCTTCCACCTCGGGTGGAGGAATCACCGCCCACATTTCGAGGCAGCCGGAAGCCGACTGCCGGCTCTCGACTTCGGGCGGTTCCGTCGAAGTGTACTTGAACTCCACCCTTCGCCTGGACCTGGACGCTCGCAGCAGCGGGGGCCGTGTTTCCACCGAGCTGGAGACGAGCAGCCGGAGCGAGACCTCGAAGAGCCGCTTGACGGCCGAGTTGAATGGCGGCGGCCCGCGACTCGTATTGAGGACGTCGGGAGGTCCGATACGAATCCGGTCGGGCCAGTAGCACGAGTTCCCTTGTTAATCGGACGGCCCGACGGATCGTCATGGACTTGGGAGCCCGTTCGAAGAGTGGAGCCTTGGAATGTTTGAATTTCGCACGCGGATGCGCGTTTATCTCCTAGTGATCGTAGTGGCTGTATTGGCAGTGGCCGCCTACTGGGCCGGGTCCCAGTGGGCGGACAGGAGTTCTGCAGCCCTGGCCAATTCGAAGGATCAGGCAGTATCCGAGGGCGCGGACGCCCAGCAGAAAGACGAGCAGGAGTCCGTGCCCGTTCAGCTGGCTTCTGCGGAAATCGGCGGGATCTCGTCGTATCTGAGCGCAACCGCCAACCTGCGGCCTCTGCGCCAGGTAGAAGTCGTGGGGCAGGCCGAAGGCTTGGCCATGGAAGTCACCGCGGAAGAGGGCGATTTCGTCCGGGCCGGCCAAGTGCTGGCGCGGCTGGACGACAGCCAGCTGCAAATCCGTCTGCGTTCGGCTCAGCAGAAGCTGGCTCAATCGGAGCTGCAGCTGGAGAAGGCCAAGATCCGGCGCGAAAAGGCGGCAACCCAGATCTCCAACACCCGGGAGGAACTGGATCGATACCAGTCTCTCTACGAAGAGGAACTGGTGAGTGAACGTGAGGTGGCGCAGCTGCGCTACCGGCTGGAAGAGCTGCAGCATGATGAGAGGGTCTCCTCTCACGAGACACGCGAACTGTCGCATCGGGTCGCCGAGCTGCTCGCCGAGATCGACGAAGTCCAACTTCAGTTGAGGCAGACCACCGTGAAAGCGCCGTTCGAGGGCCACATCACCCGGCGGAGCGTTCAAAAAGGACAGATGGTGCGCAAGCTCGATCAACTTTATGAGCTGGGAAGCTTCTCGAGTCTCTTCGCCGATGTCTTCCTATCCGAGAAGGACGCCCGCCTGGTGAAGCCCGGTCAGACTGCGGTGTTGACGCTGGGCAGCGACGCATCCCTCCGCACCGAGGGGCGGGTCTTGCGAATCAGCCCGGTAGTGGACGAGGCGACGGGCACCGTCAAGGTGACGGTCGAGCTTTCCGGCCGGGACTCGGGATTCAAGCCGGGCGCGTTCGTTCGAGTCGGCATCGAGACCGATTCGCATTCGGGTAGCGTTCTCATTCCCAAGCGCGCCGTGATCGAGGAAGACGGCAAACACTTCGTGTTCGTCGTCGAGAGCGGCAAGGCCCGCCGCCTGGAAGTGACACTCGGTTATGAGAATGGTGGGAAGACCGAGGTCCTGCGCGGCCTCCGCGGGGGTGAGTCCGTGGTCGTGGCCGGTCAGGGAGCACTCAAGGACAGTTCCTCCGTCAAGGTCATCGAAGGTTGACCCGGTCTGGGGCGTTGCCCGGACAGGGGACCCGAGTTTGGGCGCGAGATTTTGACCTTTCGGCGAATTGAGCCCCAGCCATTTCCCCCCGGTCCCGGCCGGAGCTTTCCCAATCCGCACACCACGCGGACCGAGGATGTCAAGCATGAATACCATTCGCAGCGCCATCCAACGGCCGGTGACGGTGTCGATGTTCGTCACCGCCGTGCTTCTCTTTGGCCTGGTCTCCCTGGACCGGCTGGCTCTGAACCTGCTGCCCGACATCTCCTATCCGTCGTTGACGGTTCAGACCGATTACGCGGACGCCGCACCGGAAGAGGTCGAAAACCTGATCACGCGGCCCATCGAGGAAGCGGTCGGCGTCGTGACCGGTTTGACCCGCGTCGGCTCCACCTCGCGCTCCGGCCAGTCCGAAGTGGTGCTGGAGTTCGCCTGGGGCACCGACATGAACCTGGCAGCGCTGGACGTGCGCGAGAAGCTGGATTTCGTGACCTTGCCCCGCGACGCCGAAAAGTCCGTCATCCTGCGCTTCGACCCTTCCTACGACCCGATCATGCGGCTGCGCCTGCGCGGGCTGTCCAGCCTCAGCCGACTGCGGGACTTGGCCGACCGGGAATTGAAGAAACAGCTGGAAGCGACCGACGGCGTGGCTGCCGTCAAAGTCATTGGCGGAATCGAGGAGCAGATTCGGGTCGAAATCGACGAGCAACGCCTCTCGGAGCTGGGCATTCCGATCACGGAGGTCACGCAGGCGCTCGCTCGCGAGAACCTGAATCAGGCCGCGGGCAGCCTCTACGACCTGGACGCCAATTATCTGGTGCGCATGCTGAATCAGTTTCGGTCGGTCCAGGAAATCGAGCAGATCGTAATCCGCAGCCAGGGCGGAAAGCGAATCGTCCTGAGCGATGTCGCCAAGGTCTGGCGGGGAGCCCGGGAGCGGACCGTGATCGCTCGCTTGAACGGGCGCGACAGCGTCGAGTTGGCCGTCTACAAGGAAGGAGACGCCAACACGGTCACGGTCGCCAAGGCGGTCATCGACAAGCTGGCCTGGTTGCGAGAATCCGATCTGCTGCCGGACGAACTCGAGCATGAGGTGGTCTTCAATCAGGCTGAATTCATTGAAGAATCGGTGTCCAACGTGCTCTCGGCAGCAGTGTTGGGCGGCTTGCTGGCCACCTTCATTCTCTTCGTCTTCCTGCGAGATCTGCGCAGCACCTTGACCATCGGATTCTCGATTCCGATCTCGATCATGGCCACTTTCGCGCTCATGTACCAGACCGACATCACGCTGAACATCATGTCGCTGGGCGGAGTCGCCCTGGGCGTGGGAATGCTGGTGGACAACTCGATCGTGGTCCTGGAGTCGGTCCACCGCCACCGGCGGCGCGCCGTGTCGGTGATCCAGGCCGTCTTCGAGGGGACCCAAGAGGTGGGGACGGCGGTCACGGCCTCCACTCTCACGACCGTAGCGGTCTTTCTCCCGCTGGTGTTCGTCGAGGGCATCGCAGGCCAACTCTTCAAAGACCAGGCGCTGACCATCACTTACTCCCTGCTAGCCTCACTGCTTGTGGCATTGACGGTGATCCCGATGATCTTGTCGCTAGGCATGAGATCGACGCCTGCGGAGAGTCCGGCCCCGGAACCGGAAGCGGAGCCCAAGAAGGGACTCCGGTCGCGCCTCAGCGGATTGGCCCACTTCCTGCTCGTGTCGGTTCCGACCATTCTGCTGACTGACCTGCGCAAGCTCGCGAGGTTGCTCGGTCGCGGGGCGATGTTGGTGCTCAACCCGGTCCTGATTCTTTTCGAGCGTCTTTTCGAGCGCCTCAATCGGGTCTATCCCCGCCTTCTCACCTGGGCGCTGGACCACAAGGGCCTGATCGTCACAATTGCATTCGCCAGTGCGGCCCTGGCGGCGGTGCTCACGTTGCGGCTGGGTGCCGAACTGATCCCGCCTTTGACCCAGGGCGAGTTTTCCTTCGAATTGAAGCTGCCCGAAGGCACTCCTCTGGAGACCACCAATTCGCTGGCGCGGCGAATCGAAGAGAGGGTGGCGGAGATTCCCGAGGTGCAGACGGTATTTTCCAGCGTGGGAGGATCCACCCAGAATCAATTCGCTCGCAACGCTCAAGAGGAAAACTTCGCCCAGCTCTACATCGTTCTGGCTGATCGGTTCAAGGCCGACGAGGCCGCGGAAGCGGCCGTGGTGGAGCGCGTCAGGCGAGTTTTGACGGGCTTCCCCGAGGTGACGCACACGTTCGGGCGACCGACCCTGTTCAGCTTCAAGACTCCCATCGAGATCGAAGTCTACGCGTTCGACCTGGGGACTTTGAAATCGGTCTCCGACCGCGTGGCTCAGCGGTTGCGGCGAATCGAGGGGCTGAGGGACGTCAAGACCTCGACGCAGCTGGGGAACCCGGAGATCCAGGTTCGGTTCGACCGTGAAAAGCTGGCCCGCCTCGGATTGGACGAGTCGCAGATTTCCAATCTGCTGCGCAACAAGATCCGGGGGGAAGTGGCGACCCGCTACCGGGAACAGGACCGCCAGATCGACATTCTCGTGCGTGCCCAGGAATCACACCGGCAGTCCATCCAGGACCTGGCCAGTCTGGTGGTCAACTTTGCGCCCCCGCAGGCGCCGGGCTCAGCGGAGCCGAACGGGCGCGAATCCAAGGTGATCCCTATTCGACTCGACTCCGTAGCCGAACTCAGCCTGGGGCGAGGACCGGCTGAGATTCGACGCATTCGCAACCAGCGGGCGGCGGTCGTATCAGCCAATCTGACCGGGCGCAGCCTGAGTACGGTATCGGATGAAATCGAACGCGAACTGGCGAATCTGAGGAGCGAACTCCCTTCGAATACCACCCTGGTCCTGGCCGGCCAGAACGAGGAATTGACGACCTCTTACAACAGCCTCATGTTCGCTCTGGCATTGGCCGTCTTCCTGGTCTATCTGGTGATGGCTTCGCAATTCGAGTCGCTGCTGCACCCGTTCATCATTCTCTTTTCGGTCCCGCTCGGCTTGATCGGCGTCGTGTTCGCGCTGGCTCTGACCGGGACGAGCGTGAGCGTGATGGTCTTGCTGGGTGTCATCGTGCTGGCCGGGATCGTCGTCAACAATGCCATCGTCCTGATCGACTATACCAACAGGTTGCGGGTGCAGGGACTGTCCAAGAGGAACGCCCTTCTGGAGGCGGGGAAGGTTCGGCTGCGCCCCATCGTGATGACGACCTTGACGACTGTCCTGGGCCTGTTTCCAATGGCGCTGACCTGGGGTGAGGGAGCCGAGATTCGCGCGCCCATGGCCATTGCCGTCATTGGCGGTCTGCTGTTTTCAACCCTGTTGACCTTGATCTTCATTCCGGTGGTCTACGAACTGGTCGATCGCAAGAGGTACGCCGCCGACCCGGCCGGTGCTGTTGAGCCGGGCGATCAGGAGCTGGGAGCACTGGGCCAGGTGGCGGGAGGAGGCGCATGAGCCGGCATCACGAGGAAGGACAGTCGCAGGAGAAACAGCAGGGCCTGGGGCGGCTGTCGGACTTCTCCATTCGCTACCCGGTCAGCATTTGCATGGTGCTCATCTCCTTTCTTCTGTTGGGCACCGTCTCGATCTTCAAGATCCCGCTGGTGCTCTTCCCCAACATCAACGAGCCGGTGATCAACGTCTTCGTGCCTTATCCCAATGCCACGCCCGAACAGGTCCAGGAGACGATTACGCGGCCCCTGGAAGAAGTGCTCAGCACCATCCCGCACGTGACCAGGATCAGCTCCATGTCCAGCGCCGACCAAGCCAGCGTCCGGCTTTTTTTCGACTGGGGCCTGGACATCGACTATTTGCGCTCTGAGGTTCGCGCGCGAGTCGAGCAGGCTCGAAAAGATCTGCCCCGGGACGTCGACCGGATCCTGGTGCTGAACTTCAGCACCAATGACATTCCCATCATTGAGGGGCGCATCGCCTCGGGCCGTGATCTGCGGGGTGCCTATGACTTTCTCGACCTCCGGATCAAGAAGCCACTGGAGCGAGTGCCAGGGGTCGCCGAGGTGGCCATTGGAGGTGTCGAGAAGCGGCAAATCGAGATCCGGCTGCGCCTGGACGACCTGAAGCTCTACCGCGTAGACGTGGGCTCGCTCTTCGATCGGCTGGATGCCGCCAACTTGAATCTGTCGCTCGGGCAAGTCGACGATGCGGGTCTGCGCTACGGGGTGATTACCGATGGCGCGTTGGCCAGCCTCTCCGAGCTTCGACGCTTTCCCATCAACGAACGCGGCCTGACCCTGGCGGACGTGGCGGACGTGGAGTTCCGGGAGCCCCCGCTCGATTTCGGGCGGCATCTGAACGGGGAGTACGCGATCTCGCTGGAGATTCGCAAAGCCTCCGATGCCAATACGGTCGACACGGTCAATCGCGTGATGGGAGAGATCGACCGGCTCAACGCGGATCCTTCCCTGCAGGGGATCGAAGTTCTGGTCTGGCACAATTCCGGCCGCGAGATCGTCAAGTCGCTCTCGGGGCTGCTCAATGCCGGCCTCGTGGGTGCCGTGCTGGCGACCATCGTGCTGTTCCTCTTCCTGAGAAGGCTGGGGGCGACCCTGGCCATTGCCGCTTCCATTCCTTTTTCCATCGTGTCTGCCGTAGGCTTCCTCTATTTGCTCGGAAATACGCTCAATGTGCTCTCGATGATGGGCTTGATGTTGTCGACCGGAATGCTGGTCGACAACGCCGTGGTCGTCCTGGAGAGCATCTTCCGGAGGTTGGAACGCGGTGAGGCGCGAGTGGCCGCGGCCCGGCGCGGTACCCGCGAGGTGCTCACTGCGGTGCTGGCGTCGACTTTGACCTCAGTGATCATCTTCGTTCCCCTGGTTTTCGGCAAGGACTCCAATCTGTCGGTTTTCCTGGGCCACACTGGAACGGCCATCATCGTCACGCTCTTCTGCTCTCTATTCATCTCGCTCACGTTGATTCCTCTGGGCGTGGCCCGCTTCATCCGAATCCGGGTCGAGGCGCCGAGTCCCAACGGAGCCTCTGCGGGGCGGGCCGGATCCCGAATCATGGCTCGCTATGAGAGCATTCTCTTGTGGACGCTGGGGCATCGTCCTCTGGTCACCACGGTCGCACTGCTGCTCCTGGTGGCGTCCGGTTTCGTGCTCTTCAATCTATCCGACTCCTCTCCGGAAGCGGAGGAGCTGCGCGATCTGGGGATCGAATACGACTTCTCCGAAAACTACCATTACGCCAAGATCGAGGCCGATTACATCGATCGCGTGGAGGAGTTTCTGTTCGCCAATCGCGAGGAGTTCAAGATCAAAGATGTCTACAGCTGGTACGCCAACAACGAGGCTCAGACTCGCATCTATTTCGACACGGAGCGCCTGGAACTCGGGGAGCTGGCGGAAATCCGCAAGCAGATCGGTGAAGGCCTGCCGGTGATTCCTGGCGCCGAGATTCGCCTGGGGCGCCAGGAGGGGGCCCAGAGCAACAACTGGATGGGGGTCAACATCTACGGCGAGGACAGCGTCGTTTTGCAGGACCTTGCCGCTCGCGCCCGGCGCCAACTGCTCGAGGATCGGGGCTTCACCGAAGTGCACACGGCCCTCGACCGGGGTCAGCAGGAAGTACAGGTCGTGATCGATCGCGAGCAGGCGGCTCGTTACCAGCTCTCGCCTCAGCAGGTCGCACAGGTGCTGGGGATTGTCCTGCGCGGGCAACGCATCCGTGGATACCGCACGGCCGAGGGCGAGGTCGACATCTGGGTGAAGCTGCGGGACGACGATCGTGAAGACCTGGAGGATCTGAAATCCCTGGTCGTAGGCGGCGACCGGCAAGGCCGCAGCATACTCCTCAACCAGCTGGCCGACTTCAACCTGGTGCGCACACCCGGCTCGATCGAGCGGGAGGACCGGCGGACCTTCACGGGAATCTTCGCCAACTACGGCGGAGACAAGCGCGATGCGGGCATGGAGGCCATCCGGGAAGTGATGGACGAGCTGCCCTATCCGCCAGGCTTCGGCTGGTCCTTCGGGTTCTTCACCCAGCGCCGCGATCAGGAAGTCCAGGACTTCGTGTTCAACATCCTGCTGGCCCTCTTCATGGTGTACTTCGTGATGGCGTCCTTGTTCGAGTCCCTCAGCCATCCCTTTGCGATTCTGTTCTGTGTATTGTTCGCGGCTGTGGGAGTTGCCTGGTTCTTGCTGCTGACGGGTACCCCCTTCAACATCATGGCCTGGATCGGCGTGCTCATTCTGATCGGGATCGTGGTCAACAACGGGATTGTATTGCTGGATCACGTGAACACGCTGCGCCGGCAAGGACTCGAACGCACTGAGGCGATTCTGCGAGGCTGCCGCGACCGATTCCGTCCCATCCTGATGACCGCGAGCACAACGGTGGTCGGACTGATCCCGCTGGCCGTCGGCACCACCAGCCTCTTCGAACTGCGCTACTTCCCCATGGCCCGGACGGTCATGGGAGGGCTCATGGTGTCGACCGTGTTGAGCCTGCTCCTGCTGCCGATGATTTACACGTTGATGGATGATTTCGGCTTCGCCCTGCGCCGGATCTGGAGCCGAAGCGGCCCAACGGTCCCAACGCTGTCGTCCGAGCCTGCCGCCGCCTCGGAGTGAACACCGCCGTTGGACGGGGCGTTCGAGTTGCAGCCTTGCTCCTGACGGGAGATTGCGAGTTGGCTCCGTTTTCTCCTGGAGGTCGTCGCCCGCCGGTGAGCTCTCTTTGACAACGAAGAACCAGCCTATGAGCCGTCCGGCCTGCCGACCCGTTCCGCCAGGTGCAGCAATTCCTCCCAGAAGTCGCGAAACCTGAAGCCCGGGAAATCTCTCGAGAAACGCTGGTTCTCCACGAAGCCGTCCGCCCGCCCGAGAGGGCATGGCCGGCGGGGGTGCTCGAGCAGACCTTCCTCGACCAGGCGATCCACGATCTGTACCCAAGTGTGTTCCTGACCGTCGGACAGGTTGTAGAGAGGCTGCGGTTGAAGCGCCGCCGCCAGTTCCAGTACGGCGTCGGCGATGTCGTCGCGGTGCACGAGATTGACCTGGCGGTCCTCGTAACCCACGCGCCCCTGGCGGAGCCACCGGACAGGATTGCGGATCTCGCTGTAGATACCCGAGAGGCGAACCACCATTCCACCGCGCTCGAGGAAGTTCGCTTCTACGAGCAGGCGATCGTGAGCGGGCTCTAGAGCGGTCTCCTCGGTGATGCGGCTTCGGCCCCGGCCCTGGCGCTGGTAGATGCTGGTGGATCCGAGCAGGATACGGCGGTCTGAAAGCTCTTCCAGCCAGCGCCAGAAGGGCGGAGTGACCTCCTGGGGCGGAAAAGTCACCACCAGGGCGTCGAATCGCGGGCTCTCGCCGGATTTACTGAGGCGTTCCACGGCATCGGCATCGCCGGCATCGACTCGAGCGCCGTCTCCCATTGCTTGGGTGCGATCGAAACCCGCCACCCGCCAGCCTCGAGCCGAGGCGGCGGCGGCCAGACTTCGACCCACCTCACCCAACCCGAAAATGGCAAGCTGGAAGTCCACGGGAAACCTCTGGTCTGGCCGAATCCTCGCGAGCATGGCTGCGGCCGGGATTCGGCTCGATTTTGCCCCCCTCTCGGTTAGATTGTATGCCATGGGCCAGTCCAACTCCGTTCCTCAGGTCTCTCGCAAACACGCGCGGGCCATCTCCTTGGCCGGCCAGGGGCTGCTCGGCGAACCCGCGCCGGATCTCCTGGGCACCATTGAGCAGACGGGTCTGGTCCGAACTTCTGGCGGGGTAGAAGCCTACCTGGCGGTGCGGGCGCGTCGTCCGCAGAGGCCTCGGACCGACCCGGACAGGGCGGTGGAGCGATCCGATCTGCAGGTCGTCCCTGCAGCTCGAGGATGCATCTACCTGGTGCCCCACCTCCACGTTTCGACATGCCTTAGGTTCGCTGAGCTGCGCACTCGAAGCCGCGCGGAAAGGGAGCACGAACGAGCCGGGATTCGCTCCGGCGAGCTGGAGGAAGTGGCCCAGGCCGTCGTGGAAGTTCTGTGGAAACAGGGTTCGATGTCCACCGACGTGCTGCGGCGCTCAATGTCCGTCTCGCGGAGATCTACTTCCAGGCGGCAGGTCTCGCCACCCTCGGGGCCTTCGCCGATTGGGCGGGGCTCTCTCGGCGAGAGGCGCGGGCTGCCCTGGAGGGGATCGAGCTCGTGAGAGTCACCGTCGAAGGCGTGCAGGGCAATCACTTGGTCCCGGAAGCGCACCGGGATTGGCTCGAAAACTCTCCGAACGTCGAATCGAGCCGTGTGGTTTTTCTTCCATTCGAGGACAATCTGGTTGCTCTGCAGGGCGGCTTTCGGCTTCTCGTCGAGCCACAATATCTCGCCTGCGAAGTCCCGTCGTGGGGGCGAAGCAAGAAAACGACTTTGGGAGAAACCAAGCACGCCTCGCTGCGCCCGGTGGCTGCCGAGGGGAGAGTTGCCGGTTTTTGGGAATTCGATCCGGATGCCCGGAAGGTTGTCCAGCATTGCTTCGAGCCCCTGTCGAGGGCTTCCCAAATGAAGCTAGAGGAAGGAGTGGGCGACACCGGCCGCTTTCTGGCCGAGGAAATCGGGCATGGAAAAGAGTTACTCTCTGGATACGGCGCAGGCATTGAAAGAACGAGTGGGAATGATTCGAGCGATGTGAGAAAGGGCCGCTCTCTCAGGAGCAACACGCGGCTACGCCGACGCGCTGCGCCCCACGCCTTTCGCCCTTCGGCTCCAACTGCCGATGATTTCAGGCTAAACTCGAACGCATGAGCGAGGCCATCCACTCCTTGAGACGAGCTGCGCTGCTGGCCCTGGAAGGTCGAAGTGCACACGTGGCCATTCCCGCCGTCCTGGACGGACTGGACTGGCAGCTGGCGGGAAGAATCGTTCCCGACGCTCCCTATACGATCTTTCAAGAGTTGAATCACATGATCTATTGGTTGGAGTACTTCCTTCAATGGGCCAGCGGCCCCAAGCCTGTGCTGCCTGATGGTGCCAAGGTGGGCTGGCCGGGCCCTGCTGCGCCGGCTTCGGCACGGGACTGGGACGATGCCAAAGGACGCTTTCTGGAGGGATTTCAGGCCATGCAGGACAGGGTGCGGGAGGGGGAGCTGCTCGCGCCCGTGGAAAAGGGAGTTCTCTTGCTCGTCGTTCAGGCGGCTGCTTTGCACAACAGCTATCACGCGGGCCAGATCGTCCTGCTGCGCCGCATGCTGGGGGCCTGGCCTCCCCCAGGTGGCGGAGATACTTGGTGAAAGTGAGAGGGAGAACGTGAAAACTCTGATTCTTTTCCGACATGGGAAGTCCGACTGGGGTGCCCGCTACCAGGGTGACCACAATCGACCCGTTGCAAAGCGGGGCCGCAAGGCGGCTGCACTCATGGGAAGGTTTCTGAGAAAGACCGGCCAGACTCCCGACAGTGTGGTGACTTCATCCGCCCTGCGGGCGCGAACGACCGTCGAACTGGCTCACGAGTCGGGTGAGTGGGGCTGTCCCGTGCGGGTGACCGACCAGCTGTACGATGCGCAATGCCAGGATCTGCTGCGGGAGATCCATGCCGAACCCGACGCTACGGAACGGCTGCTCCTGGCTGGGCATGAGCCGACCTTCTCCGAGATGATCGGAAGACTGACGGGACAGGTGGTGAACTTTCCCACCGCTTCCATGGGGCGCATCGATTTCGACGGGACCAGCTGGAGCCAGGTCGAGTTCGGTGCCGGGCGTCTGGTTTGGCTGGTGCATCCCAAGCTCCTGAAGAAGAGCGGATTCTGAGGGAGTCGCTCTCAATTTTGACGGCGTCAACGCATGGCATAGAATCAGGTGCCTACCGTCCCCCGCGGCTGAGAAAGGGAGTACCGATGAAACACAGGCTGGATCTTAGCTCTCATGGTATTTCGGTGAGCAATGTCTTCAGGAATCCTTCTCCGGCCCAGCTCTACGAGGAGGCCATTGCCCACGAGAGCGGCAGTGCGATTCTGGCCAACGGATCGCTGGTTGCGCTTTCAGGTGCCAAAACAGGACGCAGCCCCAAAGACAAGCGCATTGTCAAAGGGGAGTTCGCGGACGACATCTGGTTCGGACCCGTCAACATTCCTCTCGACGAGGAGGTCTTTTTCATCAACCTGGAACGCGGTATCGACTATCTCAACACTTGCCGCCGCCTCTTCGTGGTCGATGGTTATGCCGGCTGGGATCCGCGATATCAGATCAAGGTCCGGGTGATCTGTGAGCGTGCCTATCACGCGTTGTTCATGCACGACATGCTGATTCGTCCGACGCTGGACCAGCTCGAGAGTTACGGAAAGCCCGATTTCGTGATCTACAACGCAGGCCGCTTCCCCGCCAATCGCTATACCGTGGGCATGACCTCCAAGACCTGTGTGGCCCTGAGCTTCGAACACGGCAAGGCGGTCATTCTGGGAACCGAATATGCAGGTGAGATGAAAAAGGGCGTATTCACACTCATGAATTATCTGATGCCCAAACGGGGCGTGCTCTCCATGCACTGCTCGGCCAATGAGGGCCCCGGCGGAGACGTGTCTATTTTCTTCGGGCTGTCGGGCACCGGAAAGACCACCCTTTCGGCGGACCCGCGCCGCGCCCTCATCGGTGATGACGAGCACTGCTGGAGCGACACCGGGATCTTCAACATCGAAGGCGGCTGCTACGCCAAGATGATCGATCTTTCGGCGGAAGACGAGCCCGAGATCTATCGCGCCATCCGCTTCGGCTCCGTCTTGGAGAATGTCGTGTTCGATCCCCATTCCCGCGTAGTCGACTTTTCCGACACCTCGATCACGACCAACACCCGGGGAGCCTACCCCATCGAGTTCATCCACAACGCCAAGATCCCCTGCGTGGGAGGGCACCCAAGGAACATCATTTTCCTGACCTGCGACGCTTTCGGCGTCATGCCGCCGGTGAGCAGGCTGTCTTCCCAACAAGCCATGTACCATTTCATCAGCGGCTACACGGCCAAGGTCGCGGGAACCGAGGTGGGAGTGACCGATCCCGAAGCCACTTTCTCGGCTTGCTTCGGCGCTCCCTTTTTGGCGTGGCATCCCACCAAGTACGCCGAGATGCTGGCGGAAAAGATCGAGCAGCACAAGACTGCGGTCTGGCTGGTCAACACAGGATGGTCGGGAGGCGCCCACGGCGTGGGCAAGCGCATCAGACTCCCCTTCACCCGCGCCATCATTGATGCGATTCACGATGGGTCTCTGGAAAAGGTCGAGTTCTCAGAAGATCCCGTCTTCGGAGTTGCCGTACCCGCTTATTGTCCGGAAGTGCCGAGCGAGATTCTGCGGCCGCGCAAGACCTGGAAGGACCAACAGGCCTACGACAGGACCGCCGAAAAGCTGACCAGGCTCTTCCACAGGAACTTCGAACGGTTTACGGACTCGGCCGGCCCGGAGATCCGAAGCGCGGCGCCGCGAGCATAGGGTGGCGCAGAGGCTTCGAAGGCGAGCCTCTTCCCGAAATCTCCAACCAGGAAGAGCTCCTTGAATTCAATGGTAAAATGGCGATCTTTGGCCGCAAGGGGGGAAGCGGGGCTCGGCCGTCCGCCCTCGACGACCTTGCGAGCGTCCCGGGGGAGAATGCTCTTGGAAACGGGGGGATAATCTCGCATGAAGAAGATCGGAATACTATTCGGGAAGGAGAATACCTTTCCCAAAGCCTTCGTCGATCGCATCAACGAAGACAAGAAGCCGCCCGGGATCGTGGCGGAATTCGCGAAGATCGACAAGGTCGTACAGGCCGCCCCATGCGGCTACGCGGTGGTACTGGACCGCATTTCGCAGGACGTGCCCTTCTACCGTGCCTACCTCAAGAACGCTGCCGCCTCGGGGACGATTGTCATCAACAACCCGTTCTGGTGGAGTGCCGACGAGAAGTTCTTCAACAACTCCCTGGCCGAGAGCATTGGAGTTGCAGTGCCGAAGACCGTCCTGTTGCCGTCTCAGGAACGGCCGCCGGACACGAGCGAGATGTCTTTTCGAAACCTCGCCTTTCCTCTGGACTGGGAGGGAATGTTCGACTACATCGGGTTCCCGGCGTACTTCAAGCCTTTTGCCGGGGGAGGCTGGAAGCACGTTTACAAGATTGAAGACCGGGACCATTTTTTCGAAGTGTACAAGAAGACGGGCACGCTGGTGATGATGTTGCAGGAGGAGATTCGCTTCACCAGCTACTATCGTTGTTACTGTGTGGGCCGCCACCACGTTCGCATCATGGAATACGATCCCCGGCGCCCCTTCAATGAGCAATACTCCCGTGAACCTCGAGAGATTCCCGCTGATCTTCACGGACAGATGGAAAAGGTCGTGCTCGAGCTGAACCGGGCCTTGGGATACGATTTGAACACGGTCGAGTTGGCCATTCGCGACGGAGTCCCCTACGCAATCGATTTCTGCAACCCGGCGCCCGATGCCGATGTCCATTCGGTGGGAGAAGCCAATTTCGAGTGGATTGTCGAGCATATGGCCAATCTGGCCATTGAAAGGGCCCAGCAGCACCGGGACGGGCATGTGAACATCGAATGGGGAGAGTTCGTGAACGGTTCGGTACAGGCGGGTCGTGAAGTCGGAAGTTGAGGGGGGGACGAATCATGTTCAAGCGCACAGAGCAGAAGAACGGCCAATCTCGCTATGATGCGGCGCTCAGAGAGGGTGCATGCAACGCGATTCGAGTCTGTTTGAAGGTCCAGGCCGGCGAGGCAGTTACGCTGATTGCCGACCGGGAGGCACGAGGGATCGCGGCCGCCTTGGCCGATCAGTTGAGCCAGGTGGGGGCCGAGTACCAGTTTTTGCTGCTGGATGACCTGGCAGAGCGGCCCCTGAAACACATGCCGGAGTTGATCCTGGAAGCTCTCCGGAAATCGCAGGTCAGCATATTCGCGGCAGGGGCGCAGCGCGGCGAGTTGCGCAGCCGCATGGAAATGATGCAGGTGGTCAACCGATTCAAGCTGCGGCACGGCCACATGGTCAACATCACCCCCCAGATCATGAAGCAGGGAATGCGGGCCGACTTCAGACGCATCGACGATCTGAGCAAGAAGTTGATCGCGAAAGTTCGCAAAGCGCGCACCATTCGCGGGGAATCGGTCGGAGGGACCTCCATCGTGGCGGAATTCTCACCCGCGTTCAACTGGGTCAAGACCAGTGGGATCATCGGCTCCGACAAGTGGGGGAATCTGCCCGGCGGTGAGATCTTCACTTCGCCGGCTCGGGTGGATGGTGTCTTCGTCGTCGACGGGGTAGTTGGCGATTACCTGTGCAGCAAGTACGGCGACCTCGAGGAGACCCCCTTGACGATCCAGATCGAGGACTCCCGCATCGTCGGTCTGGAGTGTGAAAATCTGGAACTCTTGGAGGAATTTCGCACTTACACCAGTGTCGACGAGAACAGTAATCGAGTCGGAGAGTTCGCCATCGGCACCAACCTTTCGGTCCGCGACGTGATCGGCAACATACTGCAGGACGAAAAGATTCCCGGGATCCATGTGGCGTTTGGCCACCCCTATTGTGAACACACCGGCCAGACCTGGGTTTCCAGCACTCATATCGACTGCGTGGGTCGTCGCTTCGACATCTGGGTCGACGACGAACAGATCATGCAGCAGGGAGAATTCCTGCTGGGTTAGTCGAGGGTCAAGGGCCGGGGAGATGACGGGCGAGTTCGATTCGCGCCGGGCATCGACGCCCGGTCGGAACTCGAGACCTTCGGCTCTGTCCTGTCGTCCGCCTGGCCTCCGAGACACCGATGGTCCCAGAGCTCCGAAGACGATTCAATTCCAGCTTTCGCCGGGAAGCCTACGAAGCTTTCGTAACCGACCTGAACGACTCACTGGATCGAACCCTTCGCTTCCGGGTCAACGAGTCTCCGTTGTTCCTCTCTTCCGAGCTGGCCTCTCTGCTGGTTCGAGCCTCCCAGGACGTGCTGGGCCAGTTGCGGTCAGCCGAGCGGCGCGGGTTGCTCGCTGGAGCAGTCCCACCTCGGCTCGCCGTGCCGGGCGAAGCCGGTCATCCCTGGTTTCTCCACATCGACTTCGCCGTCACCCGAACTCCAGGGGGCGCCTGGCTTCCTCAGCTGATCGAGCTCCAGGGCTTCCCTTCGCTGTACGGGTTTCAGTACTACCTGAATCGGAAGATCCGAGAACACTTTTCGCTGCCCGAGGGCCTTTCCGCCTACTTCAGCGGCATCGACGGCCGGGACTACCTGCAGCGGCTGAAACGAATCATCGTAGCTGGCCAAGATCCCGACACAGTAGTACTGCTGGAGCGATATCCCTCGGAGCAGGTGACCCGCGCCGACTTCGTCTGTATGCAACAACTCGTGGGGATTCCCACCGTTTGCGTCAGCGATCTCAGAGTCCGCAACGGCCGCTTCCACTACCCAGCCGGGGGAAGAGAGATCCCGATCCACCGAATCTACAATCGGATCATCTTCGACCTGGAAAACCGTGACGAATGTGCCATCTGTTTTCGGAACGACGTCGAAGTCACCTGGGTGGGGCATCCGAATTGGTTCTTCGAGTTCAGCAAGTACGCCCTGCCCTTCCTGAAAGGGCCCTTCTGCCCGCCCTGCCATGTATTGGCCGAGCTGAAGGAGTATCCGCCCGACCTGGATCGGTACGTACTCAAGCCGCTGTTTGCCTTCTCGGGAGCCGGAGTCGTGGTGGGGCCCACCAGGGAACAACTGGACGCTGTCAGGGACCCGCGCCACTTCATCTTGCAGCGGCGGGTCGAGTACGCGCCCGTGCTGGAGACCCCGTTGGGCTCTTCGCGCGTCGAGATTCGAATGATGTTTCTCTGGGAAGACGAGCCGCTGCTGGTCAACAATCTCGTCCGGACCAGCCGGGGTGCTCTCATGGGGGTCTCGCGCAACCAGGAAGAGGCATGGGTGGGAGCAACCCTCGCCTATCACCCGATGGGATGAGGGCCAGCATTCCAACCGCAAGAAGATGGACTTGAGCGTTTTGATCGTCAACTGGAAGAGCGGGCGCCACCTCGCGGCGCTCTTGGATTCGCTCGAGCCCCTCGCCCACGAGCTGCGGGAAATCGCCATCGTCGACAATGCCTCGGGCGAAGAAGCCCCGGCAAACCTCCGGGACATCCCCTGCGCCATATGGATCCAAGCCGATCACAATCTCGGTTTTGCCGGCGCCGCCAACCTGGGAATGGCCCGCACCGGCGCCTCCTTCGTGCTGTTGCTCAACCCCGACGTGAAACTCATCGCCGAAAGCGTCCGGAGCCTGTATCGACACCTGCTCCAAATTCCTGAAGCGGTTTTGATCAGCGGACCCCTGCGGGGCCCGGACGGATTGCCGCAGGATTTCCAGCTGCGTCCTCTGCCGACGCCTTGGAGCGTGCTGCTGGAAGTGCTGTTTCTGAAGAAGCGACAATCGAAAAGTAAGGGCCAGCAGCAAATCGGCCCCCGCGAGGTAGAGCAGCCGGCAGCCGCCTACTGGTTGGTTCGCAAAGCTGCCTGGGAAATGCTGGGAGGCATGGATGAACGCTTCCATCCCGCCTGGTTCGAGGATGTCGACTTCTGCCGCCGCGCGCGCGGCGCGGGCTGGCGGATTTACTTCGACCCCGGGGCTCCCGCCGACCATCGCGGGGCTGCATCGCTCGAGCACCTCGATCGGACCACTTTCCTCTCCATCTACTACCGAAATCTGCTGAGGTATCTCCGCAAACACCATCCCTGGGCCCACCCCTGGTTATGGCTGCCCGTCCAGGCCGGGAAGCTCCTGCGCATGGTGATCAATCCCGGTTCGTGACACCGGCATCTCACCTGTGAGTCACGAGGGGAGGAAATCCGAACTGCGTGGGGGATGGACGAATTCCAGGGACGACAGTTGCCGGCGCCGGCCGGGGGCTGGGGGTGTCGAGGGGTTAGGAGCAGCAAGCTCTGCCCTGCCTTGCGCCGGCAACGGTCGTCGTCTGCATGAGGCCGAACCTTAGAAAGTAAGGTTGAAGTTGAGTTCTCTCCCGGCGGCGACATAGATCCGGCGAGTTTCCACCTGCCCGCCTGGGGACACCACCCTGACCGTGTGATGGCCGGCTGACAATTTCGCGGTTTGAGGGTAGCCGTTGAAATCGTCGGCAATCCCGAGGTAGTCGCCGTCGACATAGATCCGGGATTTCTGCGGCCGGACGTTGAAGTCCACGCTGCCGTAATTCACGGGAGCCACTCGCACGACATGGGGCCGGGGGGCCAACACGAAATGGCCATGATGGTGATGCGACCGGACGACTCTGACTCTCGGTCCGTGCGCCAAAACCTGCGTAGGAGCGAGGGTCATCACGGCGAGTGTGCAGGTAATCAAGAGTGTCAGTAAGCGTTTCATTTCAGTTCTCCTTTTCGTCTCTCTCCTCGACAATTGACTACTCGAAGCGGGCGGTTTTGTTTCAAGGGAAAGTGGCCGGCCCAACGGAGATCGGGGCTTCGAGGCTCGAAGGGGCAGGCGAAAAGAGGCGATACAGAGGATGCCTCCCCAAGTTGGCGGCCGGAACCCGGGAAGGGGGCCTTTCTCCGCGATCGGCGCAGCTTTCCAGCTCAGAAGAGGGGGAGTTGGTCGCTCTGGCCCGGCCTGTGAAAGAACTGGGTCGAAAGGGCCGGAGGGTCACCATCGAGTCCGCTTTTTCGCCGAGCGACCTGGAACAGTTGCTGGATCTGCTCTGCGTAGCTGCCCGTGCCGCTCATCCGGGTGAAGAACTGGGGATCGTTGAGGCGACCCTCGCGTACTTCACGCACTCTGCCGAGCACCCTGGAGCGGCGCATCGGATAGTGCTCCTCCAGCCAGTCGCTCATGAGTTGCTTCACGCCATGAGGCAGGCGCAGCAGCATGTAGCCGGCTTGCCGCGCTCCTGCGCCGGCCGCGGCTTGCAGGATCCCGGGGATCTCGTGATCGTTCAACGAGGGAATTACCGGCGCCACCATGACCCGGACGGGAATGCCGGCCCGGCTCAGTGTTTCCACCGCCTGCAGTCGGGCAGCCGGCGAGGAGGCGCGCGGTTCCAGTCTGCGCTGCAACTGATTGTCCAGGGTCGTGATGGAAAGGTTTACGGAGACGGCTTCGAATCGGGCCAGTTCCTGAAACAAATCGAGATCTCTGGTCACCAGATGATTCTTGGTGATCACGCTGGCTGGATTTCGGAAGTCGGCCAGCACCCGCAGACAGCGCCGAGTGATTTGCAGGTGGCGCTCCACCGGTTGATAGGGGTCGGTCACACCGCTCAGCGCGATCACCTGGGGCTTCCAGGAGGGGGCG
>JBFKLX010000100.1:0-19141 GCA_041630155.1 Acidobacteriota bacterium
CGGATGGGACTTCGTGGGTGACGCGTTCAACGCCGATTCGTCTTCGCCCTTTTTCAACCCCGTACCCGTCCCTGACCCCGACCCCGATGACTGCAACGGACACGGCACGCACGTGGCCGGCATCGCGGGCGCCAATGGGGCCGTGACGGGCGTGGCCCCCGGCGTCACTTTTGGCGCCTACCGGGTCTTCGGTTGCCGGGGCTCGACCACTGCCGACGTCATGCTGGCCGCGATGGAACGGGTGCTGGCCGATGGAATGCAGGTCTTGAACATGAGCATCGGCGCGGCCTTCCAGTGGCCCCAGTATCCGACCGGCCAGGGCTCCACTCGCCTCGTGAACAAGGGTGTGGTGGTGGTGGCCTCGATCGGCAACAACGGCACCAGCGGTCTATACGCTGCGGGGGCTCCGGGCGTGGGCAAGAAGGTCATCGGCGTGGCGGCCATCGACAACACCCACGTGGCGCTGACCACTTTCACGATCACGCCGGACAATCTGGCGATTGGGTACGGTGCGGCCACCGCTGCGCCGGCCCCGCCGCTCATGGGATCCCAGCCCATGAAGCGGACCGGGACTTCGACTTCGACAGCTGACGCTTGTTCGCCGCTGCCGGCCGGGAGCCTGACCGGCCACGTCGCACTGATCCGCCGAGGGACCTGCACCTTTCACGCAAAATCCCTGCACGCGCAAAATGCAGGTGCGGTGGGTGTGGTCCTGTACAACAACACTGCGGGGCGCTTCAGCCCCACCGTGGCCGGTAGCCCCCCCATCACGATTCCAGTAGTGGCGATTTCCGATACGGAAGGCGTGTTGATCAACAGCCGCCTCGCCGCTGGGCCGGTCTCCATGACCTGGACCAGTCTGTTCGGCTCCTTCCCCAACCCGACCGGCAACCTCATTTCTTCGTTCAGCTCGTACGGGACCCCCCCTGACCTGAGCCTGAAGCCGGATCTGGGCGCTCCCGGCGGGTTGATCCGCTCCACCTACCCCGTGGAGCTGGGAGCCTACGCAACGCTCAGCGGCACCTCCATGTCCTCTCCCCATGTGGCAGGTGCCGCTGCGCTGGTCCTCGAGGCCCGGCCCAACACCCCCTCGCAGGCCATGCGCACCTTGCTGCAGAACAGTGCTGATCCCCGCGTCTGGTGGGGCAGCCCGTCATCAGGGTTCCTGGACAACGTGCACCGCCAGGGCGCCGGCATGGCCGATATCCCCGGCTCAATTCTGAGCACGGTCAAGGTGGAACCCAGCAAGCTGGAGCTGGGCGAGAGCCAGTTCGGACCCGTGACGCGGACCTTGACCGTGTCCAACGAAGGCACCACGGATGTCACCTTCGACCTGTCGCATCAGCCTGCTCTGGCCACCGGGCCCAACACCTTCGCGGTGTCATTCTTCAACGCACCGTCCACGGTGGCCTTTTCCGCTCCTTCGGTGAGCGTGCCGGCCGGTGGATCGGCGACCTTCGACGCGACAATCTCTCCCAACACCGGTCTTGCCGATCGCAGCCTGTACGGCGGTTATCTGACCTTGACCCCGCAGGGTGGCGGAGCCTTCTACCGGGTGCCCTTCGCAGGCATCAAAGGGGACTATCAAGCGGCTCCGGTGCTCACCCCCACCCCCAACAATTTCCCCTGGCTGGCCAAGTTGATCGGGGCCAACTTTTTCAACCAGCCGGGCGGCGCTGCGTACACGCTGGCGGGCGGTGATGTTCCCTACGTCCTGCTCCACCTGGATCACGGAGTACGCCGCATTCGGATGGAGGTGTTCGAAGCCGCCAGTGGGAAAGCCTGGCACCGTGCCCTGGAAATCCCGTATCTGGCCAGGAACTCGACCGCAACCAGCTTCTTCAGCTTCTCCTGGGACGGGACCACCACCGCCGGCAAGAAGGTATACACAGTTCCGAACGGACAATACGTGATCAAGTTGTCGGTGCAGAAGGCCCTGGGTGAAGACAACGATCCCACCCATTGGGAAACGTGGACTTCCCCGGTCGTCACTCTGAACCGACCTTGATGCATCCCTCCCTGCACCCTTGACGGCCTCCCGGGGCGCCACGCTCCCCTCCCCCCAAAAAGTGGCGCCCCGGGACTCTCGTCCAGCTTCCCGCTTCTTTCCCAGCCAGCCCCCAGCCGACCTCCAATTCTCGTGCCCTGTCCCCGGCGACCCGCCAGGTTCTGTCCCCGGCGACCCGCCAGGTTGGTTCGTGCCCTGTCCCCAGCGATCCAGTCCCTGTTCCCCAGCGGTCGAGGTTTTCCCCAGCCAGCCCCCAGCCGACCTCCAAACCTCGTGCCCTGTCCCCGGCGACCCGCCGGTTTGGTTCGTGCCCTGTCCCCAGCGGTCGAGGTTAGGTGGTCCTCAGCAAATCCCCACAAGATCTCGTGCCCTGTCCCCAGCGATCCAGGTCGTCCCCAGCGATCCAGGTCTGGTAGTCCGCCGCGCTGTCCCAACGACATGCCGAGCTTGTGCCCTATCCCCAGCTGTCCCCAGCACTGGTCCCCAGCGGTCCAGGTTTGGTGGTCCCCGGCAGATCCCCACAAATCTCGTGCCCTGTCCCCAGCGATCCAGGATCCAGGGTTTGTGCCCTGTCCCCAGCGGCCAGCCCCCCGCGCTGTGCCTGCGACCTGCCAAGTTTGTGCCCGATCTGCCAAGTTTGTGCCCTGTCCCCAGCAGTCCCCGATCCCCAGCTGTCTCCGGCACAGATCTCGATCCCCACAAAATCTCGTGCCCTGTCCCCGGCGATCCGTGTCACCGGCGACCCGCCGGGTTCGTGGCCCGTCCCCAGCGACCCCCAGGTTCGTGGTTCGTGCCCTGTCCCCAGCGATCCAGGTTTGGTGGTCCGCCGCGGTGCCAACGACACGCCAAGTTTGGTGCCCTGTCCCCCGGACCAGCTCTCCCCGGACCAGCTAGTCCCCGGACCGGCTAGCCGGGTTGTCGGAAAACCGCTTCTCCGCGGTTCTCCTCCTTGACTGCCGTTCGGCATGCAGCTAGTCTCGATTGCAATTCCTATTCCCGCGTCTGGAGGTGCGGGGTGCCTGAGAATCAAAAACAGACCGGAGGTGGAACGATGAGGCGACTGTTGCTTTTGCTGCTGATCGGGATTCTTTTCTGCTGCGCTTCGACCCAACTGCGAGCGCAGGTCATCACGGCCACTTTGGAAGGTCGAGTGCTCGACTCCACCAAGGCCATACTTCCCGGAACCACGGTGACCGCCACCAACGAAGCCACCAGTTTCTCCCGTTCATCGGTCAGCAACGACCTGGGGTACTACCGGCTCTCCGCGCTGCCGGTGGGAACCTACGCGGTGTCGGCAGAACTGACCGGTTTCGTCACCGTCACGGCCCGCGTACCGCTGCAGATCGGGCAGACGGCGACTCTCAACTTCACTTTGCAGCCGGGGGGCATCACCCAGGAGGTGATCGTAGAGGCCGAGGAGTCGCTGTTGTCGCCCACCCAGTCGGCGGTGGCCTCGGTCATCGGAGAGAGGCAAATCGCCAGCCTGCCGGTCAATGGACGCCAATTCATCGACTTCACTCTGCTGGCTCCCGGCGTTCAGGTCGGCGAGACCACCTCGGGCAGCACCGACGTGATCGTCGAGCCGGTCACCAAGCTGTCCTTCGCGGGTCAGAACATTCACTTCAACTTCGTGGCCATCGACGGGGCCGACAACATTTCCACGGCCTCCGGTATTCAGAAGACCACCCCCTCACAGGAGGCGGTACAGGAGTTCCAGGTCGTCAACACCAGCTTCAGCAACGAGTTCGGGCGCGCCGTGGGAGGCATCGTCAACATCGTCACCAAGAGCGGAACCAACGAGTTCCACGGCTCTCTCTACGACTACTTCCAGAACGACAACCTCAACGCGACCAGCGCCTTGGCCACCCCCGGGCTGACCAAGCTGCAGCAGAACCAGTTCGGCGTCTCGTTGGGAGGGCCGCTGCGGCGGGACCGGACCTTCTTTTTCGGGAACTACGAAGGCCAGCGGCGTCTGGAGTCGCCTTTTTACAACACGGCTCTGTTTCAAAACCTGGAACTGGTCAACGCCACGAAGGCGTCATTCGGGCTTCCGCCGGAGAACCTCAACGTCACCCGCACCGCCTACGCCGACAACTTTCTGGTGCGGGCCGACCACTCCTTTTCGAACGTCCATCTGCTGACGGCCCGCTATTTCTTCAACGACGGGCGCTTCGCCAACCAGTCCCCGCTCAACGACGGCTTCGACGCGCCCTCCACCTTCCGCAACAACTTCTTCCGCGACCAGTCGCTGGTGGGCAACCTCAACTCCACCTTCTCACCCACCTTCATCAATGACTTCCGGGTGCAGTACGCCCACCGCACCTTCAACTTTCCCTCCATCAGCGGAGAGCCGCACCTGGAGATCTCCAATGTGTTCACGACCGGTATCAATCGCGGCAACCCCGACTTCTACCGGGAGAGACGCTTCGAGCTGGTCGAAAAGATCAGTTTGATCCGGGGCGACCACGAGATCAGCTTCGGAGGGAACTTCAACTGGGTGCGAACCACCGAGTCGTTTCCGCTCTTCTACCCGTTCGAGGCCAACTTCGGGTGCTTGCGGGCCTCCGAATGCCCCTTCAGCTATGAACTGGGACAGCCCTTCGTGATTTTCTTCCAGCGCAACGACGCCGCCAGCAACTTCACCGAACCGAATATTCTGCCGATCGGGACGGACGTCTTCCGGGCCGGAGGCGTGCCCGAATCGATTCGCCAGCTGGCCCAGGGGACCCTCGACCACACCTACAATGGCTTGTTCATCCAGGACAAGTGGCGCGTGACCCCCAAGCTCACTCTCAACTTCGGGCTGCGCTACGAATGGGAGACCTGGCCTAGTGAGGCCTTGGACAACGATCTGAACAACTTCGACCCCCGCTTCGGCTTTGCCTACAACTTCGGGACCAACCGCAGGGTGGTCCTACGGGGTGGGGCCGGCATCTTTCACGGCATCATCCCCTCGCCGCTGCTGGCCTGCCAGATTCCCTCCTGCGGCGGCGTGCTGGGGCCGTTTCCCGGACGGGAACAGAAGCAAGGCGACCTGAACGCCCAGACCCGCCTCTTCGCGTTCGCCAGCGCCCCTTTCATCACTGGCCTGGCGCTCAACAACCTGCTGTCGACCGGCACCTACCCGGACGCCGTGCCGGCCGACTTCTGCCCTTCGGGCTTCCTCTCCACCTGCGGGTTCTTCGGGGATGCAGTGATCGTCCGCTTCGCCCGGGATCACCAGGCCCCCTACGGCATCCAAGCCACCTTGGGCATCGAGTTCGAACCGGTTCGCAACTGGGTGGCTCGGGTGAGCTATCTGAGGGTCAAGGGCGTCCATCTGGGGAGCTTCTTCAACGTCAACCAGCCCGACCCGAGCGGCATCTTCATGGCTCACGACTCCAACGGGAACATCGGGCCCAAAGCCACCTTCTTCTGCCCGCCGGAGATTTGCGGGGGGCCGGGGCTGCCCGGTACACGGGATCCCCGCTACGCCGTCTATTTCGAGGCGGACTCCCGCTGGAATTCGGTATTCGACGGCCTGTTGCTGAATCTGGACAAGCGCTTCGCCAAGTACCTCGGCATGGGCATCAGCTACACCTGGTCGAAGGGAATCGACGACGGCCCCAATCCCAGCTTCGTGCTGATTCCTCAAGACAGCGGCCGCTTCGACCTGGAACGAGCCCTGTCGGCGGATCACGTTCAGCACCGTTTCGTGGCCAACGCCACCATCGCCGGGCCTACCGACCGGCATCCCTTGGTCGACGACTTCCAGTTGGGATTCATCGTCACCCTGCAGTCGCCGCACTTCTTCACCAAGTTCGCCGGCTTCGACGCCAACGGCGACGTGTTCGGCAACAACGACCGGGTGGGGATCGAGCCGCGGAACAGCTTCGAGGGGGACTCCGTCCAGACCGTGGACCTCCGAGTTTCGCGCACCTTCGAGTTCAACGAACGCTGGAAACTGGAGCTGATCGGCGAGCTGTTCAACGCCTTCAACCGGCTCAACGTGCGTTTCTTCAACACGGTTTACGGAGCGGCGGATTTCTGCCCAATCGGCGGGCCGGAGGTCTGTGGAACGGGACCCTTTTTCTTCGAGGGGTCTCCCAACCCCAGCTACGGCACCCCCCGGGCGGTCGGCAACCCGCGCCAGGTCCAGTTCGCGCTGCGGTTGACGTTCTGAGCCGATCGGCTCAGGTCAGGGAATGGATTCGAGCTGCTCCAAGACCCTCTCGGGGCGCAGCCGGATTCTCCAGTTGTCGGTGAAGTCACGCCAGCGGACTACGCCTTCACGGTCGAGCACGAAAGTGGCGGGACGGGCGATGTCGCCGCTCGGCCCCGCTCCCGGGTGCCTGACGCCATATCGATCGATCACCTCCAGTCGGGGGTCGGACAGGATCGGATACTGGAGTCCCAGCTTTCGCACCATGCCGCGGCTCTCGTCGGGAGGGTCCACACTGATGGCGATGAGTTGGGCATTCTTGGCGCGAAATGCATCTCTTTCGGACTGCAGGCCCTGCAGTTCTGATTGGCAGAACGGTCACCAATGGCCCCGGTAGAAAACCAGAATCACCTTCTTCCCCCGAAAATCAGAGAGCCGCACCTGCCGCCCCTCCTCGTCCAGCAACTGGAACTCAGGTGCCCTGTCCCCGACCAAAACCCGGTCGCTGACTCCAGGCAGCTGATAGGAGTCGACGAAGACGTACCACAAGAAAAAGGAGGCCAACAGCCCGGACAAGAGCAGCGACGCCAGCCCGGGCAACTTTCTCCAGGCACCCGGCGATCGCCAGGCAGACAGGAAACCCAGCAGCGAGAGCGTGATCCCCAGCAGGACGATGGGCAAGTTCACCCAGGGAAAATCACGCAATCCCGGAAAACGCGCAAAGAAGAAAAAATAGCTGAGGATGCCGGCCAGCGCGAGTAGCGGACCCAGGATCGACCATAGATAGGTTCTGGCAAACAGGCGCTTCATTGCGGGCTATTGTATCCCCCGCCTCGCGCGGGACCAAACCAGCCGGCTCGGTCTCAACGAGCCAGGAACGCTGGCACGCCCAGAAGCTCGAGTGCCGAATTCGACAATTCTTACCCTCCCGCGTCAACCCGGCTTGCTATGATGGCTGAGGCTCGACGGAGCCGGGCAATCTCAGACTAGAGCTTGAAAACGAGGGACGAATTCTTGAGTCGATCCATCTCACGCATCGCCATTACCACGGGCGGGGGCGACGCTCCCGGCCTGAATGCGGTCATTCGGGCGTCGGTGCTGGCCGCACTCAACCACGGCTGGGAGTGCTTCGGAATTCACGACGGCTACAATGGTCTGCTCTTCCCCAGCCACTACCCCAACGGCGGGCTGTGCGAGCTGACGCAGCGCGAGGTCCGCGGAATCACCCACCTGGGCGGCACCATCCTGGGAACCACCAACCGGGGCAACCCGTTTCGCTATCCCGTCCGCGACGGCCAGGGCCAATGGAAAGAGAAGGACCTGTCGCAGCGCTTGCTCGGGGTCTTCCAGGAGCGCCAGTTGGATGCGCTGATCGCGGTCGGAGGCGACGGCTCGATGGACATCGCACACCGACTGTTCGAAATGGGAATCCCACTGGTGGGCGTCCCCAAAACCATCGACAACGACCTGGATCAGACCGTTGTCACCTTCGGGTTCGACACGGCGGTCTCCTTCGCCACTGAATGCCTCGACCGTCTGCATTCCACGGCCGAGGCCCACGACCGGGTCATGGTGATCGAAGTCATGGGACGGTACGCCGGCTGGATCGCCCTCTATTCTGGCGTAGCGGGCAGCGCCGACGCCATTCTCATCCCCGAGATTCCCTACAGCCTCGAGCCAGTGGCCGCCAAAGTCGCCGAGCGGGAAGCCGCGGGACGAGACTTCTCCATCGTGGTCGTGGCCGAAGGTGCGGCCCCCCGCGGCGGCGAGCGAATCGTCGCTGAGAAGTTGGTCGGCAAGGCCGAGAAACTGGGGGGTATCGGCACCAGGGTGGCGGATGAGTTGCAGGCGATGACGGGCAAGGAGACTCGTGCCGTGGTCCTTGGACACCTGCTCCGCGGCGGTACGCCAACCGCTCATGACCGGCTGATCGCCCTGCGATTCGGCGCCGCCGCCGTGCGCGCACTGGCATCCGGCAAGTTCGGCAAGATGGTGGCCCTGGACCCGCCGCGCGTCCGCTGCGTCCCCCTGGAAAAAGCCACCCGACGGATGAAGACCGTCCCCATGGATCACGACATCGTCGCTACCGCCCGCGACCTCGGAATCTCTCTGGGAGAAGCGCCGTAGCCCTTCGGCCTGGCGCTCCCGGAAAAGCCAAAAGCAAGGCTCTGATGGCTTCAGGGCCAGAGCACCAGATCCTCTCGGCCTTGCCCGTCTCCCAATCGGCCGCCGACCCGGTTCGCCCCGCCTGTCGACGGAGTGGAAATCGAAGCCACCACCCTGCACAATGATCTCAGGCACCCGGAGCGACAGAGAGGACACGAAAGAGAAGATACAGGAGGAAACGGGGATGCGAACGCAAAGAGTCGGGCTCGCAGCCTTGATCGTCAGCATTGCCGCCATTGCCATCACACGGGCCGAAGGGGTCCCCGGCCCCCGCTTCGAGGAAGAAATTGCCCTCCGCGAGGCAGCCGTTCCGAGAATTTCGCCCGATGGCACGCGGGTCGTCTTCCAGGTCCGCACCACCGACTGGCAGGCCAATCGCTTCGACAGCGAACTCTGGCTGGCAGTCCGCGGCCAGCCCCCCTTTCCCCTGAGCCGCACTGCGGACGGCAGCAGCTCGAGCCCGAAGTGGTCTCCGGACGGCCGGTGGATCGCCTTTCTAGCCAGGCGCGGCGAGCAAGCCCAGATCCACCTGATCCGTGCCGAGGGCGGCGAAGCTCGCCCCGTGACCGAGGCCGAGAAGGGGGTCGACGAGTTCGAGTGGGCGCCCGACGGCCAGCACCTGGCCTTCACCAGCAGTGAGCCGGAAAACGCCGAAGCCAAACAGCGGGAGAAGACCTACGGCCGCTTCGCCGTGGAGGACCAGGAATACCAGCACCAGCACCTGTGGCTGGTGGACGTGGCCTCGATCCTGGCCCAGCGCCCGCACCAAACGCTCTGCTTCCCCCCGGCGGCTCGAGAGGACGCCCCGGAAGGCAGTTCCACGGAACCCGGCGCGGCTGGCGAAACAGAAGGCCCGGAAAAGGACACCCAGGAGTCGAAATGCCCCCCTCTCCCTCCCGCCCGGCGTCTCACCCGGGGAGACTTCACAGTCCGCAGCATCGAGTGGTCTCCCGATGGGTCGCGAATCGCCTTCGAGCGGCGCGATCACCCCGACATCCTCTCCTTCTTCACCGCGGACCTGCACCTGCTGGACGTGGAGACCGGCGAGTCAAGCCCGCTGGCGTCCGGCCCAGGGTTCGACGGGGGTCCGCGCTGGTCGCCCGACTCGAAGTGGGTCCTCTACTACAGCGACCAGGGCAACACCACCTCGAACTTCTACCGGAACGGAAACCTGATGAAGATTTCCGTCGCCGGTGGATCCCCCCAGCGCCTGGCGGCGGATTTCGACGAGCAAATCTCGGTCGCCGGCTGGACCCCCAACGGGATCTATTTCCTGGCCTGGCAACGCATGCAGCGGCAGCTCTTCCTTCTCGACCCGGACAGCGGTCGGATAGAGCCCATCACCAGCCTGCCCGAACGCATCTGGTCGGTCGACTTTTCCGCTGACGGAAGCTTCGCTGCAATGGAGGTCGCAACCCGGGCGATGGACGAAATCTACTGGACCACGACCACGTTCTGGGAGCTGGAACAACTGACTCACATGTCCGAGCAGATCGCTGACTGGGCGATGGGGACGCGGGAGGTGGTCCGCTGGCCCAGCCACGACGGCACC
The DNA here is from genome assembly GCA_041630155.1 of Acidobacteriota bacterium. Lineage (GTDB taxonomy): Bacteria > Acidobacteriota > UBA6911 > RPQK01 > JANQFM01 > JBFGHG01. Next base: position 9,868 of record JBFKLX010000100.1, read on the forward strand.
GAGATCGAAGGGGTTCTATACAAGCCCGATGATTTCGACCCCAATCGCAAATACCCGCTCTTCGTCGTGATCCACGGAGGACCCACGGGCATCGACTTTCCCCGAGCCGTGCCGGGTACCGTCTACCCCATCCTGCAGTGGCTGGCCAAGGGAGCCTTGGTGTTGCGGCCCAACTACCGGGGCTCGGCCGGGTACGGAGAGGGGTTCCGGTCCCTGAACGTCCGCAACCTCGGGGTGGGAGACGCCTGGGACGTTCTGTCGGGGGTCGATCATCTGACCCGGCAGGGCTTCGTCGACGAAAACCGGATGGGAGCCATGGGATGGAGCCAGGGCGGCTATATCTCCGCCTTTCTGACCACCAGCAGCGACCGCTTCCAAGCCATTTCGGTGGGAGCCGGGATTTCCGATTGGATGACCTACTACGTCAACACGGACATCCACCCGTTCACGCGGCAATACCTTGCAAGCACTCCCTGGGAAGACCCCGAAATCTACGCTCGGACCTCTCCCATCACCAACATCCGAAACGCCTCCACACCCACACTGATTCAACACGGAGAGTTCGACCGCCGCGTCCCCATTCCCAATGCCTATGAGCTGTACCAGGGCCTTCAGGACGTGGGCGTGGACACGAAATTGATCGTCTACAAAGGCTTCGGGCACGGCATCAACAAACCCAAGGAGCGACTGGCCGCCATTCAGCACAACTGGGACTGGTTCGCAAAATACGTCTGGAGAGAGGAGCCCGACTGAGGTGAGGTGAGGCGACTCGAGGCTTGTCGCTCCGGGCTCGAGGGACCGGTGGACTCCCCTCGAGGAGCCCATTGGGCGTTCTTGATTTTGCCCGCTGAACAGGGCGATTCGGCTGTTCCCGAGCTCGACCCTCAAACAGTCCCGTAAAGGCGATCGCCGAAGTCTCCCAGACCGGGCAGGATGTACTTGCGATCGTCCAGTTCCCGGTCCAGGGCGGCGGTGAAGATTCTCACTTCGGGAAAACGGTCATTGATGACCCTCACACCTTCCGGCGCCGCCACGATGCACAGCAGAGAGACCCGTCTGGGCCGGTAGGCGAAGATGTCGGCCAGAGCGTGACTGGCCGATCCGCCGGTGGCCAGCATCGGGTCCACCAACAGGACGGTGCGGCCCTCGACTTCCGGCAACTTGCTGTAGTAGATGCTGGCCTGAGCCGTCTCCTCGTCCCGTTCCAGGCCCAGATACCCCACCGTCACGCTGGGGAAGAGCTGCACGACCGAATCGAGCATTCCCAGACCGGCCCGCAGAATGGGCACCAGCACCAGATCCTCGTCCAACAGCTCGCCCTGTGTCTCCTCCAGCGGAGTCTCGATTGCGACTTTGGCGGTCCGCAGGTCGCGAGTGGCCTCGATCGCCAACAACGTGGTCAGCTGGCGCGTGACCAGGCGAAACACCTGGGGTCTGGTGGCGCGGTTGCGGAGTTGAGCCAGGCCATGGCGAGCCAGGGGATGATCCAGCTCGGTCAGCTGTAAATCCATCGTCGTGTCCTCTCAGGGCTGCTGTGAACGCAAAGGCGGCATTGTCCCATCTGCCGCCGGGAAAGAAAAGACGCCCTTCCGAACAAATCCTTATGAACGCGACTTTTGACTGTCTCCGGAGAAGTTGCTAACGTAAACGACAGCGAGGCGGAGACACTCGATCGAAGCTTCGCTCCAGGGATTCTGGAGTTTGCCAAAATCCCGACTTCGATGGAGGCCGGTGAGAACCGGCGCCCGCGGAGTCGAAAACTGCCCTGATTTATTTCGGGGTAGGGGCCCTCCGGCTGCTCGACAAATGGGGGGTGCTTGATGCTGCTGCATTACCAGCTGCCGATCCTCGATGCCCGCCTCTTTTCGGACCCGGCCTCGCCGAGCCTGGAAAAACCTCGCTGGCCCTGGCCCACTCCCGGCCGCAGCTTCGTCCGCTGTTTCGGCCCGGTGCAGCGCCGCCGGCGCGGAGGCCACGACGTCTTTCCCGACGAGGTGTTTTTCGCTTCGGCCAGAGGGACCATCCGGTTCAAGCGGCTGGAGGTGGAGAGGTTGGCCTCGGCTCCGACCCGGGCCGCCTACCGCCGCCTCTTCTGCAACCCGCCGGTGGCTCGGCTGGAACTGGGCCTGGCGATCGAGGTAGTCGACCTGGCGCCCGCCGAACTCGTCAAGGCTGCCTTGGATCTGCTGGAAGTGGAACTGGTGGTCCAGCAGTTTCGAAAGGAGCCGGTCGAGCTGGCCCTGTGGCGGATCGAGCGGGTACTCGCGGACCACTATGCCCGGGTCACGAGCCCTGTCCGGGCGGCAGAGTCAGACTTGATTCTGGCAGGTGAGCCGATCCTCCTGATCGACTACTCCGGGGACGAGGTCGATGCGCTACCCGCCGGCTCCAGGAGGGTTGAGTCCGATCTGGTGGGCGGAGCCGATCTGGCCTTCTACTGGCTGGAATACCGCCGGCGCACGATGGGGTTGTGGTTTCTGCGCTCCGACAGCGTCGAGGCGACGGTGGCTCGCAGGCTCAGGATCGAATTGATGAGGCTTCACGCCGAGCATCAGATCTTGAAGTACGCTCTGACCGACCTGTGGTCGAAAGGATCCTTCGGATACGTCCGGGGCACCCCCGGCAGTGACCGTTTCGACCGCTATCTGAACGATGCCACCAGCCTGTTGCTCAAGGACGACCGTGGCGGCTTTTCCCAGAGTGCACTGCGGGGCGTCCTGGCAGCCTACTCCACGATCGCCAACCCGGAGGAGTGGAGGCTGATCGACCAGCGCCTGGCGCAGGTTCGTACCCAGATTCGCCGCAAGGTCGGCAACTACTTGTCCCCGCAGCCGGGTCAGCCCTCATCAGGTCCGGTTCAGCTGGAAAAGGGAGAGGTGATCCACGTATTCGTGAGCCACAGCAACCGCGACGGAGATTACCTGAGAGACGACGACCTGCTCGGGTATCTGCGCGGGCTGGAACGGGAAAGATTCGACTTTTGGCACGACGAGCGCATTCAGGCAGGCGACCTGTGGGACGACGCCATCCGGGCGGAGATGGAGCGGGCCGATATTGCTCTGATACTGGTCAGCCAGATGTTTCTCAACTCCCGCTACTGCCAGGACGTCGAAGTGGTCGAGTTTCTGCGGCTGCGCCGGCAACGCGGCCTCACCATCGTTCCGATCATCCTCTCGCCCTGCGACTGGCAAACCTACCCGTGGCTGGCCCAGACGCAATTCCTGCCGAGGAATGGGACGATCGAAACCGATTTCAGCGCTTCCGGACCCCGCAAGCAATTCTACCTGCAGATCCTTCAGCAGCTGCGGTCCACCGGCGAGAGAATCCGTGGTGCGCGCTCCTGATCTTCCCAAGAGAATCCAACCCAGTTTCTCCGAAATCCATCTCTTCCCTGCAGGAGGGGCGAACCACGCAGTGGCATCTGCCGGCCCGACCGGTGCGTCGCGGATTCGCGGCAGGCCGAGCTCAAATTCGATCCCGCTGTGCTAATCTCTGTCCGAATGCCTCTCCCACGCCACCTACGGCTGCTCTCCCCGGCCGACCTGGTCACTTCACTGCGCATCCTGGTCGTGATTCCCCTTACCTGGACACTCTACCTGGAAGACTGGGGCCTGACGCTGGCGCTCTGTCTGATTGTCCCGCTGACGGACCTGATGGACGGCTACCTGGCCCGGCGAAGCGTCCGACCCACTCTGGGTCCCCGCTTCGATGCCGTGGCAGACTTGGTGTTCGGCCTCGCGCTGGTTGGCTGGGTCTATTGGAAGGCTCCCGGACAACGGGCGGGCATCGTTCTTTACGCGGGCGTGGTCACCACCCTGTTCGTCCTCTATGCGCTGGTCAGCTACACCAAAGCCGGCCGTATTCTGCTGTTGCACCTCTGGACGGGGAAAATCACCGGGTGGAGTGGTTTTTTCTGGCTGCTTTCCAGCCTCTACACCAGCTGGGGGGACTATCTGCTCCACCTGGCAGGGACCGCGACCTCATTCTATTACCTGGAATGCATCGTTTACATACTGCGTGGCCGCACCGCTCAGGACGGGCGCAGCGCCTTTTTCTGAAAGCCCGGATTCCAGACACCCGGTCGCCGCAGAGGGGCGTCCAGTGCGGGGAAAGTTGTGACACACGGCCTCTTGCCGGTGATTTCCGGTAGGCTCCGGCCCCAGTCTTCGCGTCAGGGCCGCGAACGAAGGGGGGTGAGCCGCTCTCGAGCCGTCCTGGATGCTTCGATTCGGCCGGCTGCGATACCGGCGTCACCCCGGTTCGTCAGCTGCCGGGCGGGGGCCAAGACTCACACCTTGAACGTGACCTGGAAGCTCTGACTGTCGCCCTTGCCCACCGGGCTCAGCAAGTACTTGACATAGCAGAATTCACCTGGTGCTTCGGGAACCGGCACCCGATCGATGAACCACTGACCGCTGGCGGGCGGGAGTGCCTCATACTCGTCGCGCAGCAGGTCGTGCCACAGGTCGGTGTACAGTCGCTGGTCGCTCACTTCCCGAACTCCCTGCAAGAGGACCCCCAGTTTTCGTAGGGCTCGCTTGACCTGCCTGACCTTCCTCTCGAGCTGCCGAGCCGAAAGCTCAGCGGGTGCCGGCAAGTCGATCGAGCGCTGGACGAGCTGCTGGAACAGGCTCTCTCGAGGCGCGCACTCGAAGTCGATCACACTTCGGAGGAAGTCACGCTCCACTTCGCTGGCGTCGGCACCCCGATCGAACCCAGTTTCGATTTCTCCCCCTAGCCGTTCGGCCTCGCGGCGCAGCTCTCCGACCTCTCTGCGCAGCTCCGACTTGGCCCCTTCTTTCCGACTCATCACAAAGCCTCCTTCTTCTCGGTTCACTGGTTCTCGCGCTTTTCGGCGCCGTGACCGGGACACGGCCGCCTCGCAACTTCGGGGGAAGTCTCGGCCCGGGACGCTCTCAGGGAGTTGGGTCCCTGTCTTCTATTACGTCCGCACATCGAAAATGAGCGAACACTCATCTGGTTGATCCACTCCACCGGATCTCCTAATATCGCAACAGCGGCCCCGGCATGGTGGCAGCCTCATCGTTCCACAAGCGACTCGGCCCGTTGCTCCCCACCTGCGCTCAGCAAGTGGGGACAGGGCAAAGAGTCCCGGTTGGGCAAAGCGCTCCGACAGCGCCAACTGAGGCGGTTTCAGCCATCTGGGGACAGGGCAAAGTGGCTACAGGGCGGCCCGCTGGGACAGAGGTTCATCCGGCGGCTAGATGGGGACACGGCGGCTAGATGGGGACAGGGCAGAGTACTCCCGCCGAGCACTCGCTCGAGGCAGGGCTGGCTGGGGGCACTCACTGGGGACAGGGCAGAGATCAGCGTCCGAGTTGACGCAGGTTAGCCGGCTCGGGACGGTTGCCGGTTTCCGCTCCCCGGGAGCGTCCTCGTTTCTCGAAAGTGAGGGATTTCAATGCTTTTGCAGCGCTTCGAAGATCAGGGGCTATCGCATTATTCCTACGCCATCGGTTGCCCCCAGGTGGGGCGAATGGCCATCATCGATCCCAGGCGGGACACCGATGTCTACATCAACTTCGCTTCAGACCGGGGCATGAGCATCGCCTACGTTCTGGAGACGCACATTCATGCAGATTACGCATCCGGAGCCCTGCAATTGGCGGAGGAGAGCGGCGCCGAACTGTGCGTGTCCGGCTACGACGAAGGAGAAGACTACACGGTCCGCTTTCCCCACACCGATCTCCTCGAGGGAGACTCTGTGGAGGTCGGCACCGTTCGCCTGGAAGCCCTCCACACTCCCGGTCACACTCCCGAACACCTCAGCTTGTTAGCCTACGACGAATCGCGTTCGCGCGAGACTCCGGTCATGCTCTTTTCTGGAGACTTCTTGTTCGTCGGCTCAGTAGGACGTCCTGATCTGCTGGGTGAAGCTGTCAAGGAGAAGCTCGCCGCGCAGCTATTCTGGTCAATCAAGGACAAGCTGGACGATCTGCCCGATGGCCTGGAGATTCATCCGGCCCACGGCGCCGGTTCTCTGTGCGGGGCTGGGATGGGTTCCTATCCAAGTTCTACTTTGGGATTCGAGCGCGCCTCAAACCCGTACCTCGACGATCGGTTGTCGCGAGCCAGCTTCTGTGAAAAACTGCTGGCTGCGCTGCCCCCGCGCCCCTCCTATTACATCCGCATGAAGGCTCTCAACTCCGAAGGGCCGCCGATTTTGGAAGGACTGCCCGGTAACGAAGCCCTGTCGGCCGGCAACGTCAGCCGCCTTTTGGAGAAGGGGCACCGAGTATTGGACGTGCGCGCGGCTGGAGACTTCGGAGCGGGGCACCTGCCCGGCTCGATTTCGATCGGCCTCGGAAACAGTCTGTCTCCCTGGGCCGGCTGGATCCTTTCTCCTGAGGATTCGTTCATACTCGTGCTGGAGCACCCCGAGGACGCCGACGCGGCCATTCGGGCCCTGATCCGTGTCGGACTGGATCGGATCTCTGGTTACTTGAAAGACGGCACCTCCGCGTGGGCCGATGCGGGCTACACACTGGAAACGACTGCTCAAGTCTCGGTCCGCCAGCTGCATCGGAAGCTCAGCACGGATCAACCCAACCTCCAAGTGCTGGACGTTAGAACCGACCAGGAGTGGAAAGGTGGCCATGTTGAGAGCGCCCGGCACTGCATGCTGGGAGATTTACCCGACCGGCTGGACGAAATTCCAGAGGGCCCGTTGGCAATCATCTGCGGCAGCGGCTACCGCTCCAGTGTTGCTGCGAGCCTGTTGCAGGCAGCGGGCCGGGAATCGGTGTCCAATGTGACAGGTGGGATGACGGCCTGGATGAGAGCCGGCCTGTCTGCGGCACCCAGCGAGGTGGAACTCCAGGCAAAAACGGCTGCTGCAGTGGTCGAACCCGGCGAAACCGGGTCGACTCCCGACGCCGTGAAGAGCGAGAGCCGGGAACAGAGGCAGGAGCCGAGCACCCGGCGGTCCCAAAAACGTGGCTCCACCCCTCAACCGGAGATTCCCCGCGTCTGACCCCAGCCTCCAGCGCCGGCATTCCAGGGCTGTGGTAAAGGTGAGGTTCGACCCGAAGCGAAACGGCTCCGGGTCGAGACGATGTTCTGACTCAGAACCAGACCGCGGCCACATTGGACTCCTGGCTCTTCAGCTTACCCTTGAACGCGCGAACCTTGTAGGCGAACGATCCGGTCATATACTTGCCGACCCGGTCCTGATAGGCGGTGGTGTTAGCTCCCACGAATCCGACCACTCGGAATTCGCCGCCGTTGTCGGATCGCAAGACCTCGAAGCCCGTCTCGTCGTCGGATTCGTCACGCCAGGAAAGATCGGCTACTGCTACGCCTCCATCGTATTCCTGGCGCGCCGTCAGATTGCTGGGTGCCGCCGGCGGCTCGGCCTGTTGGGCGGCCAATCCAACCGTCACCGTCACGGAGAACAGAGCCCACCACACTGCTTTCATATCACTCTCCACGCTTTTCAGGATGTAGATCCTGTTCAAGAGTTACAAATCCCAGGTGGGAATTCAAATCGGTAGAGTTTCACCGAAGCGGCTGTTATGCTCTCACCGAATCCCGTCCGGGCAGGGGGTACGAACAATGAGAACCATCTTGACTCTGCTGTGTCTGGGCGCCCTCGCCACGGGGTGCACCCAACCTGTTCCTTACGATGTCATTATCCGCAACGGAGCCATCTACGACGGCGGAGGTGGCGAGCCCCTGCGAGCCGACGTGGCCATCCGAGGAGATCGGGTCGTCCAGGTGGGAGACCTGACTGGCGCCTCGGCCGAATTGGAGGTAGAGGCGGGCGGACTTGCCGTGGCTCCTGGATTCATCAACATGTTGAGCTGGGCTACGGAATCCCTGCTGATCGACGGCAACTCCCAAAGCGATGTCCGGCAAGGCGTGACCCTGGAGGTCTTTGGTGAAGGCTGGTCAATGGGACCACTCAGCGACGCCATGAAGGAGCGATTACGCCAGCAGCAAACCGATGAGGGGCGCTTCACCATCGACTGGACGACTCTGGGTGAATACCTGGAATCACTGGAGCGTCGAGGTGTGTCCCCGAACGTGGCCTCCTTCGTGGGCGCCACGACGGTTCGGATTCATGTACTGGGATACGAAGACCGCCCCCCTTCCGAGACCGAATTGGTCGAGATGCAGCAATTGGTGGAGGAGGCGATGCTGGAAGGCGCACTGGGAGTGGGCTCCTCCCTCATTTACGCCCCAGCCTTCTACGCCCAGACCGATGAACTGGTGGCCTTGAGCGAGGTGGCAGCCCGGCATGAAGGCATGTACATCTCCCACATGCGAAGTGAAGGCAACCGCCTGCTGGAAGCCATCGACGAGTTGATCGAGATCTCGCGGCGGGCCGGCCTGCCGGCCGAGATATACCACCTCAAGGCCGCCGGCCAGTCCAACTGGGACAAACTCGAACCGGCCGTTGCCAAGATCGATTCGGCCCGTGGCCAAGGCTTGAGGATCACCGCCGACATGTACACCTACACAGCAGGCGCCACTGGCTTGGACGCGGCTATGCCCCCCTGGTGCCAGGAAGGCGGGCTGGAGGCCTGGATCGAACGCCTCAAGGACCCGAAGACACGCCGTCGAATTCTGGAGGAAATGCGCACTCCGTCCGATGACTGGGAGAATCTGCTGCTGGCGGCCGGAGATGCGTCCAAGGTCCTCTTGGCCGGCTTCCGGAACGAGAAGCTTCGTCCGCTGACCGGCAAAACTCTGGCGGCGGTCGCCGCCGAGCGAGGCATCTCTCCGGAAGAGACGGCTCTCGACTTGGTCATCGAGGACGAAAGCCGTGTGGACACAGTCTACTTCCTGATGTCCGAGGAAAACGTCCGAAAGCAGATTGCTTTGCCATGGCTGAGCTTCGGGTCAGATGCCGCTTCGTTGGCGCCCGAAGGGGTCTTCCTGAAGTTCAACCCCCATCCTCGAGCCTATGGAAACTTCGCCCGGCTGCTCGGGAAGTTTGTTCGAGACGGGCAGGTCATTCCACTTCAGGAAGCCATCCGTAAACTGACCTCGCTTCCCGCCGAGAATCTCGGTTTGAAGGACCGGGGGCGCTTGCGGGAAGGGTATTTCGCGGACGTGGTCATCTTCGATCCCGAGTCGATCCAGGATCACGCCACCTTCGAGCAGCCACACCAGTACTCCACAGGTGTCCGGCATGTCTTTGTCAACGGCGTCCAGGTGCTGCGGGACGGCGAACACACTGGCGCCCGCCCGGGCCGAGTCGTCCGGGGGCCTGGATGGACCGGATGGAAGGAAGACGCCGGTTAGACCC
>JBFKLX010000101.1:0-18831 GCA_041630155.1 Acidobacteriota bacterium
GCATCGCCTCCTCCTCTCTTCGCGAGCTCGCCTCGAGAGCCCCGCCCGCAACCGTCACCGCATTTTCGAACCGGAGTACTTAGGGATGAACGAATACGCCGACGGATGTCGTCGGCGCTTGCCGGTCCGCGCCCTCGAAAAAGGTGGGACCGGGAACCAACGGCGTTCTTGTCGCAAAGCGTGGAGCGCCGCAACCGTGCGGGCGGATTGGGGGTCGTGGGCGATCTCGTTGTCCCTTGTCGTCGACGATACCCGCGCATCGCCTCCTCCGCTCTTCGCAACTTCGCCTCAGGAGACCCATCCGAATGCGCCACCGCATATACGCACCACGGCATTTGGAGTTCAAGAGGTGGAAATCTTCTTTTCAACTTCGAGGTCCGGTCTGAGGGTGTGGAAGACACTGCAATATTTCTCGAAGGACAAATCGACCGCCCGCTCGACTTTTTCCCGGGGCGTGTCTCCCTGCACGAGAAACTCCAGGTCCAGCTTGCGGAAGTAGCGGGGAGGATCGTCGCGGCGCTCCCCGCGCGCTCGGACTCGCAGCGAAGACGGCTCGGCCCGCATTTTCCGCAGGATCATGACCACATCAACGGCCATGCAGCCGCACAGTGACGCCAGCAGGGCTTCCATCGGGGAGAGGGCCTGGCGATTGTTGCCGTCCAGCGGCAAAACGCGGCCGTCGGGGGTGGCGGCTTCGAAATAGAGCTCGGTCTTCCAGTCCACGGCCAGGTCGATGGGGGGTTTGGCTTCGGTCATCAGTCAAGTCTACAAAATCTGCGTCCGGATTCCCTGATTCGGGGTGTTCGCCATGCGCCGGGAGCGCCTCTGCCGCCCCGGCATTTCGACGGTAGTGCTCGGCTCTGTCGTCTGTTCGAGTCTCGAGTTCGAAGCCCACTTCGAGTTTCGCACGTCCCGCCGTTTGCCTTCCTCGTGAAAGTGCGCGAATAATAGCGGTTGAGCATGTCCAGCCTGAGAATTGTACGACGGCGATGGGTTCTGCTGTGGGGGCTGGCGGCGCTGGCCTGGCAGCCGCAGTCGGAACCGCCCGTGACGGCCCTCATGCAGGTGGTGTTGCGCACCAGCCGAGGGGATTTGGTGATAGAGCTGTTCCCCCAGGCGGCCCCGCGGCACGCCAATGCCTTCCTGGAGCGCGTTCAAGATGGCGCCTATCTCGGGACCGCCTTCCATCGGGCCATTCCCGGCGGCATCATCCAGGGTGGGGATCCGCTCAGCCGCGATCCGGCCCGCCGCGAGGGGTGGGGAACGGGCGGCCTCTTTCAACTGCCGTTCGAAGCGAGTTCCGTCAGCCACACCCGGGGCACGATCTCGGCAGTCCTGGTACCGGGCGAGCTCAACAGCGGGGGCTCGCAGTTCTTCATCTGTGTCACGGATCAGACTCAACTGGACGGCCAATACACGGCTTTCGGCCGGGTAGTGGAGGGGCTGGAGATCGTGGAGCAGATCTCGCTGCTTCCCACCGACTCGGAGCAGCGCCTGCTCGAGCGCGTTGAGATCCAGGAGACGTTCCTTCGAAAACGACCCCCACCCGAAGAGCTCCCCTTCAGTAATACGCCCATCGAGGAGCTGGAGCGTTATCGGGTCCTCCTCCGGACCAACCTGGGAGAGCTCGAGCTCTCCTTTTTCCCGGCCTCGGCTCCCGAACACGTCCGCCAGTTCCTGCGTTTCGCCGAGTTGGGGATCTACGAGGGGACGACCTTTCACCGAGTCGTGCCCGGCTTCGTCATCCAGGGGGGATCGGCAGGAAGCCGGACACCCCCCCTTCCCCAGAAGCTGGCACGCCACTTGAAGCCGCTGAAGGCTGAGTTCAACCAGCGCAAACACCTGCCCGGAATCGTTTCCATGGCGCGTTCCGATGATCCCGACAGCGCGGTAGACTCCTTTTTCATCGTCTTGGCCGCCAACCCTAACCTGGACGGCAAGTACACCGTCTTCGGCCAGGTGACCCGGGGCATGGAGGTAGTGGAAGGAATCGGGCAGGTTCCCACTCGCGGCGAGACCCCGATCGTGCCCGTTCGGATCGAAAGTGTCAGCCTGCGCCAGGATTAGGCCCGGACGATTCACGGACCGGTCCCGGCGTTGCCCCCAGACTCAATCGTCGGATCTGCGCGGTCGCGCGGCCCCTGAGGGATCGAAATCTCCTGCCCGCGCCAGACCTCCCGGAGACTCCGATCATGAGAGCCGGACAACAGGAGCAGCGCCAGGATCGCCCCGCAAAAGCACAGGAACATGTCCCATTGCGTATCCCAGGGATCGCCCTGAGTCCCGAGAAAGGCGGTTGCGCTCTCCCCACTCAGCAGCGCGATCCACCACTCCACGAACTCGTAGAATGCGCTCAGGGCCAGGCAGATACTCACCACGATCACGAAGAGCCAGGGGCCGCGGCTCAGAGGCGAGGTGCGCAGCAGGACTTCCCGGGTGATGATGGCCGGGATGAAACCCTGGGCGAAGTGCCCCAGGCGGTCGTAGTGGTTTCGCGCCAGCCCCAGCCAGTCCCGCACCCAGTCACCCAAAGGAACCTCGGCGTAGGTCCAGTGGCCGCCCACCATGAGGATAATGGCGTGGACCAGGATGAGGCGGTAGGCCAGCCGTGAGAACTGAAAGCGCGAGTCGGTCGCCATGAGAACGCCCAGACCCAGCAGTGCCGGTAAGTTTTCCAGGAGCCAGGTGTAGCGGTCGGCCTCCGGATCGATCCCCAGTACGACGAACACCAGGACTCCCGTCAGCAGCAGTAGGCGCCGCTCCCCCGAGTAGGACATCGAGACGGCAGTATAGCGGCTGCGACCCGTTGCCTCATAACGGAGCGCCAAAAAGGGCCGAAACAGCTGGAGGGGCCGGATCCGGGGTTGCGGCTCCTCAGCGGGTTTTCCGCCAGCCCTCACGGAGGGTCGAACCGGCTGGCGTTCGTTCCATGAGGAGCGGGGAAGGGTGTGGTATGCTCCGCCCGCTAACCGATGAGAGACCACTGTGATCACCAGCAGCGGGTCCGGTACGCCGAGACCGACCAGATGGGAGTGGCCTACTACGCCAACTACCTGGTCTGGTTCGAAGTTGGCCGGGCCGAGTTTTGCCGCCAGCACGGATTCAGTTACGACCAGCTGGAACGGGAGACGGGCCTTCACCTGATGGTGGTGGAGACCCATTGCCGCTATCGCCTTCCTCTTCGATACGACCAACTCTTCACGATTCGAACGTATCTGAGAGAGTTTCGCAGCCGCAGCCTCACCTTCGGATACGAGTTGCTGAGCGCGGACGGTGCGCTGGAGCACGCGCACGGTTACACGCGCCACGTGGTGGCTGACGCCGAGGGGCGCTTGCATCGGTTTCCGCCAGCCTACCACCGCTACCTGGCCGGCGAGTGAGGCGCCGCCGGTTGTGCGGTTCGACGTCGATCCACGTTACTCTCCGTGAAACTTGCGAAGAGTCGTGAGGACTGTCCCCGAATCGACTGCTTCGACGCTTCTGACCTGTGGAGGTAAACGATGGCCTTGCGCAAGACCGTATTGGACGCCGAATTGTTGTCTTTGAGCCAGCGCTGGCAGAGCGAACGCCGTGATCTGGCCACGGTACCGCTGGAACACCTGGCTGCTGCTCAGGAGGGGCCGGGCCTGGAAGGCGTGGTGTCCGACCGGGTGACCCTCAAGCTGGTCACCGCGGTGGCGGATCGCTCCAGAGCGGCTTCCTGGGTTCGAGAGCGAGGAGGAGAAGTGATCAGCGAGGGTGGCAGCGTACTGGTGGTCGAACTGCCGGCAGAGCAGGTCCCGGAATTGGAAGGGGCGGGCATCCTGCGTGCCGAGGCGGCCCGCACCCTGCACCCCCTCCTGGATCAGGCTCGGGGGGACGCCACGGGTCTGGACCGAGCGCTCGGCACCGTGCCCTCGAATGGAGAAGGCGTCGTCATCGGCATCGTCGACACCGGCGTCGACTACACTCATCCCGACTTTCAAGACGACCAGGGCTCACGGCTGGAGCTGTTCAGCTTCGCCAGCCGCCCCCAGGGACAGCAGGTGTCCAGTTTTCAGGAATTCGACCGGGATGCGCTCAATCAAGCCCTGCAGGGGGGAGGGAACATCCCCCAAGGCGACCCCAACGGCCATGGGACCCACTGTCTCTCGATCGCGGCGGGCAACGGCCGGGGTTCCGACGGGCAGTTTCGCGGGGTTGCTCCCGCCGCATCACTGGTGGCGGTTCGCAGTGAACCGCTGCTGGACACCCATACCATTTATGGGATTCGGCGAACCTTCGAGCTGGCCGGGGAGCGTCCGGCGGTCGTCACCTTGAGCCTGGGCAGCCATTTGGGGCCGCACGACGGAACCACCGCTCTCGAGAACGTGATCGCCCGAGAGTCGGGGCCCGGCCGGATCGTGGTCATCGCCGCGGGCAACGAAGGGCAGGACAGCATTCACTGGAGTGGAGACCTTCTGGAAGGGCAGGACCTGCTCGTCCCGGTCGCGATCAACGACCCGCAGTTTCAATTCGTGGATGTCTGGATCCCCCGAGGCGATGAGGTGGACGTGCTGGTGGAGACTCCGGACGGCGTCCAGTTCGAGGCGGACGGGCAGACACGCTTCACGCCCTTCGGCTTGTTCGAGGCCCACTTCCGCCAGGACCCGATCAACCAGGATCAGAACCTGACGTTTTTCATCGTCCAAGGCCAGCAGAACCAGACCTGGCAGATCCGGCTGAGTCCCCGAAGCGTCCTGCACGGAGAGGTACACGCCTGGGCGGGAACGGCGAATCCCGGGACTTCGTTCAACCTCTTTCCGGGAGCGCAGGAGCGCGAGTTCTCCGTCGGCATCCCGGCAACTGAGGAAAGGGCCGTTTCGGTGGGGTCCTTCGTCAGCCGCAACGGCTTCGACAGCGTGCAGGGCAGCCTGGTCGCCGGAGGGCTGCAGGTCGGCCAGCTGTCGCCATTTTCCAGCGGCGGTCCCACCCGTTACGGTTTTCTGAAACCGGATATCGCGGCGCCGGGCCAATTCATCACCGCCGCCCTCAGCTCCAACAGCGACCTGGCCGGCAATCAACAGAGGCAGCACCCGCTGGGGATTTACAGCACCATCCAGGGCACCAGCATGGCCACTCCTTTCGTGGCTGGCCTGGTGGCGCTGCTGCTGCAGCGGGAGCCGGAATTGACGCCCGAGGAGGTGCAGCAGCGCCTGCGCCTGACCGCGCGGCGCGACGGTCAGACGGGGCGGGTCTGGAACAGCGGATTCGGGTTCGGCAAGGTGGACGCTGAGGCCCTGCTCAATTACACCGGGTGACAGCCGTCTGCTGCACCGGCCCCGGCTCCACGGTGAGGCGGTCGGCCTGGCCCAGGTCAGCAGGTCCCTCCGGGAGGCTGCATGAGGGGGAAGAGTTCGCGCGGCTCCTCGACGGCGATCACCCAGGGCAGTTCGGCTATTCGCAGCAGACTCTCCGGGGTGACGATCACGCTCTGAACGCCCTTGCCACTGCTCTCCACCCGGGCCCCTGCTTCTTCGAAAGCGGTCCGGGCCTCCTCTGGGTCCGAAGAGGAAGCCACTCGCACCAGAACCGTCCGCCGGCCGGGGCCCTCTTGCTGCGCCCAGCTCTGTAGTCTCGGCGCCATCTTTTCGAGAGCTGTCTTGGGCTTGCTCATTCCAAAACCTTCCGATATCGGACTGCGGGGCGCCTTCGAGTCCTTGCGCCGGGTTCCGTGGACCGCGACACTGGATGGTGTTGCCGGCTCCGGCGCCCGAACTGGGTCACACGGCACGGCCCGGGTTGCGTTGGGTCCTCGCTTCGAGTGTACCATTCGTTCCGGGGGTCGCGGCTGTTTCCCGCGTCGTGGTTGTTGCGGAGCCGGTTCGCACGGGCCGGTGCGCCCACAGCGGGCGCTTGAACGAGGTCGATGATGAAGCGGGTTCTGGACGGGATCGTCGCGCTGCTGGTGCGCGGATTCTTCGCGTTGTTGGGCCGGATTCCTCGCACTCCGGCCCGTCTTCTGTGCCGACGCATCGCTGATCTTTTTTTCTGGTTCGATGCGAGACATCGCCGCATCGGGTTGATCAACCTCGAGATTGCCTTTCCCGAACAGAGCCTCCAGTGGCGCCGCAGGGTCCTGCGAGACAGCTTCAGGCGCCTGGGAGATCTGGCCGTGGAGATCTCACGGTTCCCCCGCATCAGCCCGGCTCGACTCGGGCGGCGCTTCGCGTACGAGCCGGGCCGAGGCCTGGAGAACTATCAGTCGGCCCGGGCGGCGGCTCGGGGCCGGGGCATTCTGTTCGTCACGGCTCACGTCAGCGCCTGGGAGATCCTGCCTGCGGCCCATGCCGTTCAGGCCAATCCCCTGAGCTTCGTGGTCCGACCCCTTGACAACCCGGGGTTGGACCGCTGGGTCAACGGCTGGCGCCACCGGTTCGGCAACCGGACCTTGGCCAAACAACACGTGATGCGCCCGATTCTCCGAGCCCTGGCAGCCGGGCGGGACGTCGGGTTTCTCATCGACCAGAACGTGCAGGAACGGGAGGGGGTGTACGCGCCCTTGTTCGGGAAGCCGGCCAGCACCACCGCGTCGGTGGCCGCCCTGGCCCTCAAGACCGGGCTGCCGGTGGTCTGCGGGTTCGTGCACCCGGCAGGGCCGAAAGACCGTTTCCAAATCCGCTTCTATCCTCCGCTCTTCTTCACCCCGAGTCAGGACGCCCGGGCCGATCTGCTGCAAGCCACTTCCCGGCTCAACGAGCACCTGGAAGCCGTGATTCGAGAGTTTCCCGACTGCTGGCTCTGGGGGCATCGCCGCTTTCGTACCCAGCCGGACGGCAGCGACCCCTACCAGCGTTGACCAACGAGCCCAGCCTCACCAACGCGGTCCCAAACGAGGAGGAGAGATGTTGCGGTACTTCTGTTTTCAGAATGCTTTCGAATGCGGTACACTCTATGCTTTCCGGAACTTCGACATCATGGTGTGAGAGTGAACTGGAGTCGACGCTCCAACGTTTTGAGGCGTAGTTACGAGGAGGTCAAATGGCGATCAAGGTAGGCATCAACGGATTCGGAAGGATCGGTCGAAACGTTTTCCGGGCAGCGCTGGAGCGAAAGTCGAAACTCGAGTTCGTGGCGGTCAACGACCTGACCGATCCCAAGACGTTGGCCCATCTCTTGAAGTACGACTCGGTGTACGGTGCCCTGCCAGAGGAAGTCCGCCACGATGGAGATTCCCTGATGGCGGGAGGACATGACCTCCAGGTGTTCGCCGAGCCCGATCCCAGTAAGATTCCTTGGGAGAGCGTGGGTGTCCAGATCGTCATCGAGGGGACGGGGCGCTTTCGGGGGCGCGACGACGCCGCCAGGCACCTCCGCGGTCCGGCCAAGAAAGTCATCATCACGGCGCCTGCCAAGGGGCCCGACGCAACCATCGCGTTGGGGGTCAACCACGACATATACGATCCCGCCAAACACCACATCCTCTCCAACGCCAGCTGCACCACCAATTGCCTGGCTCCGGTCGCCAAGGTCCTCCACGATTCGTTCGGCATCGAAAGAGGGCTGATGACGACCATTCACAGCTACACCAACGACCAGAAGATTCTGGATCTGCCGCACAAGGACCTGCGCCGGGCTCGAGCCGCGGCCCTTTCCACGATTCCCACCTCCACGGGTGCGGCGGCCGCCGTCGCGCTCGTGCTGCCGGAACTGGAAGGACGGCTGGACGGGATTGCCATCCGGGTGCCGACTCCCACGGGGTCCCTGGTGGATTTGGTGGCGACACTGGAGCGACCCGCCTCGGCCGAACAAGTGAAGGCGGCCTTCAAGCAAGCCAGCCAGGGCAAGCTGAAAGGAATTCTGGATTACACCGAAGAAGAGCTGGTGTCGATCGATTTCAGCGGGAATCCCCACTCCTCGATCGTGGATGGTCCCTTCGTCCGGTCCATGGGCAACAAGATGGTCAAGGTGCTGGCCTGGTACGACAACGAGTGGGGTTACTCCAACCGGGTGCTCGACCTGGCCGAACTGGTGGCTGGCAGACTGTGAATCTCGAACTTGGATTTTGCCAACATGTCGCAACCAAGACCCTTTTCGAAACTCTCGATCACTGATCTGGAGCTGCAGGGAAAGCAGCTCCTGATGCGAGTGGATTTCAACGTTCCGCTGGCCGACGGCCTGGTCTCGGACGACACGCGCATCCGCTCCGCCCTGCCCTCGATTCGACTGGCGCTGCACAAGGGCGCTCGCCTGATCCTCTGTTCCCATCTGGGCCGTCCCAAGGGAAAGCGGCAGGAGGAATTCTCGCTGCGGCCGGTGACCGATCGGCTCTCGCAGTTACTCGGCCAACCGGTCCTGTTCGCCTCTGACTGCGTCGGACCCGAGGTGGAGCAGATGGCCGGACAACTGGGAGACGGAGAGGTCTTGTTGTTGGAGAACCTGCGCTTCCACGCCGGGGAGACCTCCAACGATCCCGACTTTGCCGTCCAACTGGCCGCGCTGGCGCAGGAATACGTCAACGACGCCTTCGGCACCGCACATCGCGCTCATGCCTCCACGGTCGGCGTGCCGAGCGTCCTGGGTCGCGCCGCCGCCGGCCTGCTGATGATCCGGGAACTGGAATCGTTGTCGCGGGTCCTGCGCGACCCCGAAAAACCAGTCGTGGCAATCCTGGGCGGGGCCAAGGTCTCCGACAAAATCCCCGTCATCGAAAACTTGCTCGAGCTGGCGCAGACCATTCTCATCGGTGGAGGAATGGCCTACACCTTTCTGAAAAAGATGGGCTACTCGATCGGAAAGTCGCTGCTGGAAGAAGAACAGCTGGAGACAGCCGGCGTGTTGCTGAACGCCGCGCGAGAAAGAGGGGTGCAGATCTTCCTGCCCGTCGATCACCAGGCCGCCCGGGAGTTCTCGACCCAGGCGGAGGCGATTCACGTGGACGGCCGCGACCTGCCCGAGGACTTGATCGGGATGGACATCGGACCCGCCACCATCGAGGTCTACCAGGCCCGGATCGCTCCTGCTCTCACGATCGTCTGGAACGGACCGATGGGCGTCTTCGAGTTCGAGGCCTTCGCTCAGGGAACCATGAGCATTGCCCAGGCCATCACTCTCAACCACCGGTGCTTCTCCGTGGTGGGCGGAGGCGATTCGGTCGCCGCCGTCAATCGGGCCGGGGTGGGCGAGCTGGTCAGTCACATCTCGACCGGCGGCGGAGCCTCGTTGGAGTTCTTGTCCGGCCTGGAACTCCCCGGAGTCACGATTCTCACCGACAAGATTTAGCCGGCGCCGGGCCAGCCCCACACCCCTGTTCCACGGTGCCCATTCGAGGTGGACGCGGGGGCGCTGCCGCGCTAAGCTGAAGCCTTTCTCATGGACCGGAAACAAGACTTGGTGAGCAAAGCTGTTGCCAGAAATAGAGGACGGGGCAGATGAGCAGACGACCGCTGATTGCCGGCAACTGGAAGATGTTCAAGACCCGCGGCGAGGCTCGCAAAACCTGCCGCCGCCTTCTGAACCTGGTGGGAGACGTCCAAGACGTGGACATCGCCGTCTTCCCGGCGTTCACCGCCCTGGAGGCGGTGCGCGAAGAGGTCCAGGGAACGGTCGTCGGTCTGGGGGCTCAGAGCGTTCACTGGGAAGACCAGGGGGCCTACACCAGCGAAATCTCCCTCCCCATGGTGCTGGACTGCGGTTGCCAGTACGTGATCATTGGACACTCGGAAACCCGGGAGAATCTGGGAGAAACCGACGATCGCGTCAACCTCAAGCTGACCAAGGCTTTGTCCAGCCCCATCATCCCCATTGTCTGTGTCGGCGAAACCTTCGTACAGCGGGAGACGGGACGCGTCAGTCAGGTGGTCCTGGGACAGCTGGAGAAGGCGCTGCGCGGATTGACAGCCGAGCAGCTATCCCGTATCATCATCGCTTACGAACCGATCTGGGCCATTGGTACGGGCCGTACCGCTACCCCTGAAACTGCTCAGGAAGTACACGCCATGATTCGGGAGTGGCTGCGAGACCGGTTTTCTGCAGAGCTCCCTGGACAGGTGCGAATCATTTACGGGGGGAGTGTGAAGCCCTCCAACGTGGCTGAATTGATGGCTGAAGACGACCTCGACGGGGCCTTGGTGGGAGGTGCCAGTCTGGATCCCGAGTCTTTTGCTAAACTAGTGAGGTTCGCGGGCTGACCCGAATTTCTCGATGAGGGTGTCCCGGAGCCTCGGGCGGGAATGATCGCGGATGCCTCATGGGAAGGCGGGCCAGGTGAACGGAGCAGCCGTCGAGGCGGCTGGGAAATAGAGACGATGTTTACGCTTTTCGTTATTTTGCATTTGCTGGCTGCCGCGGTTTTGATTCTGGTGGTCCTGCTGCAGTCGGGCAAGGCAGGCGATCTGGCGTCGGCCTTCGGCGGTGCCGGAACGCAAACTGCGTTTGGGACTCGGTCCGCTGCCACTCTGCTGACCAAGGCGACGGCCATCGCGGCCGTCGTCTTCATGGCGACTTCGCTGGGCCTGTCGATCCTGTCTTCAGCCCCGGAGAGCACCGTGATGCAGGACTTGCCAGTGGCCTCCGAGCAGGCGGCTCCTCCCGCTGCGGTTCCAGCCGTGCCGGAGAGTCAGAGCCCCCCGGCGGAATCAGAGCCCTCTCCGCCGCCCACGGAGCCGCCGCCCAGCGACCAGTAGAATGCCCCCAGGTGGATGCCGGAGTGGTGGAACTGGAAGACACACCATCTTGAGGGGGTGGCGCTCGTAAGAGTGTGCGGGTTCGAGTCCCGCCTCCGGCACCATCCATTTTTTTCTGCTGCAGAAGAAGGGTGAGCTTTTGGGCTGACCCTTTTTGCCAACGGATTGCTCAACCTACTGGCCCTGCGTGCGCCTACTACGACGATCTGGTGCGCCGGTCAAAGCCTACCTTCGGAGACAAGCACCGGATTGCGACCTCGTGGGCGACGAGTTTCTCTTTATAGCGGAGCCATCGGAGGAGCCTCAGCTGCCAATGGGCGTCGACGACCTTGTTGGGAGCTCAGAGTTGCATTCGACTTCGGAGCCCCGCAGTGTGAAGGTGGTGGCCGCCGCAGGTGAGCCACGATCCGTTGGGCGCGGCCCGGAATTCGGGGCTGCTTTTGGCAGGTACTCATCAATGAAACCGATCTCGGAGATTGATGCGATACGCCAGCATGCGATCTTGAGCTCGCTGGCCGGCTTTCCGTTCCTGCTCGTGTTTGCTGTGACCTGGACTGCAGGAGCGGCACTGAGCTATGTCGTCCCGCGCGAGGTGGCCCCTTGGGTTTATCCGGTCCTGGGGATGCCGGCGATGGCCGTCGCCGTCGCGCTCGAACGCCGACTGGGCTACCTCCCCGCTTCGAGACCCGACCCTCTTCTGCCGCTCGCGTTGCAGATCGCCTTCGTTCAAGTGGTTGCCTTCCCGGCACTTCTGATCGTTTGGGACCAGAAGCCTGAATACCTGCCCGCTGCGTTTGCAGCGGTAGTGGGCGCTCACTTTCTTCCATTCCAGTGGATATACCGTACGAGGCTCTACGGGATCCTTGGCGTTGTGGTGGCTACGGGACCGTTTGTTCTCGTCGTCCGGTTTCAGGAAGAGTCGCTGCACTACACGGGGTTCTTTGTGGGTGGTGTCCTGTTTGTCGGCGCGTTCGTTGCGCGATCGCACGCGAAGGCAGTGTGGGCTTCACGAACGCATGCCGCCCAACAAGCCAATGCACCGGACGGCGCTGCGCACCGTCGGTGAGCCACGATCCGTTGGGCGGCACACCAATTCCTGGCGAAGAACTGAGAAGCAACTTATGAATTCATATTTCGTCGCGGCAGGGTCTCTTGCGTTTCTCGTCGGACTCGTACACTCAGTATTCGGTGAAGTTCTTGTCTTTCGTCGTATGCGTCAGGGTGGGCTCATACCGACAGAGGGTGGCGCAATCCTCAGGGAACAGCACGTCAGAATTCTATGGGCGAGCTGGCATCTTGTGACTGTTTTCGGATGGGGCTTTGCTGCAATTCTGCTGCGGCTTTCATTCCCTTCATCCGAATATGCTTTCCAGGTATTTGTTGAGAAGACAGTGCTTTTTTCCATGCTCGCCGCTTCCCTGATTGTACTCGTAGGTACGAAAGGCAAACATCCCGGATGGCTGGGATTACTCGGCGTGGCGGTTTTTCTGTGGATCGGATGAAATCGGTTGGGTGACTGCCGTGTCTCGCCGCCCCTCCAGCGCACAGGAAGGCCCGGAGCCGTCACCCGGTCCCGTCGGGCCAGGTGGATTGGCGGATTGGTCCGGGCAGTGGCTGGGCAGCCTCGAAGGACAGGGTGATGGTCTAGAATGTTCTCTCGATTCCCGGGGGCCCCGGCAGGTTCGTGAAGACGCCCGCGGGAGGGCTCGGCGCGGTCATCTGTCCGCGCCTGCCCGGCGAAGCGAACGACGACAAGAAGGATTCTTCAGATGGAACGTTATGTTTGCGTGCATGGCCATTTTTACCAACCCCCCCGGGAAAATCCCTGGCTGGAGACCATTGAACAGCAGGACTCGGCTTACCCCTACCATGATTGGAACGAGCGGATCACTGCGGAATGCTTCGCGCCCAACGCGGCCTGCCGCATCCTCGATCGAGAGGATCGAATCGTCAAGATCGTCAACAACTACGCCCGCATGAGTTTCAACTTCGGGCCCACGCTGCTGAGTTGGCTGGAGGTTTTCGCGCCCGAGGTGTATGAGGCGATCCTGGCCGCCGACCTGGCAAGCCGCGAAAACTATTCGGGACATGGCGCCGCCCTCGCCCAGGCCTACAATCACATCATCCTGCCGCTGGCCACCCGCCGCCAGAAGGAACTGCAAATCGTCTGGGGTATTCGTGATTTCGAGAAGCGGTTTGGCCGTCCGCCGGAGGGTTTCTGGCTTCCCGAGACGGCGGTGGATTCCGAGACGCTGGAACTCTTGTCTCAACACGGGATCCGGTTCACGATCCTGTCCCCGCACCAGGCGCGCCGGCTCCGCCGGCTGGGCGAAAAGGATTGGGAGGATGTCGACGGCACCCGCATCGAGACTCGCCGTAGCTACCGGCTCGAGCTGCCGTCCGGCGGCACGATCGCATTGTTCTTCTACGACGGCCCGATCTCCCGGGCCGTGGCCTTCGAGAATCTGCTCCACAACGGGGAGGACTTTGCCGCCCGCCTGGCCAGTGCCTTCTCCGAACGGAAGGATGAGGCCCAGCTGGTCCACCTGGCCACCGACGGCGAGACCTACGGCCATCATCATCGCTTTGGCGACATGGCTCTCGCCTTCGCCCTGGAGCGCCTGGAAAGAGAGCAGCTGGCGAGATTGACGAACTATGGGGAGTTCCTCGAGAAACATCCTCCGGCCTGGGAAGTGGAGATCGTTGAAAACAGCTCCTGGAGCTGCGTCCACGGGATCGAACGCTGGCGCAGCGATTGCGGCTGCCGCTCTGGATTCCGTCCGGACTGGCACCAGCGCTGGCGCGCGCCCTTGCGGCGCAGCCTGGACTGGTTGCGCGAGTACGTGGACGAGCTGTTCGAAGAGGCCGCCGCGCCCCTGCTGCCGGCCACCTGGGAAGCCCTGCAGGATTACATTCAGGTCATTCTGGATCGCTCAGAGGCGAGTCTGGATGCGTTCTGGGACCGGCACGCCGTCCACTCCCTCACCCGGGAGCAGCGCAGCCGTCTGCTGGAACTGCTGGAAATGCAGCGTTTTGCGGCGCTCATGTATACCAGCTGCGGCTGGTTCTTCGACGAGGTGTCCGGACTGGAGAGCTCACAGATCCTGCAATATGCCGGGCGGGTCGTACAGCTGGCCTCGAAGTTTTCCGGAAGTGCTCTGGAGGAGTCGTTCAAGAGCCGCCTGGCCGAGATACCCAGCAACCTGCCCGAGCACGGGGACGGCCGGCGGATCTATGAGAAGTGGGTGCAGCCGGCCCAGGTCGATCTGCTGAGGGTGGGCGCCCACTTCACCCTCAGCTCGCTCTTCGAAAACTACGGGGAATCCAACCGGGTCTTCTGTTACGACGTGGAGGTCCAAGACTTGAAGACGTTTCAAGCCGACGGCGCCCGGGCTGCGGTGGGCAGGGCGGAGATCATCTCCCGGGTCACATTCGAATCCTCGCGCTTCAGCTTTGCCTCCGTCCATTTCGGGGATCACAACGTCAGCGGAGGAGTTGGCCCGACGCTGGAGGAATCGAGTTTTCACGAGCTGTGCTCGAGCATGGGTGAACTGGTGGGCCGGATCGATCTGGCCGGTATGGTGGGCTTGCTGGACCGGCATTTTCCCGAGCACCAATACTCCCTGGACTCGCTGTTTCGTGACGAACAGACAAAGATCGTCCAGATCATCCTGGATTCGGTGGTCTCGGAGCTGGAAGCTTCGATGCTGAGCCTCTACCGGCAGAAGACTCCTCTGATGCGCTATCTGGAGAGCCTGGGCCTGCCTCTGCCGCGGCCTCTGGCCTTGACGGCCCAACTCGTCGTGGACACGGAACTGCGAAAGCTCATGCACCAGCCTGATTTCAGCCCGGATCAGCTCCTGAGGCTGGTACACGAGGCTGAGGCCCGGCGCATCACTCTCGACTCCGAGGGGCTCGGGTACGACTTGCAGAGGCATCTGGAGCGGATTGCCGAGCAGGCTCTGAGCCAGCCCGCCGACCTGGTGTCGCTGGACCGGGTGGAGACGATGCTCGATCTGATTTCCCAACTGCCGGTCCAGGTCGATCTCTGGAGAGTCCAGAACCTCTACTGGAGGGTCTCACAGGGCAGTTTCGCCCAGTCCGGTGACGCGGCCTGGCGCGAAGGCTTTCGGGGCCTCGGCGCCAAACTCCGAGTGGGACCACCGGATAGCCGGCCCGAGCTGCCGTCACAACCAGCACTCGCCTCGGAGGTGTCCCGCTCGGACCTGGCGAACCAATGAATCACGCCATTGTACGCACTCGCCCCTCCGGCTAGAATCGAGAGCTTATGACTTGGGGAATCGGTCTGCTGCTGGCAGTTGTGGTGGTGATGGTCTATCTGTTCTTGACCGAAAAACTGCCGGTCGATCTGACCGCCTTCCTGGGTCTGATCTTTCTCACCCTGGCAGGGTACATCCAACCGGACGAAGCCTTCCTGGGTTTTGCCTCTCCCGCCGTCATCACGATGCTGTCGATCTTCATCGTCAGCGCCTCGCTGCTGCACACCGGCGTGGCCGACGTCGTGGGGGGCTGGATCCATCGCTGGCTGGGGGACAGGGAAGTCTTGCTGATGGTCACCCTGATGCTGGTAGCCGGGATTCTCTCGGCGTTCATGAACAATATTGCCGCCACGGCCGTGCTCATGCCGGCGGTGGCGGGACTGGCTCACCGCGCCGGTGTGGCGCCCTCGCGCCTGTTCATGCCCCTGGCCTTCGGAGCGATCTTGGGGGGAACGACCACGCTGGTCGGCACGCCTCCCAACATTCTGACCGCCGCCATGCTCGCTGAGAACGGCAAAGAGCCGTTCCAGCTCTTCGACTTCACACCGTTGGGACTGATCATCCTCGCGGTGGGCATCCTGTTCATGGTCACCTTCGGGCGCAGGCTCCTTCCCACGCGGCAGCCGCATGCCCGAAAGCGCCCCCCGGGAGATCTGGCTCAAGCCTACCAGCTCAGGGAGCAACTCTTCTCCATTCGCATCCCCGAGAATTCGAAGATGGACGGGCTGACTCTGGGAGAGGTGCGCCTGGGAACCGCTCTCTCCGTTCAGGTGGCCGCCATCCTGCGCAATGGCAAGCGGCAGCTGGCCCCCGAGGCCAGCGCCGTGCTCAAAGCTGGAGACGTGCTGCTGGTGGAGGGCAAGCTCTCCGATCTGGAAGAACTCCTGCGCGTTCAGGGAGTCGAAGTCGTCAAAGCCGGTGCGGGAGCACTGCCCCGCCTCACCAGGGGTATCAGCGCCGTGCGACTGGCCCTGCCCCAGCGCTCTTCGATGGTGGGCCAGACGCTCAAACAGCTCAACTTCCGGCGCCGGTTCGGCGTACTGGTCGTGGGTGTCCAGCGGCAAGGCGAGGTCCTGAAGGACTCGCTGGCCGACCTGGTCCTGTCACCCGGCGACGAGATCCTCGCCATCGGCTCCCGATCCCAGATTCGCAGCCTCTCAAGCCACCCCGAGTTGGTGCTGCGGGAGACGGGCTTGACGGCTGTGCGGCAGCTGCAGGAACAACTGTACCTGATTCATGTTCCCCCGGACTCGCCGCTGGTGGGTTCGACGGTCGGCCAAAGCCGCATGGGCGAACTGGTGGGCGTCACGGTGGGAGGCTTGATCCGGGAGGGAGAAACGCGGCTGGCAGTCAGCGCCGACGAAGTCATACGAGGAGATGATCAACTCCTGATCGCCGGAGAGCCCGATCGCATCCTGAGCCTCCTCGAGATGGGCGAAATCCGCGTGGACGAACAGGAGCCGGAGCCTCAGATCGAGTCGGGAGACATCGGAGTGGTCGAAGCGGTTGTCGCCCCGCGCTCCAGCATCGCCGGAAAATCCCTGCGCCAACTCAATTTTCGCGATCGTTACGGCTTGCAGGTCCTGGCCCTCTGGCGGGAGGGAGAGGCGCTTCACACGCAGCTGGCCGACCGGGTGCTGCGCTTCGGCGACGCATTGCTGCTGCAAGGTCCTCGGTCGAAGATCCAGGAGCTGACATTGGACGCCGACCTGATCGTACTCGTCCAGGCGGCCCTGGGCGCCCGGCGGACCGACAAGGCAGTCTACGCGTTGGGCGGGTTGCTGCTGATGGTGGCCCTGGTAGTGTTGAACGTTCAGCCGATCCACGTGGCTGCCTTCACCGCCGCGGCCCTGGTGGTGCTGGCCGGGGCGCTCAGTATGGAAGAGGCGTACCGTGCCATCGAGTGGCGCGCCATCTTCCTGGTGGCGGCGATCCTGCCTCTGGGTATCGCCATGAAGAGCACCGGGGCGGCCTCGCTGCTGGCAGGAAATGTGGCGTCCCTGGCCGGACCCCTCGGACCTTACGTGGTTCTGGGCAGCCTGGTGTTCCTGTCCAGCCTTCTGAGCCAGGGGCTGGACGGTGCTCCCGCCGTCGTGCTGCTCACGCCGGTGGTCCTGCAGGCCGCGCAAGACCTGAATCTCAGCCCCTACCCCTTGATGATGGGGGTGGGACTGGCAGCGTCTGCAGCCTTCATGACCCCGTTCAGCCACAAGGCCAATCTTCTGGTGATGAGCGCCGGCGGATACCGTACCAGCGATTACATCAAAGTCGGGACTCCTCTGACCATCGTGCTGCTGGCCCTCCTGGTGGCGCTCGTTCCCTTGTTCTTTCCGTTCTAGCCAGCTCGAGCCTGTCCAAGACCAGGTGTGATTTCACCCAGCAGCAGGGTGAGATGGCCAGAGGAGACCACCAGCCTCCAAACTCGAGCCCCCCGCTCGTTCTGTCCAAATGACTGTTTTCAAAAGAGATAGTTTGAATTTCGAAGGGAACTGCGATTGGCAAGCGAGTTGCTCGTAACAAAAGTGACGCTTCCTGAAGGAGGTAGTCGATGACCACAACCATGGAGAAAACACCAGCGCGTGAGAAGAGACCTTCGATTTGGAGTCCTTTCACGAGCTTTTGGGATGACCGGGATCTCTTCTTTCAGCCCTTCTTCGGAGAGCTGAGGAAGCGGTTCGGGGGGGATTGGCTGCCCGCAATCGACGTGT
The DNA here is from genome assembly GCA_041630155.1 of Acidobacteriota bacterium. Taxonomy (GTDB): domain Bacteria; phylum Acidobacteriota; class UBA6911; order RPQK01; family JANQFM01; genus JBFGHG01. The sequence goes on from JBFKLX010000101.1 coordinate 17,632, forward strand.
TTCGCCGCGGCGACCAAGTCATCGTCGAGGTGGATCTTCCAGGAGTCCGCAAGGAAGACCTGGAGGTCACCGTCGAAGAAGGCCATCTGATCCTCAAGGGAACGCGGCAGTCTGAAACCGAACTTCGGGAAGAGGACTGCTACCGACTAGAGCGGAACTCGGGCGCCTTCTATCGACGAGTTGCGTTGCCCTTCGAGGTGAACCCTGAAACCGTGGCAGCCCACTTCAAGGATGGAATCCTGAGAGTGGAACTGCCGGTCCCGGTTGAGAGAAAGGCCAGGCGAACTCGGGTCAAGGTGCGCTGATCCGGGGGAGGCGCCGGATTCCCACTTCGGAGTTTGGGAATCCGGCCCTGGCCCTCGAGTCCCGTGTGAAACGAGTATGGTGGGTTGGGTACAATATTAATCGTTCCCAATGACCTCCCGAAAGTCGGCCCGACCCACCAGAACCTTCGGCAAATCTCAAAGCTCAACACTCGAATTCTGGCGTGCCCGAGTCGCGAGTTGCGGACCTCCTTCCAGTCAGACGATCGGCAGTTCTGGGGCGGGGGTCTTTCCCGACGGAGAATCGTCGCTCTGAGTCTCGGAACGGGCCTCCTCCTCCCGTGGCAGGGGCTCTCCGGGCCGGTAGAGGCCTTCGTACCGCAAATAGAACTCCATCTGTGACGTGTAGAAGGTGAAGCGCAGCGTGAGGCGGCCCAGCAAGTACAGTTGCTGTACTCCGACCGCGGCCAGGATCGCGAGGCCCGTCGACTGGGGGATCACTCCTTCCAGCCCCGTCATGACTCCGACCCAGACCAGCCCCAACAGACTCAACAGCAGGTACAGCCCCGCCACCGGGAAGGCATGGGTGGCACAGAAAAAGAAGGCGGAGAAGAAGGCCAGGACGACGCTGGAGCGGTCCGAGACGGCGGTAATCACTTTCGAGTAGTCCAGAACCAGGTTGAGCCATCCCAGCAACATTCCGCCCAACAGAAGGCCTGAAAACCCCCAAAGGAAAGCGGTGCGATCAGTGCCGGCCGCCTCGGAAAACTGGTTCAACCACGCCTGCAGCGGACCGGTCGCCAAACCATAAAGGGCCCAGAAACAGGCCAGAGAAAGCAGGCTCAGCCGAAAGAAGCGGCCAAAGAATTCCCCGCCGGTTCGGAAGAACTCCCGAAAGGGCGTCCCCTTGGGATCGACGGCCGCCGAGCCGACGGCC
>JBFKLX010000102.1:0-18765 GCA_041630155.1 Acidobacteriota bacterium
GAGTTCACATGGGAAGACAAGGCAAGCAAGCAGTATCCCGAGGAGTTCCGGAGGCACCTGGTGCAGCTGGTACGCAGCGGGCGCTCCCAAGCCAGTCGTTCAGGCGCATCGAAAGGCGGTCCATCCTGCGGTTCCAGAGTGGAAGCAGCCGTCTGCCGTTTTACGCCTGGATCAGTCCTTGGCGGCTGAGACGCGAGGGCCGCGGTTTCAGAGGACGAGCCTGACGAGTGAGGGCCGAATCACCGGAGAACACCCACGTAGCCGGCTGAACGGTTGGCCGTGCGGCCGCTGCCGCTACTGCCAGCTGGGTAGGGCTAGCGAGCCATGTAGGTTTCGGCAATGACCAGGCCTCCCCGGCAATCCACAGGACCCACGGCGTTTCGGAACGTGACGGGCAGGTCCAACCCTTCCACGGGAGGATAGTCCTGGTAGACCCCGAAATGGAGGTGGGGCACATCGGGAGTCCCCGAATGGCCGGCAGAAGCAATCCGTTGGCCGGCCTGCACGCGATTCCCCACGGCCACCAGGATGCTGAACTGCTTCAGATGTGCATAGAAGGCAACGCTGCCGTCGTCGTGCTCGATCTGAACGTTGTTGTGTTGCGAGCCCTGTCCATCGTCGGGAGAATCTGCTTTGACGAATCGTACGACACCGGCGCGGGCGGCAATCACCGCGTCTCCGATCGGCATCCTGAAGTCGTAAGCAAGCTGGTTGCGGTGCCCACCGCCGAGCCCACCACAGTAGCTCTGACTCAGCGGGTAGGCAGACCCCGCCGGGAAAGGCAGAATGTAATCCGCATCGCCGGGGTCCGTGAAGATGGCTCGATCGAAGCAGGCAAACGCTTCTTCGTAGGTCTTGTTCATCAGGAAATCTGTCGTGATGATGCAATCCGGAAGATCACCGCATTCAGCGGGGTCGAAAGAGGCCGTCGTGTTGAACTGTCCCACGATCTCTTCGTCCCCCGGAGAGATCGAACCCGCGCCGCCCGAGACGAGGGTCACCGCACAGCCAAAGTCCAGAGTGTTGGATTCGGCGCCCGTGAAGACCATGTTCCGCCCCTGGACCACGCCGCGCCCCCACAGTCCGTTCCAGGTGATGAGCGAGAACTGGCTCCCGCAGTCCGCTACCAGGACCGGCTCGGTTGCCGCGCTTCCCAAGGGAAACCCGCACGTGTTCGACGTCGGAGTCGTCGTCAGGAGCCAGCTGCTGGATAGGTTGGTCTGGCCATCGGTCACGCCTCTGATTCGTGCCGGAGCAGCGCCGATCTGGACGTCCTGATAGAGTGGCGGGCTCCCCACTCCCAGCAGGGTCACATGAACGGGCTCTGAGGCAGTCAGTTCGAGACGGGCCGAGTCGAAGCGGGCCGGCAGACCGCTCATGATCTGATTCGGGAAGAAGGCTTTCTGCCCGGCCTCCGCTCCTCCCAGCGCGTCCATGACCGCAAACGACTGGCCGTCGGGCAACAGGATCTGTGAGCCGACGTCCACGACCGGCAGAGGAGCGCCGGAGGCGAGGGCAGCGTCGATACCACTCTCCGCCACCACTGCCACACCCAGGTTGAATCCCGGCGCCTGGGAAGTCATCGCGCTGTAGGCCAGAGCCGGATCTCGGGAAGGCTGTACGGCGATCAGATCGGTAATGGTTCGGGTAGCTCCATCATGGAGCTGATAGAAGAAGGAGGTCACCAGATTCTCGAGAGCGGACTGCTCCGACTCGATGACCAGGACACCGACCTGAAGCACCTCACTGGAGATCTCGTAGAGCATCGATCCCTCAGGCTCGATGTTCAATTGCCAGGACCCGTCCCGCGTCTCTGGCGCGCCATTGGCGCCGACCACGCTCAAACCGACCATGACCTGGAGGTCCGCCTGGCGGAGGAGATGGATCGTTCCGGCCCAGGGCTCGCCGGCATCGCGATTTCCCAAGCGCAACTCAATCTTGAATTCCTGACCCTGGACAGGGCCCACGGCGACCTGTGGGTATACGATTCGTTGCCCGGCCTCGGCCGAAGAGGAGGAATGAGCAATCAAGGCAAACACGATCAAGGATGGAAGGGATAATCTCATGGCTGTCGCTCCGTTTCTGCAATCGGGAGAGGTCTGGCCGTGATCGAGGGGTGTTACCCACCCCGGATCATCGGCTCCCCGATGGATCCTCGGGCTGGCCGGGAAACCTTGCAGGCGTTCGTGCCTCGATACCAGACCGGCAGATGGGTTCGACTCGAGGCTGGTGATCTGGATCGTCCACTGGAAGTCTCCGTCCAGACATGAGGCAGGAGCACGAGAATCACGGCAAACGGGGGCGGCCGTCCAGAGACACCTCCCCCTCCTGCACTTTGGCTTCAAGCAAGCACCGTACCCATCTCCCCGGGGAAGGGTTGGGCCGCCAACCGTCTCTGAAAAAAGGAGTTTCGTGATTCGGCCGCTGGGCGACCCCACGAGTCGGCGCGGCAGTTCCCCCAGTGGATTGGGGCAAATGCGCCCGGCAGCCTCGCCGTTGTCCCATCAGGAGAAGAATGCCATTCAACGCTTCGGGCTGCCCGTAGCAATGGACGGCAGCACCGCGCCCTTGACTTCTTACGGGGGAGCGACAATCGGGGCCTTTCCCGCGCTGGGCTTCTTCTACCAGGGTGACATCGCCGAACTGATCATCTACGATTTCGCCCTCTCCTGCCCGGAACGCAATGCGGTCAACGCCGATCTGGCCTCACGCTACGGGCTGCCCTTCAATGCCGAACCTTGCGGGGCCGACCTGCAGGTCACGATCGCCGACGCCTTCGATCCGGTGGCCGCCGGAACGGATGCCACTTTCGTGGCGTTCGACCCCAATGCCCCGGAGGGCGAACTGGGGTTCTTCGTCTTCTCCCCCGAGACCTCGCCGGCCACGCTCCCGGAGGGCAACCTGCTGACCGTCAGCTTCCGCGTGCTGGACGGATCGGTCGGCACCGCCGACGTGGCGTTCTCGCCCGCCCTGCCCCCCAGGGCGCCGACTCCCGAGGGGTCCGCTTCGGATTCGATGAGGTGGCCGACGGCACGGTGTCCATCGCCCCCTGAGGTGCGCCCAGGAGACGCCCGGCGCGGCCGACCCGCCCCTCGGGCAACGAGTCGGGTGCGCGTCTGGAGCCGCCTCCACACGGAGAGGATGACCGCGTCGCCTTCCGGTCACAACTCGACCCGCAGCTGGCTGTTTCCACCAAGCTGGCTCCTTCGCGTTCGTGAGTCTTGCGCGGAGGAACCGCGCCGGGACGAAAGGACTATACTGGCTCCGAGACTCAATGCGAGGTGGGGTGAACAGCATGCCAGATGGTCCGGCGCCCGTCGTGGATGATCCGCAGCCAGGTTTCCGGTGGCCGGTCGCGGTGGCGGCACCGATCGCTGCGCCGGCGAAGAAGCTTTGGGAGGCCATTTCGCTGCCCGGGAATCTCGAGCTGTGTCATCCCTTCTGTGCCAGGAATCCTGTCCACGTCTGGCCTGGTGAGGCCTCACGGGACGAGATTCACTATCTCAGTGGGTGGATCTTCGAACGCAGGTTTTGCCGCTGGATCGAGGGTGTCGGCTATGACCTCGAGATCGGCGAGCGAGGCGGGAAGACCTCCCTCGTCTCCTGGAGGATCGTGCCGAATACTCGGCTCCAATCCACTCTCCGAATCACGGTGTACCCGTACCTGCTGCAACAGGTGCCTGCGGCGATTCGTTGGCTGCCCCACCGATTGTACCTCCGTCCCATGTTGTCGAAGTACCTGGAATCGGTGGTCAAAGGCTTTGAGTGGTATATGACCCGCGGCCAAGCGGTGCCGCGAAATCACTTCGGAACCCATCCCTGGTTCTCTGCGCGCGCGGGCTGGTGAAACCTGACACGCGCCCGGGGGGACGCGGGGAACATGCCGGGCAGAACGAAACCGGTGGGACGCTGACCTGGTCGCTTTTCGTGTGGAGATGATGATGAACGATCGCGAATTCCAAATCGTACGCCTTCCACCGATGTCAGTCGTATCGGCACATGCCGTCGGTGCGTCACCCGAATCCGAGGCCTGGGATCTGCTGTGCGCGTGGGCAGAACCCCGGGGACTGCTGGAAGAATCGGACCTGCATGCCGTGTTCGGCTTCAACAATCCCAATCCCGAGCCGGGTCGACAGGAGTACGGATACGAATACTGGATGGTCGTCGACGAGAGCATCACGGACGTTGCTCCTCTCGAGCTCAAGAGATTCCCCGGCAGCCTCTTTGCAGTCACCCGCTGCAAACTGTTCGGAGACAGTCATGGGAGCGTTCGCGAAATCTGGCGCAGCCTGTACGAGAAGGTGCAGGCCAGCGGCAGCCATTGCTGGCGTGACGGTCAGGAGCTCGAGAAGCTCTTGAACCCGGGAGCACCGTTCGATGAGGTCGTGCTCGACCTGTTCCTGCCTGTCGAGGAGACCAGCAGCGACAGCTGACCAAGAGCCGCCGTGACGACTCATCCACGGCGGATCCGGGAAAGGAGAGTCGTGAAAGCAAACATCCTCATGGCAGCAAGCGCCGCGATCATTGGTCTGTTGGGCTTCGTTCATCTGCTCCTCACATTCTGGGGACCCAAGCTTCTGCCACGAGACCGTTCGCTGGAGGCGGCCATGGGCGAAGTGTCGCCGGTCATCACGACGCAGACCACCATCTGGCGAATGTGGATGGGCTTCAATGCCAGTCACGGCATGGGTGCACTCCTCTTCGGGCTGGTCTACGGCTACCTGGCACTGACCGACCCCGACTTCCTCTTCCAGTCGACGTTCCTGCTGGGAGTGGGCTTCGCCATGCTGGCCGGCTTCGTCGCGCTGGCCAAGCTCTACTGGTTCATTACTCCACTGGTGGGTGCTGGTGTGTCATTGACTCTGTATGTGATCAGCATCGGGGTGGCGTGGGCCGCCTAACCGAGCCTCAATCGCCTGGGTCCTCCAGGCGTTTCCCCGGCCGTCCTCGAGGCTCTGCCTGGCAGCATCGATCCGCTTCAGGAAGCGGGGGTCGTTCGGGAGGCGATACTCGAACCATTCACCCTCACGCTTGAATCCGATCAGGACACCCGCGGCCTTGCCGTGGCGGGTGATGACCTCTTCTTTCTCGGCAATCCGCACGGTACTTCGACAACTCGTCCTCGACCTCTGAGAGAGCTACCTTTTTCATGGCTTCTAACCGCGCTCCTTCTATCTTCGTCTCCAACCCTTGACCGGACCCGGGTGAAAGAACTTCCCCGGTGTCATGACACCCCCCGTCTTGAAGACCTCGCCGTTCTTCATCACGAACCGGACCTCACGAAGAGCATCGATGTCGGTGAGAGGGTCGCCCTCCACGGCGATGATGTCGGCATACATTCCGGCCTCGATCGGTCCTCGCTCCTGGATGATCCCGGCAGCCTTGTACCCATTGATCGTGATCGCCTTCAAAACCGCAGCGGGAGGAATCTCGGCGGCTTTCCAGGTTCGCAGGAAGTCGATGGTGAGCTCGCCTCGCGTCATCCACTCTCCCGTTTCCAGGTCACGCATGCGGTCGTTCCAATAGTCCATGTCGGTGGAGAATGTGAGAGACACCCCGTTTTCGAAGGCGCTCTTCAGCTTTGCTACGGTTCTGGTGAAAGCCTCCTGACTCCCGCGGTAGATCGTGAAGGGTGTGTCGGTGCTGGCCAGGAAAATCCCTTTCTGCGCCATCTGGCGATGGTGGTCGCTGCTCAGCGCGTGCCCGTGACCGATCACGTGAATGCCCGCGTCGATCGCTCTCTGCGCCCCCTCGGGAGTCTGGACGTGCCCTTCCACGAGGCAGCCGCCCTTGGCCGCCTCTTCGATGGCCAGCGCGATGTCCTCGACCGAGTAGCCCCACGGTTTGCAATCGATACAGAGTTTGATCGTCTTGGCGCCGAAGAGCATGTTCTGCCGGATCGCTTTGACGATCTCCGCCGGGCTGTCAGCCTCGAAATACTCCGGATAGACGATATTGTGCTCCCGGTGCATATCGGGCGAGGGCCAGAATTGCCCGCCCGTGCTGCCGATGATCAGTCCCGATGGGATGATCGTGGGACCGGGCAGCCATCCCTGCTCGATCGCCTGGCGCAGGGCCGTGTCGGCATACAGTGCGTTGTTCCCGACATCCCGCACTACCGTGAAGCCTGAATCCAGCATTTGGATCCCGTTCGCCGCCATCTGGATCGCGCGGAGTGCCGTCGAATCCATGATGTAGGTCAAGTAGTAGTAGTTGTTCTCGGGGACCTCCTTATAGGTCAGGGCCATGTGGGTGTGGGCGTCGACGAGACCCGGGAGTACAGTAAGGTGGGTCAGGTCGATGACTTCGGCATCGTTCGGAATGGCGACATCGCTTCCCACCTGCTTGATCTTCTCGCCCTCGATCAGGATGACCTGATCAGCGGAGGCCGTTCCGGTTTCCGGATGAATCAGTCGACCGGCTTTGATCGCGCGCACTTTTGGCTCCGGCAGGGGTGGAGGCTCGGGGGGGCTCTGGTTCTGAGCCAGGCCGCTCGACAGAAACAGAGGGAGAAGAGCGTGGATTGTGAGATGCTTCATGGCTTTGTTCTCCATTGGGTCGGCACTGCCGAAAACCAGGCTTCCCGCCTGCCGGAAGGCAGGTTCCCAGCCTGTCAGTCACTAGAGTTTGGCCTCTGCTATCGAACCTGGCTCGGGATGGGAAGCCAGCGCGGATTGCTGTTCGCCGCCCCGTCGAAGGTCAGACGGGTAGGCTGCGAGCCGTCCGCCCGCATCACGTAGATCTCGGGATTCGCGTCCCGCTCCGAGCGGAACACGATCCACTCCCCATCCGGGGACCAGGCGGGCGCCAGATCGGGCGCGTCGTGGCGGGTCAGCCGGACCGGTTCGGAGCCGTCCGACTTCATCTTGTAGATCTCCGCATTGCCGTCGCGATCCGAGCTGAAAGTGATCCAATTGCCGTCGGGCGACCAGGACGGGTAGCGGTCGTCGGACGGGTCCTCGGTGAGGCGGGTGAGGTTCGAGCCATCGGACTCCATGACGTAGATGTCCATGTTCTCGCCGCCGGGGTTGTCGCGATTCGAGTAGAAGGCGATTCGTTCCCCAACCGGCGACCAGAATGGATGACTATCGACGGCATCGTCTCGGGTGAGCCGGGTCGGGCTCGAACCGTCCGCCTGCATCACATAGATCTCGAGGTTGCCGTCGCGATCCGAATCGAAAGCGATTTTCGAGCCGTCGGACGAAAACGATGGGTCGATGTCCGTCGACGGATGAGCGGTCAAGTTGGTCTGACCCGTGCCGTCCGCATTCATGATGAAGACATCGGGGTGGCCGTCCCGGTCCGATCGGAAGGCGATCCTGGAGCCGTCCGGAGATCCGGTCGGATGTCGATCGTTGTAACCCGAGGCTCCGTTTCCGGTCAGGTTGGCGGGCTCCGATCCGTCGCTCTTCATCACCCAGACGTCGACCCCCCCGCCCCGCTCCGATTGATAGACGATCCGCTGTGGTCCGCCAATTGAGACACTCTCGGTTTCCGCTCCGGGTTGGGGGTCCGCCGCCCCGCCACAGCAAGCGATGACCAGCGCGGCGCTGATCGTGACGGGAATGCTCCACGAACCAGGCAAGACCAACCTCTCGATCATTGAACTCTTCCCCCCGACAGCCTTCGTGCTCGAAACAGATCCTAGAGCAGAAATCGGCCAGCGGCAATCCCCGAAGCTCCGGCATTGCGGGAAACCCAAGTTCACCCAACTCATCCCCGATCCTCCCGGCCTTTCCTCGCGCCTGTCTTGCCTTCGCTACGAATCTGGATCATTCTCTGGGGCTGGCTGGGTGCCGTGGCTTGCTGCGCGCAGTTTCTATAGAATTCAGACAATCAAGCAGCGGGTTTTGATGTCGGCAGGGAGGTTGGGATGAAAACGGTTATGAGGTTCTTGCTCTGCGTGCCGGCATCATTTCTGGTGGCGGCAGCTTGCGATCCCTTCAAACGCTCAAACAATAAAGCGTGCCTACCAGGCGGTCGTTCCTGCATTCTTGGTACTGGCGAAGCAATGACGAGGAAATTGATCCCTTGCCTTTTCCCGCTTTTTCTGGCAACAGCATGGAGCACTGCTGCGCCTCGCAACGTCGTACTCTTCGTTGCCGACGATCACGGACAGGACGCCGGGTGTTACGGTAACCCGGTAATCAAGACTCCCAACCTGGACCGGCTCGCCGACCAGGGAACTCTTTTTCCAAATGCATTCGCCACCACGGCCAGTTGCAGCGCCAGCCGGTCGGTGATCCTGACCGGCCTGCACAATCATCGCACCGGCCAATATGGACATCAGCACAGCTACCACCACTTTCAGAGCTTTGACGACCTCGAGAGCCTGCCGGTTCTTCTAGCGGAAGCCGGTTACCGGACCGCTTCGGCCGGCAAATATCACGTCGCTCCAGCCGAGGTCTATCGTTTTGATCGCTTTATCGGAGGTTCCTCGCGGAATCCCGTCGAGATGGCGGAGAACAGCCGCAGCTTTGTCCACTCCCGATCGGAGCGCCCCTTTTTCCTCTATTTCTGCACGTCCGACCCCCATCGCGGTGCGGGCCGCGATCTGCAGGCGCCCCACCAACCCGACCGCTTCGGAAATCGTCCCGAGGGGTACGCGGGAATCGAGCCGGTCGTCTACCGCGCCGAGGACGTGCGGGTTCCCCCTTTTCTCTCCGACAATCCCGCCACCCGCGCTGAGCTGGCGCAGTATTATCAGTCGGTCTCCCGCCTCGATCAGGGCCTGGGCCGGTTGCTCGAGATTCTGGAAGAATCCGGTGTTTTGAACGAAACTCTGTTCATCTATGTTTCGGACCACGGAATTGCCTTTCCCGGGGCGAAAACGACGGTGTACGAACCCGGCCTGCGCTCTCCCGCAATCGTTCGGCACCCTTCGGCCCAAACCAGAGGCATCGTGAACCGGGCCATGATCTCCTGGACCGACCTCACTCCCACCATCCTGGACTTCGCCGGAGTAGCGGCACCGCAATACCAGCCCCATGTCTCGGAAGGCGTTGTCCGCGATCAACTCCCCGAAACTCACGGGCTGCATGGCCGGTCGTTTCTGGGCGTTCTGGAAGAAGAGAATCCCCAGGGATGGGACGAGGTGTATGCCTCTCACACCTTTCACGAAATTCAAATGTACTACCCCATGCGGGCGGTGCGCACGCGGAAGTACAAGCTCATCTGGAACATCGCCCACCCCCTGCCTTTCCCCTTCGCCACGGACCTGTTCGCCTCCTCGGCTTGGCAGTTCGCCTTGAAGGGAGGCATGAACGCGCGCTACGGAGTCCGCACGGTCCGGGACTACCTCCAACGACCGGAGTTCGAACTCTACGATTTGGAGAAGGACCCTTGGGAGTCTAAGAACCTGGCCCGCGACCCGGCCTTCGCCGGAATCCTCGAGCAGCTCGAGGCAAAGCTCCACGAGTTCCAGAAACGGACCGCCGACCCCTGGCTGATCAAGCTGCAGTACGAATGAAGCCTGGGGAAGATCGTTGCCTTCCTCCCCAGGCTGAGAACGTGTGAAAGAATCGCCCGATCGCCGTGGACCAGAAGGGACCCTTCGGGGTCACCACATGCTGCCCCAGACGTCGGACGTGTCGGCGAGCAAGGCGACGTCTGCGACGGCCAGCGCGGCCAGGTCGATCGGTCGAAACGTCTCGCCATCCCATTGAATGAAGAGAATGCGCGGGTCGTCCAGGAGGCGGTCCATCTCAAAGCCGACGGCGAGAACGTCCTGCCCGTCCTGCGTCACCTCGAGAAACGTCGCCGTCAGGGCGTCGCGTTCGAAGACTGTGTGCGGTTTGGGTGGTTCTCGCGGTCGCAGAATCCCGGCAAAGATGTTAGTGAGCCAACCCTTGCGGTCCGTCCGCAAGACGAAGCTCCGTTCGTCGCTGCGCTCGACGCTGACGATGCCGTTCATCGAGGAGAGCACCCGCACATCGAGGGCACCCCCGTCCCGGGTCGGTCCTGCATGGAACTGCACCATCGGATGGAGGTAAAACGTCTGCATCGGGCCCGACGTGTTGAGCACGATGAGTTGATCGGGGACTCTCTCTTTGACGTGGGGGATGATGCTGGCCGCTTCTTCCTCCGGTCTGGCAAAAGAGGACACGTAGGAAAAGGGCATCGTGGCCGACAGCAGGATGCCGGGTATCAGAACCCAGACAAGAGCGGCCCACCCGGCGCCGCGCGTGAAGCGACTGGCGCAGGAGGCGGACATCCTGCGGGCGATGGGCCCGATCTGCATCACGAGCAACGCCAGGAGAATGCTTGACCCGAGGGCCGGAAAGTAGAGGCCCCTCTCGCTGGCGTCCGTCGCCATCTGCGGTAGCAGGGCCAGAAGATAGAAGCCGAGAGCCCAGAACACCAGGGCGCTTCTGCGCATCCACCAGAGGCCGCCGATCCAGAGACCGAAGGCCACAACGCCGGCCAAGGCGAGAAAAGGTATGGTCGAGGGAAAGAACATCGCCAGGCTGGGGGGAACGGGAGAAAGGGTGGCCAGCCACATGACGGGAAGGTGCCCCAAAAGGTGTCCCAGGTATCGAATCGGATCGGCGAGCGGATCGACATAGAGGCCGCTCGTGAAGCCCCCGAAACCGAGCAGCTTGTAGAGTCCCAGGTAGACAACGAGCACCAGGAGGGCCGGGCACCACGAAATCCAATCGCTGGCGAAGCCGCGGCCCGCGGCCCCAACAGGTGACAGGCCGGGTGTTGTCGAAAGCAGCCGGTTGCGGCCACGCGGCATGAGCAGCGTCATCCAGCCGATGGCAAGGGGCGCGACCACGGCGCTTTCCTTCGAGAGCAGCGCGGGCAGCAGGGCCAAAAGCGAGGCCACGAGATGCCGGGGCTTTCTCTTTTGAAGCCAAACCGCGTGCGCGATCAGAGAAAGATTGACGAAGAGCAGACTGAGGAGATCGGTCATCGTCGAGATCCAGCCGACCCCCATGCTGTGATCCTCGCAGGAAAGAAAGAAAAGGCCGGCCAAAAAAGCCAGCAGCGCACGGCCCGTGACCCGTCGCACGAGAACGAACAGAGTGCCTCCCACGAGTCCATGCAGGAGGAGGGAGAGCAGGTGGAGCGGGAAGGCGCGCTCACCGAAGAGACGCACCGATGCCTCGAACACGAGGGAAGGCAGCGGCCTCCAGAACGGCGTGGTGCCCTGCCCCTCGAACCACCAGATGCTGGTCAGCGCCGGATAGTCCGCTTTGGACCAGAACCCCAGCAGACGCGCGGAGGGCAGCGGCTCCTCCCTGAGCATGTTGAGGAAGATGAAGTCCTCGCCCAAAAACCCGCTGGTCAGGTAGTACCAGTTGACGGCGAGAGAAACGAGGACGAGAAGAACCAGTAGGGGGCGGGTGCGCACACCCTCACCGTGTGCATCCATGGCAGCATCCTCCCCGGACCGGCCAACAACCATGATCTCATGATTCGGTGCGCATCGGGAACCACAGTGCTGGATAGATCACCAGGGTGGGTTGGCGTTTCTGGCGGCGTCCTTGTTTACGTTCTCTGCATTCTGGTCTCGGACAACTCATTTGGGAGACACGAGAGGCATGAGATTCGTGCCCACCGGGCCGGGCTTGACTCGATCGTCGTTTTGTTTACATTTCAGTCAATCACGGCCTTTGCAATACCAGCCGTTGTCCACCTACACTCGATCCAGCGGTCTTCCGGGAATGGCTTTCCGGGCTGGCCGGGGGGGGGCAGCAGCAATCCGACCAGACTGCCCGAGCGTTGGCTTCCCTGTTCAGTAACCAAGTCAAGATCAGAGTTTAGCCTCTGGCATGTCGCCTGACCTCCCGACATCAGGCGGCAGGGGCGCTCCGCGCCACGGAACAACGCCGCGGCCCTCGTAGGTGATCCCGAGTGGCAGGCAAGAGAAGGCCCGAAGGCCAACCTTCACGAAAAGGAGACACAGATGAAATGGTTGCGTCGATTGTTTGGCCTGAGAACTGACGAGGGGGAACCGATTTCCGGCATCAAGTACAAGGAACGTGAGGTAAAGGACGGCAACACCTATGAGGTGTACACGGGTCCCAGCCGAAGCAGAGCGCTCGAGTTTCTACGCGGCACCGAGGTTAAGGAGGAACGCAGATACGTGGTTGTCGAGACCCCAGAGGGGTGCTTGGGGAGAGACCTCATAATGATTTTCGATGAGGCGAATTCAGAGAGAATCGAGTTCGGAATTCGAAACCCTCTCCCCGAGCTAACGAAATCGAAGACACACTGCACGAGATGTGGCTATCCTGTTGTCCCGGCTGGTCGCTGGATCGTCTCGCCCGAGGAACCTATTCCTCTGGACCAGATGAGAGAGCAAGGTGCCGGCTTCTACTGCTCAACCTGCCTGACTTCTTGGTGCCCGTTTTGTGTGACCGCTGATTCGGCAGGGACTTGTCAGCTCTGCGGCGCACATATGGACATCTATCGTGATTGGGTACTCACGATGTCGAGTGGTTTGCTGCCGAAGTGTGGCGGATGCGGTAGCGACCAGTCATCTGCTCTGGAGGTGGTAAGAGACAAAAACAACAACCGAGGATACCTTTGTTCCTCCTGCCAACGAGAATATGCAGCGTTGCTGAAGCCAGACAGCATAAGGAGATTCTGGATGTGCGGGGCGTGTGGTTTTCGGATCCTCGCTGGAACGAAGGCTGACGCAGAGGTCGACCCTGACAGCAAATGCCCGCAGTGTGGCGAGGATGTGAATTCTTCCCTCGTCAATCTCAGCGATGACCGTCCGGTTGAGAGCGGCATGTTTGGCGAACCCGTGGAGTGAATACTCTGAAGAAAGGGGGGGCAGCAGGTGGTGGGCCGTAGGCCTGATTTTTCTTGGTGCTTCTGCTCGTCCTGCTGATGGTGGAGATGGACAAGACGTTTGCGACCGTCCGACACCAGAACGCGAAGACGATCAACGTCGAGGTGACGACGAAGCCGTCGGTAGATGTCGGACGTGTGTGGGTCCAGTTCCGCCGGTAGTGCCAGCCGACGTTCTTGGGTTAGTGCTGCCCAACAACGGGAGGCACCTGACGAGCTCCGCGCCACGGAACGACGCCGCGGCCCTCGCAGATGATCCCAAGTGTCCTGCGTCAGGTAAGGGCGCGTTATGGAAGGAGAATGACAATGAGCGTCTGTGATGCTCACGGAGCCGTCAGGAAAACCGAGAAACAGATGTCGCCAGGCGAGGGGTATCTGCTTGCGGCGCGGTTCGTGCAGAGGTCCGTCATTCAAGACAAGCTAATCGACCGGGATATGCCCATGATGCAGAGAATGGGCATCACGCGTGAACAATACCGCCTACAGGTTGAGTCCATGCAAGGTGCGAGCCCCTGGCTCATCTGCAACGAATGTATTGGTGTTCTCAATCTCAGTCAGGCTGACAAGGACGCAGCCAGAGAGGCGGCAGAGAGATTCTCGATAGACAAGAGTACGCCCGGCCATGTGCCGGGGTCACGAGTGAAGGCGACAGAGAAGAAGCCTGCTTACTTCGCAATATTCGGGAACGGTTTTACTCCGTCTGAGGAAAAGGCCAAATCGATCATACTCGCCTGGCTCGAGAAGAGAAAGGCTGTCTTGGGCACAGATGCCGTCGTGGGCGTGAGGTCTGACCTTCGTTTTCGTCCGCAGGCTCCCAGAATGCAGTTCGTTGAGGTCGTGTCGGAGGTCCAAAAGGAACATCCCGGACAGGTCATTGATGACATGCTCATGTTGGATCAGCGGACTGGAAAGGATATCGCACTTGTTGCCGTCTGGCCTCCTGAGGCTACTGCGTTCATACAAACGCTGCTGAAGCCGGAAAAGAAGCAAGGATCGCAGCAAGCTACTTTAGAGCGAGTTGAAGAACGAAAAAGATGGTGGGAGTTTTGGAAATAACTGCATGGCCCGTGAGCAGCAAAGGGGGAGCAAGCGCATAACCACCGGCTCCAGCGGACGGCGATCCGAGCCGCTGAGCCGTAACGTTGGCCAGAGCAGAAAGGAGGACTCGATGAGTTGGTGGAAGAACTTGTTCGGTGGAAGCACGAAGGATTCGCCGTCCCTTGCCGAAGACCAGCGGAAGAAGATATTCGCCGATTTCATGGAGACCCATGACACGGAATTCCTGCTCGGCACGAATATCGCTCAGGAAGTCGTTTCGGCTTCAACCGAAGGTCGTGTGGGCGACATGATGCAGATCCTTGACCGAAACGCGGGGCAGGCTGATGCTGCTACGTACGCCAAGATTGGACAGAAGTACGGCCTCAGCGAAAGCCAACTCAGAGCCATCGTCGAAGAGGGAAAGCAGGGGAGATGGCCATTCCAGGGTGTTGCGAGATAGGCATAATGCAACGAGAGAGTCCGGCCAACAACTGCGTGCCGACGTGCAGGAAAGGAGAGAGCAATGGGTACCGAATCCATCATTCCCTCATGGTATTTTGCTGAAAGTCAGGAAAAACACGTTCGGCAAGTGGTCGTTACATTGCCTCCTCGAGCTGAAGTCCCGCCCAGGGTCGAAAACCTCGTCGCTGGTGGAGCCTTCATGATGGCAAACTGGGCGACCACAGTGTTGTTCATGGGCCTGCGGGACGACTCCCAGGAATCAAAGGGACCTTTCGTCTTCGCCAAGGGTTCTGGAGTGGTCGAAATGCTAAAACGACGGCCCGTTACCGTGGCTTTTGCGTTCTATCGCCTCCGAATGGGTGGAGTGGTCCAAGTCTTTGTCTCCGTAGACTCACCAGAGATTAGAGCAAAGGCCGGTTATCCATTTTTGGCAGAGCATGCGGGCTGGCTCGACGAGGATGACGACCGCGGAGTTATTGCCGCACTGATCGACCGAAATAGGTTAGAGGTATGCTTTGTTGCACCCGGCCAGTATGGTCCATGCACTGGTTACTTTGGTTTGTCGGTGGAACTGCCGTCGGAGTGCCGTGAGGTATTGAAAGAGGAATGGCGTGACCTCCTCACCTACCACGAGGGAGTGCCCACACGTGACTTTCAGGGTTCTCTTGACCAGTACAACCGGGAGAATCCCATCGAAGATACACCGATTCTGGAAATACCGAGACAGGGAAAGCGCACATCGATGCCAACTCCCGCTGGACCGAAAGAAAGCAAATCTCCAATCAACAAGAAATGGTGGCAACTCTGGGACTGAATCGAGTGACTGTCAGCGACCATCGAGAGACGCAGTTTTTTGGACACGGGCCGGATGGCGCATGATTGGGAGCCGCCTCCACACTGCGGGCGCAAGTCCCATGGATCCTCCGGTATCAGGTCCAACAGCAGCGTTCAGCTGCGAAGCGCCCATTAGTGATCCTCGTCCGCTGGCAACGGTTCGACGTCACCCGCACTCCTGCCGCTACACCCTTGGTTCTACCCCAGACGTGGCGTGAGGAGAGCGCCCAGGAACACCGACACAACGACCATCTGAACGAGTCCCGTCATATCGCGGTTGATCCGGGTTCCTGGGCAACAAATCAACCAGCCGTTCATAGTACCGGATCGCTGATTCGCGAGCCGTTTGCCGTTGCTCGGAAAGAGGTTGCGCCGTTGAATACCTGGAGCAGCAAGTCAAACTTGTAGGGGCGCGGACACGCCCTCGATACATCACCGTATTCATGGACTGCTGCACTTGGTAAGGGTCGCGGGGTGACAGACGGTTGCGAGAGAGTTGCCGTGATGGGGACCGGGCCCTTTCTCGTCACCGCGTTTGTCGATCACGGCGACTCTTGCTGGACTTTTCATTCTAGTTTTCTATAATAATAGACATGCAACTGGACCGCCAGAGTGCCGTCCCTCTCTACCATCAGATCGTTGAGGCCCTGCGCTACGCGATCGCGACGGGCGAATTCAAGGCTGGCGACGCTTTGCCGACCTTGCAGGATGCTTCTGCCAGATGGGGGGTCAATCTTCATACCGTCCGGCATGCGTACCAGCAACTGGCCCGGCTCGAGCTGGTGGAAGCGGCCGGCAAGGCTGGCACTCGGGTCAGGGCAGGCGTCGGCCGATCGCCCGGCGACCGCGAACTGGCCCGATTCATCATGCGGACGGTCCGTACGGCGCGCCAGCGTTACGGGATGACAGCCGAAGAGCTGGCGCTGATGTTACGTACCGGGGAGGTAACTTCCCCGAAGCGGCCGCGGGTCTACGCGGTGGAGTGCAGCGAAAGCCAGTGCCGGGGCATGGCCGAGGAATTGACTGAGCGCTGGGAGGTCGAGGCACTTCCGCTCTGTTTCCATGAAGTGCGAGTGCCACCGGCAGACGGGACCCTGCTCGCCACTTATTTTCACTACAACGATCTGCGGCGGCTGTGGCCGGAGACCTTCGAACGGATTCGCTTCGTAGCCATCCATCCGGATCGCAATATTTCGAGTCGTCTGCGGGGAGCCCGGCGGGTTCTGGTGGCTGAGAGCGAAATCACGATGGCGCAGAACATCGTGGCGGACGTCAAGCGCCATCACCGCCACCCGGTTCGATTCGAGCCTGTCCTGGTAGAGAATGCTGCCGACGCCTTCGAGGGCGCCAATCGAGATCCAGTGCTCTTTTCTCCCCGCATGTGGGATCGCCTCTCAGAGGCTGCCAAGAAGGATCCGCGGGCGGTGCTCCTGCGTTATTACTTCGACAGCCGGGACCTCGAGGCGGCGGGCAGGGATTTGGGCTGGCGGCCCTCCTCGGGGAGGTGCCCATGAGGCGGATGCTGAAGCTGGCAGCCGCGCTGGCCGCTGCGCTCGCCGTCATACTCCTTCTGCTGCTTCTATACGTCTTCTCGATCTCGGAAGAGATTCGGGATCTGGGACAGCCGGCAGCCGGCCCAATTCAGGTCCTGGGAACGGGCCACAGGGAGGAAATCCAGGCAGCCGAAGCTCGTCTGACTGAGATGCGGCGCGAACTACGCGCCCCGGCGGTCTCGTTGAGCGTGGGCCTGGGCACCCGTCTCATCTGGTCGGAGGCGCGGGGTTACTCAGATCTGGAATCGCAGGCCGAAGTGACCCTGGGGTCAAGGTTTCCCATCGGAAGCGTTTCCAAGCCCTTGACGGCGACCGCCGCCCTGGCGCTGGCCGAGGAGGGCCGCCTCGACCTCGATGAAGACGTCCGAGTCTATGTGAAAAGCTTTCCGGAAAAGGCCTATGTCCTGACCACCCGGCAGTTGCTCTCGCACCAGGCCGGTGTGCGTCACTACCAGTTCAGCTGGCGGCCTCCCCTGTTTTCGGAGATGGGCCTCAACCGGCAATTCGACAATGTCGGCAGCAGCCTCGCCCTCTTCGCTGATGACCCTCTGGAATTCCAGCCGGACACGGCGTTTCAGTACAGCACCTACGGATATACGCTAGCCAGCGCCGCCATTGAAGGCGCCAGCGGCAAAAGTTTCCTGGAAGCCATCGAGTCCTCGGTGTTCGCTCCGGCGGGGATGGGGGAGACGCAGGCGAATTACCGCGATCGAGCCGTGGCGCACCGCGTGTCCGAATATATTGCAGTGAGCGGCAGTCTCGTCGTCCCGGCGCCGGAGACGAACAGCAGCAACAAATGGGCCGGCGGCGGATTCCTGTCTACGCCATCTGACCTGGTGCGCTTTGCCAATGCTCTCATGGCGGACGAGATCATTGGGCCGGAGAGTCGGGAAATGATGTTCACCCCACGCCACCTGCTCGATGGCAGCGTCAATCGCCAGCACTATGGCCTGGGTTGGCGTGTCGGGGAGTTCCAGCTCGACCCGGGCGAAGGGCGGAAGGTGAGGTTCGTCCATCACGGAGGCACGACCGTGGGCGCTCAGAGCGTCCTCTTCATGATTCCCGAAGAACGCCTGGCCGTGGCGATCTGCACCAACTCCAATATCAGGGGCTCCGGGCCCCTGCTGCAGGCGGCCGCCGACATCTCGAGGATCTTCCTCAGCCGCTGACGGTCGATCGTGTCCAGGCCGGGGGCATTCAAAAGCAACACAGAAGCTCCACTGGGCCCGACAAAGGCAATGTGAGTCATCAACTTCTCGCCGCTCACCGGCCCAAGAGCACGTCCAGACCGGAGAGGATCAGGGCGAGCTTTGGTTTTGGGATCTTTCCGAAGCGGGTGGCGCTCGGGTAGAACAGATGATTCAGCAGTTTCGCTCTTCGGGACGTCGGCTGAACTCCCGCCCGGTTCTGTCTGTCCGTATGGGACCCCGAGCCAGGTTCCTGATGTTGACATCCCCGGAGGCTGTCCTCTAAAAGCATGGAGAATCAGACATCATTGAGTGTTCATACGAATCGAGTCACGGCGCTGGCGGTGTGAATGGAAAAAGAGCTCCTGGAAATAGCGCGCTTCGAGTTTGACGGACGCCCTTGGCGAGTGGCCTCCGCCAGTGGCGGAACCGGTCCCGAAGCATCCTTTATCGAGGAATATGTCGTGGAGGGGACCTCCATCGACCACTGGGACGAACTTCTCAGTATCAACACGGTCGGCGGTCTGCAGCATCACCCACTGGCTACCGTTGTCGAGGCTCTCAAGGCTCCCTTGCTAAGCCGGCTGATTGACGGGAAGCTGGATTGGAGAGTGGTCGGCCAGTCGGATGACAGCCTGGATTACACCTGGTCCTTGCGCGGCGACCTGGTGATTCCGGATCAGCTCGAGGCCGTCCGCCTGCTTCGCGGTCAACGTTCCCTGCAGCGGATGGCCTTCTCCACGAAGCGACAGGATGAGGATCCGGGGCTGCTCAATGATTGGCTGGGGCGCTTCCGCTCGGCCCGGCTTGTGGAGATCGAGCCTCGACGGGTCGGGCCACCTCCCCTGACAGGTGAACAAAAGCGCAAATTCGAGGAAATCTTGGGC
>JBFKLX010000103.1:0-18745 GCA_041630155.1 Acidobacteriota bacterium
TCGGCGGCGCTTCGCGGCTCGTCATGGTTTTCCACGAAACGCACCAGCTTGTTCTGATAGCCCAGGTCGGCCGTGAGGTGCAGGCGGATGTCCTGAGCCGAGGAGAAGCGAGACCGGTCGTAAAGGCGCTTGTCGTACACGTAATCGAAACCCAGTTGCTGGAGCGTCCACTCGGTGTCCCAGTAAGCTTCGGCGATCCAGATCATTTCAGGCAGAGCGGGACGCGCCTCCGCCCAGAACTCCTCGCCCGGCACACTCTCCGGCAGCTGCGCTTCCCAGGTCTTCCGAAAAATGTCGTTGAGCACTAGCATTGCCATGTCACACCGCACGCCGTCGCAATGCTGATGGATCGTCTGCAGCGTCTGGATCATGGCGGCCCGGGTGGCGGGATTGAAATAGTTCAGTTGAACCGTGTCCTTCCAGGGCGCGAAGTAGGGATCCCGGCCCTTGGCGATGTAGCGGGTTTGTCCACTCGTGTCCGTGGCTTCGAAATAGGCTTCCGGATCTTCCTGGTAAGCCTGAGCGTTTCCCTGGATGAAGAACTCAGGATGTTGTTGGACCCAGGGGTGGTCGGGTCCCAGGTGGTTGGGCACGAAATCCAGGATCAAGCCGATGCCGCGCTCCGCCAGTTGGGCCCGGGCTTGGTCCAAATCCTCCCAGCTACCGACGCTCGGGTCGGGCGCATACGCCGAAATCGAGTAGGGTGAGCCGATCACGTCCTCGGGAGTCCAACCCGGCAGGGCCGATTCGTAGACCGAGTAGAGTTCCTGGGATTCTTGAAAGATCTTGCGGCCGGCCTGGCTCTTCTCCCACACGCCCATCAGCCAGACCAGGTCGAAACCCATGTCGCGCAGCCGATCCCACTCGCGTGAGGGAACCGACGCCAGAGTAAGAGTGTGGCCCTCCTGTTGCGAGAGCTCATGAAGCCACGGGACAGTATTGATTTCGTAGAGCAGAGGATTCGGTCGCGTCACGAAGTACTCCCTGTCGAGCAATTGTCGGCGACCCCCAGACACCAGGCAACCGCAGGACACCGGCGGCCGGCGAGCGGGTCCTCCCCCCAGGGGGACCGCCGCGGCGAAAGGCCGTCTCGCGGCGCTCGGGTGAAACGCGCGCTGCAGTCAGGAACCCTCCCGGAGTGCCCTTTTCATGGTGGTTGGGGCCACCGTCAGTTTTCAGCGTTGAACCGAATCGGATGATACCACGGCTGCACCCGTTTCCTCAGCCGAAAAGTCAATCGGTCCGGCGCCTGGCCGAAGGCCGGGCTTGGTATAGAATGGGCGGCACGGGGAAGGCCAGGAGAGAATGAAAATTCTGGTTGTCGACGACGAAGAAGCCATGCTGGAGGTCTTGCAGCTGAGACTCGAGGGCTGGGGGCATCAGGTTTGGACTGCTTCGGACGGCAAATCGGCGGTTCGAATCTTCGAAGACAACGGGTACGATCTCGTCATGTCCGATGTCCTGATGCCCGGGATGACCGGACTCGAGTTGCTGCACCGACTGCAGTCGGACAATCCTGATCTCCCGGTCGTGTTGATCACGGCTCACGGCAGTATTGAATTGGCCGTGGCGGCGATGAAGGAGGGCGCCCACGATTTCATCACCAAGCCCCTCGACTACGACAAACTCCAAGACATACTGGACTCGGTCGAAAAACGGCTCGAGGTCTCGGCTGCGTTGGGCCTGCAATTCGAGGGGAAGGCGCAGGATCTGGCAGGGTTCGGGCCGCTGATCGGAGACAGTGAACGCATGCGGGAAGTCTACCGCTTGATCCAGGCGGCCGCGCCCAGTGACGTGGCGGTTCTGATTACCGGTGAGAGTGGAACCGGGAAAGAACTGGTGGCGCGCTGCATCCATCAGTTGAGCGCTCGGTCACGCCACACCTTTTTCGCAGTCAACGCTTCGGCCATCCCGACGGAATTGATGGAGAGTGAGATCTTCGGCCATGAGAAAGGCGCTTTCACCGGAGCGGTCGAAAGGAGGCCCGGCTGCTTCGAGCTGGCCCATCAGGGCACCCTGTTCCTGGACGAGATCGGGGAAATGCCCCCGGAGCTTCAGCCCAAGCTCTTGCGAGTGCTGGAAGATGGAACGGTTCGCCGGCTGGGCTCCTCCGCCGAGTTCCAATTCGACGTGCGAGTGGTCAGCGCCACCAATCGGACACCCCAGGAAGGCATCCGTCAGGGGAAGCTGCGCGAGGATCTGTTTTACCGGCTCAACGTGCTGAGCATCGACCTGCCCCCGCTGCGCGAACGTCGCGGGGACATTGCGATGCTGGCCGAGCATTTCCTGCAGCAGTTCGCGCGCAAACACCAGAGCCGCTCCCGAGAGATCTCTGCTGAAGCGCTGAAGGTGCTTCGCGACTATCCCTGGCCGGGCAACGTCCGCGAACTGCGCAACGTCGTGGAGCGGGTCGTTGTTCTGGCCGGAGCGGAGCGCATCGAGTCCTCGCATCTGCCGCCCGAATTGCTCAGCCTGCAGCCCGCGGCCGAATCGGAAGACCTGCAGTTCCCGGCGGGAATCACGGCCCGGGAAGCCGAAAAACAACTCATCCTGAGCACGCTCGAACGAGTCGGTCACAACAAGGCAGAGGCCGCGCGGCAGCTGGGCCTGGACGTGAAGACGATTCGCAACAAACTGAAGGCCTACGGACTGAGCTGAGCATGACGATCGGCCGAAAGATTGCCCTGGGCTTCTCATGCCTGATCGCCCTCTCGCTCGCCTCGGGACTGTACCAGCTGCACCTGGTGCAGTCGATGCAAGAGCAAAGCCGGCGGCTGGTCGAGATCGACTACCGGGCCGCTACCGCCGCCGCCCAATTCTCCAACCGGCTGGTCGAGATCGACCAGTTCTCCAGCAGGCTGTACGCGAGCAGCCGACCCCAACCCTATGCGGCCAGGCTGGAAGAGCTGGGTGCGGAATTCTCCCGCGATCTGGACGAGCTGTTGGCACTGGAGCTTTCTTCTGGCGATCGCAAGGCCTTCGAGCGTCTCCAGACGGCCTGGCAGCAGCTCGAACCCAAACTGCAGGCGGACCGACTCCTGGCCGGCCTCAGCGACTCGGACACTCTGGACCTGCTGCGCCAGCGGCTGGACGCGGTTTTCCAAGAGAGCCAGTTGGTGGTCGAAGCCATTCGCGACACTCTTCGAATCGCCGTCGAATCGGCCCGGCACACCACTCTGCGGGCTCGGCGGGTCGCCTGGACTTCGGGAGTGCTGGCTCTGGGCCTGGCGCTGGCCTTGGCTTGGGGAATCGTCCGTTCGATCACCCTGCCGGTTCGGCGTCTGGTCGGGGCCACGCTGCGTCTGGCCTCGGGAGACTTTTCGTCCAGGGTGGAGGAGATGGCGTCGGACGAAATCGGAGAACTGTCGCGCAACTTCAACCGCATGGCCCGGCGTCTGGAAGAACTGGACCAGCTCAAGCGCGACTTCGTGTCCCACGTATCCCACGATCTGAAGGCGCCTCTGGCTTCGATTCAGGAAACCACCACGATTCTGCTCGAAGGCATTCCCGGGCCTGTGTCCGACAAGCAGGCGCGGCTCATGCACCTCACCCTGAATTGCAGCCGCCGCCTGTCGGCCATGATCAACAATCTGCTGGACTTGTCGCGCCTCGAGGCGGGGGTGGCCGAGTACGGTTTCCAGGATGCGGATTTTGGCGCCCTGGTCCAGACGGTCGTGACGGAGGTCGAGCCTTTGGCGACAGAGAAGGGGTGCCGGCTGTTGCAGCCCAGCCTCGATGATGGGCCCCCCCTTCGATGTGATCCCGACAGGATGATGCAGGTCGTTCGAAATCTCCTGGACAACGCTTTGAACTTCTCCCCCCCAGGCGCCCCCATTTTGATCGAGCTGACGCATCTGCCCAGGCTCCCGGACGACTTGCCCGAGCCCCTCCGCGCAACCTTCGAGAGGTGGCCGGAGGAAGCCTACCTGAGGCTGATCGTGGCCGACCAGGGACCCGGTGTGGGCGACGATCACAAACTGCGCGTCTTCGAGAAGTTCCACCAGGTCAAAAAGGGCGGAAAGGTCCCCGGACAGGGCGTTGGGCTGGGGCTGGCCATCAGCCGCTCGATCATAGAGGCGCATGGGGGTAAAATCTGGGTGAGCGACAACCAGCCCCGAGGGAGTCGATTCGTGTTCGTGGTACCCCTCTCGGGTCCCCCTCCTTCGCTGGCGGTACCGGCGTTCAAGACTTTGTGAGTCCGGGGGCGAGTCGATGAGTTACAGGGAAAGCGTGGCCAGCCGTGTCCTTCTCCTGACCCTCCTGCTGGGAGGGCCAGCTGCATGCAAGGGAGCCAGGGCCCGGGTACCGCCGCCACCACTCCCGCCGCCGGCCGCCCTCTCGGCGGCCGAGATTGGAGATCGTCATTACGCACAGCGCGAATTTCCCGAGGCCGTGACGGCTTACGAGCAAGCCCTGGCCGAGGCAGACGATCCCGCCGCCTCCCCTTCGGTGACCTTCCGCCTCGCTATGGCCTATCTGGGGCTGGACCCCGGCCTCGAGGGTCAGAGCCGCGCCGTGGAGCTGTTGCGCGACCACAGCCTGCCCGCCTCCGAACTGCCGCCGGAGGCGGCGGTCCTGCTTCAATTGCTGGAAACGCTGGAGCAGGTTCGAGGGGAGCTGAACGACTCGCGCCGCCAGGTCAGACGCTTGAATACGGAGTTGGAAAAACTGCGGGAAATCGACCTCAAGCGCCGTCCCCCGCAGTGATCGTTTCGAGCTGACTCGCCTGCGGGCAAGCGCGGGAGAAAAGGGGCCAATGACCGAGATTTCAGATTTCGCCCTCTTGATGCTGACGGCCGTGGTGCTGTTTGGCGCCGTCCTGGGCCTGCACCGGCTGCTGCAGCGGCAGCGTTTGCGCGCCGTTCCCGAAGTGGTCCGGGACCTGGAGGGAACCGCCAAGGCGATCGACAAGTCGGAGGCCCTTGAAACCACCTTGCGGGACGAAGCGGATCTGCAACCTGCTCCCGCTCTCTACGGGATCCGCTTCCTGGCTTGGATTCTGACGCTGTTGCTGGTCCCTCTGGCTTTTTGCATCTTCTTCTTCGAGAACCTGGCGCAACCGTACCCCCTCCCCGAAGTGGGGGAGACCACCTGGTTCGCCTACCGGGCCCCAGCCCGATTCACCTTCGTGGAACGCCAATTCGAACGGCATCAGCTGCTGGTCCCGGAAGGCAAGAACGTCAGTTTTTACGACCGGCAGCTCGTGAGCAAGGCCCTGGAGAGCCGGCGGCGAGTCCAGGGGAGGGTCGTGGCGGGGACCCTCCTACTGCTGGTGGTCTTTCTCGCCATCCTGCTCTACCACTTGAGCCTCCTCTATCCCGAAGGGACCGAAAAGAACCGTAACCTGATCCTGATTTACTTGATCATGTTGATGGTGCTGGCCCTGGCCAAACTGTCGTTCTTTTACGACCTGTTCTCTCCGTTCCTCATCCCGGTGCCCTGGGCCGGAATGGCGATCACGATCCTCATCAACCGGCGGATCGTGCCACTGACGATGCTCATCACGGTGATCGTCGTTTCGCTGGTCTCCCACTTCGATTTCACGCTCTTTCTGGTCCTCCTGGCTGGAGGGTTGGCCAGTGGAACCTTGGTGCGGCGGGCCCGCAAGCGCAGCGACGTGATGCTGGCTTCGCTGTTCCTGGGTGTGGTGATGGTGCTGGTGCTCCTGTTCTGCTCGATGTGGCAGTCGCAGGAGTTGGCGCAACACTACCAGTCCTTGCTGGCGGCCTTCGCCAACGGCGCCGTCTCGGGCCTCCTGCTGCTGATCACTCTGCCCCTGTTCGAAGCCGTGTTCGACCTGTCGACTCCGTTTCGGCTCATGGAACTGCTGGACCTGAATACTCCGGTGCTCAAGGAGCTCTTCTTCAAGGCTCCCGGAACGTATCAGCACAGCATGGCGGTGGCCAATATCGCGGAGGCGGTCGCCTCGGAACTGGGGGCGGACGATTTACTTGTTCGAGTCGGGGCCTACTACCACGATATCGGTAAGATGTTCAATCCGCAGCTCTTCATCGAGAACCAGGGTGGGCAGCCCAATCCTCACGACACCTTGGGACCGGTGGCGTCGGCGGCTGCGGTCCGATCGCACGTCATCCTGGGAGTCCAGCTGGCTCGCCAAGTCCGGCTGCCCGGGGCCGTGATCGATTTCATCGCCGAACACCATGGCACCTCGACCATCGATTACTTCTACTACAAATCCAGGCAGCTGGAATCGGAAATCAAGTCGGAAAAGGTGTTCAAGTACCCCGGCCCCAAGCCGCGCAGCCGGGAAACTGCCATCGTCATGCTGGTCGATTCCGTGGAGGCCGCTTCACGGGTGCTGGACGACCGTGAGGAGATCTCGATTCGAGCCTTGGTCAATCGCATTTTCCAGCGCAAACTGGAGCAGGGAGAGCTGGACCACTCGGGACTCCAAATCGGCGACCTCAAGAAGATCGTCGACACTCTGGTGCCCATCGTCAAGAGCAGTGGCCACACTCGCATCGTCTACCCGGCGTCATCCCAATCCACCCGCTCGAACGACCGAAACCAGCGCAGCGCGGCCAGTCCGTGACAGTCCTGCGACCTGCGGGCAGTCGGGAATGATGTCGCGCATCGGAGCCGCGCCACTAAGGGGCAGTCGTCAGGAGTCGTTGGGGCCGGAATTCGGGGGGAATCTGCTGCGAGGACTGGTGGAGCGCCTGGGCAGCCAGCCTTCCCACTTGCCAGCTGCAGGCCATGCCGTGTCCTCCCAGGCCGGCCACCCAGAAGAAGTGTCGCTGTGAGCCCTCCCAACCGATGACGAAGTGATCGTCGGGTGTCTTGGTGCGGAAGCAGGACCACACCTTGCGCTGCATGGCCTCGTGAAGGGCCGGGAGCTGTCTCCAGATCACTTCCGCCAGAGTCTCGGCCACCTCGCTGCTCACGGTGGGCTCGAGCGACACTGCGGGCTCCTCGTCACAGATGCTGAAGAGCAGGCCTCCGGATTCGGGCCGGAAGTAGAAGTCCTGGTCCAGGCTCCAGACGAAAGGCAGGTCGGGCTTGGAAGGGGGAGCCTGGTCGAGGATGAACAGGTGGCGTTTGAGCGGAAACAAGGGGAGCGGCGACACTCCCGCCAGATCCGCCAGCCCTGCAGCCCAGGCCCCTGCAGCGTTGACCAGCACATCGGTCTGGATCGAGCCCTGATTGGTCTGGACCCGATAGGGGCCCGTGCCCTGGATCGACTCGACCTCGGTCCGCAGCGAGACCTGAACTCCCCGTTCTCGTGCCTCGCTCAAGTAAAACTCCAACAGCAGGGCGATATCGATCACCCCGTCCGAAGGCGTCCAGAGGGCCTTCTCGAAGGTGTGGCCCTCGAGTGCCGGAATCCAACGTTGAACCTGGCGGGGCGAACGGAACTCTCCGGGCAACTGCGCGGGGTCCTGTACCTGCCGGAGCTGTTCCTCCGTCCCCAGCAGCAGGGACCCGTTCTGCTGGAAGCCGAGGGCTTTTCGGCGGGCTTCGTAGGCTTTCCGGCTCTCGATCGTCAGGCTGCGAATGGCCGGCGAGTGGGCTGCCTGCAACACCAGAGAAGCGTTGCGGCCCGAAGCATGGAATCCGGCCATCTCCTCTTTGTCCACCAGCAGAATCGAGCCCTGGGATTGCCGGCTGAGGTGATAGGCGGTCGCGGCTCCTGCAAAGCCTGCCCCGACGATCAGCACGTCGGTTGTCTTGTCCACGCTGCCCATGATTCGTGTTCCTTTGAAAGGGATTCTTAATTGTATCACGCTGCCGGGGGCGGCCAGACGTGGCGGCGCTGCTCGGGGTGATTCGGCCGACTCTCCGGAATTCGTCCTCCCTGCGGAGGGGAGGCAAGGTTGAGCCCTCCGCGACTCGCTCCACTCGAGAGGAGTGGGGTCGGTCCCCCGGAGTCTTGAAAACGGCCTTGTCTTCGTGTTTGCTATTGGGGCGATGAAAGTACACGAGTATCAAGCCAAGCAGATCCTGCGAAAGTTGGGAGTCGCGGTGCCTCAGGGGCGTGTTGCCTACAGTCCTGCTGAGGCTTTCGAGATGGCAAAGCGCTTTGGCGGAGTGGTGGCTGTCAAGGCCCAAATCCACGCGGGCGGGCGTGGCAAGGGGGGCGGTGTCAAGATCGCACGCTCCCCCGACGAGGCCGAAGAGCTGGCTCGCCAGATGATCGGAATGACGCTGGTGACCCACCAGACGGGCCCCGAAGGCAGGGAGGTGCTGCGGGTCCTGATCGAAGAGGGCCTGGACATCGAGCGTGAATTCTACCTGGGCATCGTTGTCGATCGGGCTTCCAAGAAACCGGTCTTCATGGCGAGCCGGGAAGGGGGCGTCGAAATCGAGGAGGTGGCAGCCCGCAGTCCCGAGCTGATTCTCAAGGAGCAGATCGACCCGGGCGTGGGGTTTCAACCCTATCAGGCGCGCAAACTCGCCTTCGGTTTGGGGTTGGAGGGCCCAGCGGTGGGAAAGGCTGCCCACTTGATGCGGGCACTCTACCAGGCCTTCGAGAGCTGCGACGCGTCGCTGGTCGAGATCAATCCCCTGGTGCTGACCAGCGGCGGAGAACTTCTGGCACTGGACGCCAAGATGGATTTCGACGACAACGCACTCTACCGGCAATCCGAAATCAAGGAAATGCGGGATTTTCAGGAGGAAGACCCGCTGGAGATTCAAGCCTCCCGCTATGGACTCAACTACATCAAGCTGGACGGCAATGTCGGTTGCATGGTCAATGGTGCGGGCCTGGCCATGGCCACCATGGACATCATCAAACTGGCGGGCGGGAACCCCGCCAATTTCCTGGACGTGGGCGGCGGCGCCAACGTCGAACAGGTTCGAAATGCGTTCAAAATCCTGGTCTCCGATCCCCACGTGAAAGCCGTGCTGATCAACATCTTTGGCGGCATCATGCGCTGTGACACCGTCGCCGAGGGGGTGGTCCAGGCCGTCCAGGACGTGGGAGTCGACATTCCGGTGGTGGTCAGACTCGAGGGGACCAATGTCGAGCGGGGCCGTGAGATCTTGAGAGACTCCGGCTTGAACTTCCGGGTCGCCGTCGGGATGTCGGATGCCGCTGAGAAGGTATGTGCTCTAGCGAGTCGTCTCGTGTAGTTTTCCGGAAAAGAGGGAGAGGGCAGTCGTGGCCATTTGGGTAGATCGAAACACTCGTTTGTTGGTGCAGGGGATCACTGGGCGGGAAGGCAGCTTCCACACGGGACAGTGCCGTGCCTATGGCACTCAGGTAGTGGCCGGCGTGACTCCTGGGAAAGGCGGAAGCGAACACGAGGGAGTGCCGGTGTTCGACACGGTCGAAGAGGCCGTTTCCTCGACTCGAGCCAATGCCAGTATGATCCTCGTCCCGCCTCCCCATGCCGCCGACGCCATCCTCGAAGCCATCGACGCCGGCCTGCCGCTGATCGTCTGCATCACTGAAGGCATTCCGGTTTCCGACATGCTTCGGGTATGGAGCGTGCTGAGCCGGAGCCGGAGCCGCTTGATCGGTCCGAATTGCCCTGGGATCATCACCCCGGATCAATGCAAGATCGGAATCATGCCCGGCCACATTCACCAGTCGGGGGGAGTTGGAGTCATTTCGCGCAGTGGAACCCTCACCTACGAGGCCGTCGGCCAGTTGTCCGCCCTCGGCATCGGGCAAAGCACCTGCGTGGGGATTGGAGGCGACCCTGTGAGCGGCACCAGCTTCATCGACGCACTGACCGCATTCGAAGAGGACCAAGAGACCCAGGCCGTCGTCATGATCGGCGAAATCGGCGGATCGGCCGAGGAGGAGGCGGCAAGCTACATCGGAGACCATTTTTCCAAGCCGGTGGTGGGTTTCATCGCCGGACAAACCGCTCCTCCCGGCCGCCGTATGGGCCATGCCGGCGCGATCATCTCGCAGGGAAAAGGGACCGCCGAGGAGAAGATGCGCGTCATGCAGGAATGCGGCATTCGAGTGGTCAAGAGCCCAGCCAGCATGGGTGAGGCCATCCAGGCCAGCCTGAAATGATTTGGAATTGGGAGATTGACCCATGCAGCAAGCGACTCTGGCCATCATCAAACCGGACGCGACGGCGAAGAGCATTCTGGGCCGCATCCTTCAGTTCGCGGAGAACGAGGACCTGAAAGTGGTGGCTGCCCGCATGGTCCACCTGACCAAGCGGGAAGCCGAAGGTTTCTATTACGTGCACCGGAAGCGGTCCTTCTTCGAAAGCCTGACCAAGTTCATGTCCGAAGCGCCGATTCTGGTGTTCGTCTTGCGGGGCGAGGACGCGATTGCCAAATGGCGCCGAATCATGGGTTCGACCGACCCGGCTGAGGCTGCGGAAGGGACCATCCGCAAGGCGTTTGCCGAGAGCAAGGAGCGCAACTGCGTTCATGGCAGCGACAGCCCCGAGTCGGCTGAGTTCGAGATCGGATACTTCTTCGCCGGCATCGAATTGTTGAGTTGATTCGCCCCCCTCCGGTGAGCTCTCACGGTCGAGCGTCTGGGGGATTTCGTGATTCGCAGGTGGAACATCGAGTTTGATTTTCCGGGGGCTGACCCTCCGTCGCCCCTGCGGCCGTCTCGAGTTTCATGGCTCCTCCTGGGACGCGCGCAGTGACTCCGCCCTGGAAGCTTCATCCGATCTCCTTCGAAGCCTTCATGGACTACTGCCTGTATCATCCCGAGCGGGGCTACTATCGTCGTGGACGCCCGGTTTTCGGCCCGGGCGGTGACTTCTTCACGTCTCCCTACACGCATCGCCTGTTCGCTCAAATTCTGGCCCGAGCCATCGCTGCCTATTTGAAAGAGTGGGAGACGGCGGCCCCTCTCGACCTGGTCGAGCTGGGTGCCGGCGAGGGACGCCTCGCCTCGGACCTGCTCGAGTGGCTCGGCCGAAACCGCCCGAGCTTGGCCCGGCAGCTCTGCTATCGTCCCATCGAAGTGGGTGCGGATCTTCCCGAGGGAATTCGAGGGGTCGTCTTCTCCAACGAGTTCTTCGATGCATTACCGGTCCATCGAGTACGCGTCCGGGAGGGACGACTCAGAGAGATCCACGTCCGGGAGCAAGAGGGGGCGATCTGCGAGGTCGAATTGGAACCCACCCGCAACGCCATCGATCCCTACATGCAGCAAGCTTTTCCAACCTGGACAGAAGGGTACGCCTACGAAGTCAACCTGCGAATGCTCGAGGTGGTCGACCGACTCGATCGAAGCTTGTCCGAGGGAATCGTGATCAGCTTCGACTACGGCTACGTATGGGAGGAGTACGATGCCCAGCCGCGCCCGCAAGGGACCCTGATGTGCTACAGGCGCCACCAGGTCTCACCCGATCCGTATCGCCACATTGGAGAGCAGGACATCACGGCTCACGTCAACTTCGACATGCTTCGGGAGGCAGGCCGGCGGCTGGGCTGGCAGGACGAGCCACTGATCACCCAGCGTGAATTCCTGCTGCGCTGGGGTCTGGAGAGGCAGCTCTTCCTGGAAGAGTCGGAGGGGTTGTTTCGCAGCGATCGACAGCGTGAGCGGCTGGGCCTGAAGCAGCTGCTCTTGCCTGGGGGAATCTCCGACACGGTAAAGGTGCTGGTTCAGCGAGTGCGCCGGGCACCCCGCAAGTGAGCGCTCTGAGGCCACCTGAATGGTCTTCGATTCACGAACGCGACGGAAAACGGGAGGCGGTTCTGGTTCACTCGGCGTAGGCTACCGAACCCCCGCGCCGTGAGTCTCCCGCTCCCAGCAGAGCGCCCTGGCTGGAACGTCCCACGCAATGAGCGCCTCCAAAATAGATGCTGCGCTTCGACCAGGCGTTGACCCGGTAACCCTGCCGCTCCAGTTCCCGTGCCGACTCGGGGGCCACGCCCCCTTCGCAGTGCAGCAGGCCGTCCTGGGGATGGACGCGGGGAGCTTCCACGGCCTGCTCGAGGGGCATCTCCAAGTCCAACAGATTGTTGACGACTTGCAGGATGGCACTTCGAATCCGACTGCTGCCGCCGGTCCCGATCACGGAGGAGACCGACCCGTCACGCAGGATCAGCGAAGGGGTGATCATGGTGGAGATTCGCCGGCCGGGGGTCCCTCGATGGAAGCCAGACGGGAACAGATCTTCTTCGCCCAACATGTTGTTGAGGATCAAGCCCGTTTGGGGCACCACGTAGCCGGCCGACTCGCCTGCGGTGGTGGTCAGGCTGACCGCCATTCCCTGCTCGTCCAGGACACTCAGATGGCTGGTGCTGCCGGGCCCTGGCGCCTCCTGAGGAGGAGTGCGGGCAGGCTCTTGCAGGCTGTTGCGGACTCGAGCAGCGCAGGCCTCGAGCCTGGCCTCATCGAGCAGCCGGTCGAGGCGCTCCGAAGGGTGCGTTGCAGACCACTGTTCCCAGAGCGATCTGGCTTCAGCGGCAGCCGTCAATACCTCAGCCACGAGCCGCAGATGCCTGGCGGTCCCCGCAGGGTCGAATCGCGATTGGAGGCGGGATAGCACAGCCAGAGCAAACGCCGTCAGCGCGCCTCCCACGGACGAGAGCGAGGGCAGCAACAATTCGTGGTCTCGATAAGGAATGCGGATGGGTTCTCCCTGATCGACCTGGTAGTGGCTGAGATCGGCTTCGGTCAGGAGTCCGCCGTTGGCCTGCTGGTCGGCAATCACGGCCCGGGCCAGGTTGCCTTCACGCAGGCAGGCACCTCCCTGGTCTGCCAGCTCCTCCAGAGTCTCGGCCAGCCCCGAAAGGTGAATCCGGTGGCCCGGTTGGACCATCCTTCCCCCGGGGGCGAAGATCTCGCGGATTCCCGGCGTGTGGGTGTAGAGGGGTTTCAGGAGCCGGCAGGTCTCCGTCTGAAAGCGATCCAGCACGCATCCGCGACGGGCCATCCGGATGGCCCCTTGCAGAAGTCGCTTCCAGGGGAGGCTGCCGAAGTCGCGCGCAATCTCCCACAGGCCGAACACGTTTCCCGGTACGGCCACCGACCCGCGCCCCACGTGAAAGGTCTGGCGGTCCCCGCCGTAGTCGATTTCGACCGGTTGGAAATCCAGGTCCTGGGGAGGACTCTGGAGACCGTCCAGGCCGGGATAGTTGCTGAAGAAATCGTAGACGACCGCCCCACGCTCCGGAGCGAAGACCTGGGCGATCCCACTGCCGCCCAGATGGACGAAACCGATTTCGCTCTGAAACGAAACGAAGGCGGCCGCCACGGCGGCGTCGGCGGCATTGCCTCCGGCTGCCAGGACTTCCGCCCCCGCCTCGGCCGTGTATCTGTTCCCAGCGGCGATGACTCCCTTCACGACGGTCGCTCCCTCGAAACTCTTCATTGTAGCGCGCTCGCCCGCCTGCCGCTGGCGGGGCCGCGATTCCAATTGTCTCGCCGCGAAGCTACCCAGTCCGGGCGCCTCACGTTACAATCGGTTGGACCGTCCGGGTCGCTCACCTGGGACGGCGGGGGGCGCAGAAATTGAACATGCTGTGGTCGTTGGTTTTGCTCGCTGTCCTGCAGGTCGGCTCGGAAGCAGGGCCCGAGCCCGCTTCGTTGTCGGTGCACGCCCAGCCCGGGGCCCAGGTTTTGTGGGAGGGCCTTCCCGTGGGCCGCACCGATCGAGAGGGGAACCTGACTTTGACCGGGATCCCCTATGGGCGATATGCGCTCGAAGTGGTGCAGGAGGGCTTTCGCCCGCGAAAGCTGACAGTGGAGGTCGGCCCAGGTTCGAACCGGCTCCAGGTTCGGTTGGAGCCTCAGGTCTCCCAAAAGCGCCTTGCAGCCACGCCGGCGGCTCCGGGGCCGGTAGCGGTGTCCTCTGAACCGAGAACCGAGGTGCCGGCGCATCCCTCTGGCGAAGGCGCGGCAGAATCGCCCCAACCTCAGCCGACCCAGGGGTTGGAGCCTCTCGAAGGCCAGACCCCACCGCCGCCCGGGGAGGCGCAGGACCCGACCTCCCTCCCGCCTGCCGCGTCCTCTTTGAGCTGGTGGTGGCTCCTGATCCCGACGGCGCTGCTGAGTTGGATCGTCTGGCTCTGGTTGAAGCCATCCAGGCCACCGGCTCACGCGCTCGCTCGCGGACCCGTCGGAGCGGGACGGCCCGATCCCGATCTAGCCGCTTTCCTGCGCACTCTCTCGCCCCCAGCCAAACCCACGGAAAAGGACTCTGCGGAGGAACGTGCAGAGGAGAATAGGGGATGAGCTCGCTGGTGACTGTGCTCTCCGTGACCGCGGCCCTGGTAGGCTTCCAGGACTCCCTGGCCACCCTCGACAAGGGGCAGGCAGACGGGCTTCGGGCGGGCGATCGAGGCGCCGTGTACTACCTCTTGTCCAATGGCCAAGAGGAGTTCCGCTTCGAGGTCACCGAGGCGAAGGTGGTCGATTGCAGCGATTTCACCTGCCGTGTGCAACCGCTGGAGCCGCTGCAGGCGAGTCCCGGATACCGGATCCAGATTTCGATCCCCGCCGAACGGACGGCGTTCCCCACATTGCTCGTGATCACCACTCAGCGGATCCGTGATCGACAGGTCAGTGAGGCCGCCCGCTACCTGGACCGGCTCAGTGCATCCGCATTGGGAGATCCCGACTTGGTCGCGGAAGTGGCCAGCTTGCGCCGGCGGCTGGATCAGCTGCGCCAGCCCCGCACCGAACCTCCGCCGGAAGACCCGAGACTGAGCGAATTGCAGCAGGCGCTGGCGGCCGGCCAGACGGCTCGGGCCGAGGCGCTGCTCATCCAGCTGCAGGACTCCGATATCGACCCTTCGTTCTGGCAGCGACAGCGGGTGCGGCTCGAGGAATTGCGGGCTCGCACCATGTTTCGGGTGGAAGGCCAGTCCGCCCAATTCGGACTCGACCCCGCTCGCGCCTCGTACCACAACCAGACTCCGGTCTTTCGGGAGCGGCTCGAGACCTTCTGGATCGACCGCCAGCCGGTCAGCCTGGCCGAGCTCGACGAGAGCGCCTCGCAGGCAGACCTCGGAAACCGCGCCGTTCGAGGCGTTGCCTACGCGGACGCGGAGCGATTCTGCCGGGCTTCAGGAAAGCGTTTGCCGACTGAGTTGGAGTGGGAACTGGCCGCTCGCCATGCAGCCTTTCAAACCGAAGCGGGCCTCTCAGAGTGGACCTCGTCCTGGTACGGACCTTACCCCGGTAATACACGGCCGGAACCAGAGTACGGTGAACGCTTCAAGGTCGTGCGTGGACACGACTTGCAGGGCAGCTTTCGCCCCACTCAGCGCTTCTTGCTCCCGCCCGACGAGCGGGATGCCGAGGTCGGCTTCCGCTGTGCAGTCGAACCGATCTCCTCTGGGAAGGAAGGGTAATCCGGTACGGCGGCCTCGATTCCCGTGCCTCCAGCACTGGAGAAGCCGTCGCGATGAGAATCAGCGGCCGGCCATGAATCCCCGGATCTCTTTGGCGCTCACGGCGAATCCGGAATCCGCTATCTTTTCGCCTTTGCGGCTGGTGCTGATTCCCAAGGCTTTCCCTTCAGCATCCAAAAAGGGGCTCCCACTGTCGCTTTCGGCCACCGGCTGGTCGACTTGAATCAAGGCCGTTCCCTGTAGGGTTCGCAGGCCGCAAACGACGGCTCGAACCAGCTTCCCTGAGGTAGCAGAGCCTTTGCCCTGGACGAAGACGTGTTCCCCGACGTCCATGGAGCTGACGTCTCCCAGCCGAACGTATTTCGGGGTGAGGGCCGGGATCTGCACCAGCGCCAGGTCGTGGGTCCGGTCGGACTCGAGCAGCCGCCCCAGGAAGATGTCCCCCGAGGGCAGGCTGATTCTCAGCCGGGAAGCGCCTTCCACGAGGTAGAGGTTGGTCAATATGCAGCCTTCGCCGTCCACGATGAAACCCTTGCCGCGGCGGGAGTCCGCCTCGATGGTCGCGACCAGTTCGAAGACGGCGTCTGGACTCCCCGTCGTGGTGTCATCGGATTTCTCCCCGAACGATTGACCGCTGTCCGAGGGTTGAATCGATTGGGAACCGTGCGGCTCTAGTGGCATCTTTTCCTCTACTTTCGGGGAGGAGGTCGTCAATCCGGTCTGGTAAGCTTCCGGTCGCGCTTCCGCCTTGTCGCCCGCCTGATCTCGGTCAGTCTCGGACCCCTCCAGGTCGTCGCCTTCCGAGTCGGCGAGCTCTTCCAAGAATTCCTTATCACCGAGCGAACGAAGATAATCCTTTAGTGACATTCCCAGGCTCCCCTCTTGTCAGCCGAACCCCTCACACCCAAGGCCCCTATCCTGGTGCGGATTATAGCAAGACCAGTGTCCCCAATCCAGTCAGGATTTCAAAAGTCTTCTACGGTGACGAAGCAGGGGTCCGTTGCTGTTAGCGGCACTCCCGGGGGTATGCTAGAGTACCGTCCGTCCGGCTGGTCGGCGGCGGTTTTTTTTCGATGGCTTCGGGGAGCGAGAACGCAATGAGCGCAGAGAGCGGATTTTTGACGGTGGCGGTCGCGGGTGGAAAGGGGGGTGTGGGAAAGACCGTGGTTTCCTCCAACCTGGCGGTCGCCCTGGCAAAGCGTCGCCAGCAAAAGGACGGCCGGGTGCTGGCCATGGACCTGGACGTGGGCTGCGGGAATCTCAACTGGTGCCTGGGTGTGGCCGACGCCCCCAAGAACGTCAATCACTTCCTGCGCGGCGAAATCAAAGACCTGAAAGATCTCATTCGAGAGACTGACCAGGCCAAGCTCTCGGTGATTTGCTCTTCCTACACGGGTGTGCCTCCTGTCAGTCTGGACGACAAGAACCGGCGCCGCCTGCTCGAGCAACTGCCTGGCCTGGGCGCGGACTGCATCATCCTGGATTTGGGCGCCGGCACCTCTGAACCAGTCCTGGACCTCTTCCTGGGCGCGCAAGAGAAAATCGTCGTCATCAATCCCGACCCCTTGTCGCTGCAGAACGCATTCATTTTCCTGAAAGCGGCCATCATGAAGTTCGTGGTGGAGGAGTTGTCCCGAGAGGACTTCCTCTCGCCCGTCAAGAAGACATTTCTGAAGGTCGTCCGGGAACAGGAAAACCTGAACGTTCAAGAGCTGATTCAGGAACTCAAGCAGTGGGACCTGTACGCCGCCTACGTGCTGGCCGGGCTGGTGGACGACCTGAAGCTGCGGCTGGTCGTGAACATGTACCGCCCGGACCAGGACGAACGCGTGTATCTCGAGGGTTTTCACTTCCAGCTCTTTCGGGATCTCTGCCTCCGCAACAACCTCAGCTATCTGGGGTTCGTGCATTCCGACGCGAACGTCAAGAAGGCCCTCCAGGGGACCACGCCCTTCCTGCTGAAGTTTCCCTCCAGTCAGGCTGCGCGTGATCTGGAAACACTGGCCGATCGGCTCGCCGAAGGGTTGGAGTTGGACAACACCCCGGCCTTGCATTTTCCCGACTCGGAGGGGCGCACCTGGAGGACCATCTTCCGGCGCTGAGCCGGAACGGTCTTCTCTGGCACCCCTAGTCCGCGAAACCAGCCCACTGGCGGTGTATCATAGGGTCGTCGTGAGACTGAAGACTGTCCTGTTCGTTGCGTTCATGGCCATTCTGGGCTGGATCTTCACCTCCATGTTCCTTTGGACGCTGGAGAAGAATCGAAGTGCCCGGGACGTCACGGGCCAGGCCTCCGACGCTCCGCTCTCCCCTTATCAGCGAATTCTGGGCCTGGAACAGGGGCAGTGGGATTCGCTCGATCTGTCCCAGCAACGGGAGTACCTCGAGAAGCGGATCGAGGGGTTCGAGGCGCTGCCGGCCCAGGATGCGAAGCGCCGGCAGTTGCTGCCCGAACTCTACTACTGGATGGCGACCGTCGCGACCCGCATGGGTGATGGCGACCGGGCCTTCGCACAACTGGAGCGGGCCGGTATCGTGCCCGGTGCGGAGGACTGGTACCACATGCTGCGGGGTGCTGCCTTCGAGGCCAGGCAGCAGCGCCAGGAAGCCCTGGACGCATATCTGACTTCCTTCTCCTATGAGCTGATCCCAGTGGTCTGGTCGAAACTGAATCAGTTCTCGCTCAGCCCGGCAGAGCTGATTCGGAGGACTCGAGAGAAGCTTTTCGAGCGCTCCCGGCCCTTTCCCGATTTCGACCTCCAGACACCCAGTGGACAACCGCGGCGCCTCGCCGATTACAAGGGTCGGGTCGTGCTGGTGAACTTCTTCTTCCCCGGCTGACCGACTTGTGATGCGGAGTTCCCGCATCTGCAGCGCATCGTGGACCGTTATCGCGAGGCCGGACTCAACGCAGTCGCCATCAATATCCTGGACGAGAAACGCGACCAGGTGGCCCCCTGGATGCAGAGTCGGGGGTACCGGATTCCGGCGCTGGTGGGAGCCGACCTGGCCAGCCTCGGACCGGTTTACGGCATCACGGGCGCCCCGGAAACGATGTTGCTGGACGCCAGCAATCGAGTCTATTACCACCACGTCGGTTATCACACCGGCGAAGAAGACCAGATCGAGGCGGAGGTTCGCTTGATGCTGGGCCTGCCCCCCTTCGAGGAGCCCGCAGGCTGAACGCCCATGCGCCTGGGCTTGCGGCTCCAGGCCTCGAACCCCGATTGCTTTCACTGCGAAACCGCCGCGCCTGCCGGCGCATCCTTGTTGGTGTTGGTGACCTGAGGATGGGGCTGTGGGGTGGTGGGCGATACTGGACTCGAACCAGTGACCTCCGCCGTGTGAAGACGGCGCTCTAACCAACTGAGCTAATCGCCCCAGTCTCGAAAATAAGATTCTATTGAAGCGAGAGAGTTGATGTCAACGAACGACAAGTTGGATCTGATCGTGATCGGTGCCGGTGCCGCCGGACTGGCGTGCGCCA
>JBFKLX010000104.1:0-18741 GCA_041630155.1 Acidobacteriota bacterium
ACTGGTCGCCCTCTACGACCTGCTGGCCATCCCGGTGGTGGATCACGAAAACAAGCTGCTGGGTGTGATCACGGTGGACGACGTCATCGACGTCATCAAAGACGAGGCAACTGAGGACATCCTTCATCTGGCGGGAGTCGAAGCCGACGACCACGTCCACAGCAATGTCTTCACCTCGGTGAGAAAACGCTTGCCCTGGCTGGGCGTCAACCTGGGCACCGCCATGCTGGCCGCCACCGTGGTGGCCCTGTACGAACCCACCATCGCCGTCGTCCCTCAACTGGCAATCTTTCTGCCCGTGGTGGCGGGGATGGGTGGGAATTCGGGAACCCAGACACTGACGGTCATCGTCCGCAGCCTGGCCCTGGGCGAGACCAGTTGGAAGGGCGCCCGCGCGGTGGTCTTCAAAGAAATCAGGGTCGGGCTGTTCAACGGCCTGGCCCTGGGTCTGTTGGCCGGGCTGATTGCTTTTCTTTGGAAGGGGAGTTATTTGCTGGGGGCGATCATGAGCGCTGCCATGCTGTGCAACATGGTCGTGGCGGGCTTGACCGGCACTTTGGTGCCGCTGATCTTGAAGAAACTCAACATCGACCCGGCCATCGCTTCCGGGATCTTCCTGACGACCTTCACCGACGTCATCGGCTTCTTTTCGTTTCTGGGACTGGCCGCGGCCTTCCTGTTATGAGCGTTCATCAGTCGGAGGCTCTGCCCCTGCGCAGCTACGCCTACGCAGAGACTCACAAGATCGTGGTGATGCTCACGCGAGATTTCGGGCAGGTCCGCGCGATCGCCTACGGTGCCAAGAGCGGCCGCCGGAATCGATTCGGCAGCAGCCTGGAACCCCTCACTCATGTGCGCGCCACTTTCTCGCGGCGCCAGGACCAGGAACTTTCGGTCCTGCAACAGGCCGAGATCCTGCGCCCCTCGCCCGCCTCGAGCGCCAGTTTCGAGATCAACCTGCACATGGGTTACTTCGCGGAGTTGCTGCTCGAGTTCTCGCGTGAGGAGCAAGAAGCGGAGAACCTGTTTCGCCTGGTTCTGGCGGTGCTGGAGGCCCTCGGCAAGGTGCCGGTGGAGCTGCTCGCGCGCTACTTCGAATTCTGGCTGCTCAAGCTCGAGGGAGTTCTCCCCGATCTTCACCGACGCCTGCCTGCGGAACTGGCTGAGCAGACCCTGACAATGCTGCGGCTGCATCCCACGTTGCTGAAGGAGACCAGCCTCCCGCCGGTCGAATTGAAAAGATTAGAAAGGTTGGCCGAAGAGTTGATAGAATACCAGCTGGAGAAACGGCTGAAGAGCAAGAAGATGCTGAAGGAGTTGCTTTAGGTTCGAAAGACTGTAAGCGGGTCTGTGCCACCCGTCGAAAGGTGAGACTCGCCTCGACCCGGAAGGTCTGCCGGTCGTCAGCCTTCCGACCTCGGCCCGGTTCAGGGCTTTTCTCCCGATAGTGTGGTTGTGATTGGCCGCTCGTGGACTCGACCATTCGAGGCCTCATGCTTTCGGGATCGGGGAGACGAGGGCAGGAGATCAAAGATGTCCCAGGCGATGAATTTTCAGGAGGTCATTCACACCCTTCTGGGTTTCTGGATGGAGCGGGGCTGCGTCATCCAGCAACCCTACGACGTGGAAGTGGGGGCCGGCACGATGCATCCCGAGACCTTCTTGCGGGTCTTGGGCCCCGATCCCTATCGCGTTGCCTACGTGCAGCCCTCGCGGCGGCCCGCCGACGGCCGCTACGGGGAAAATCCCAACCGGCTCTATCGCCACTACCAGCTGCAGGTCATTCTCAAGCCCGCGCCAGAGGATATCCAGGACCTCTACCTGGACAGCCTCCGGGCGCTCGGGATCCCTCTGGAGGCGCACGACCTGCGCTTCGAAGAGGACAATTGGGAGAGCCCTACTCTGGGGGCCTGGGGCATTGGCTGGCAGGTTCTGCTGGACGGCATGGAGATCACTCAGTTCACGTACTTTCAACAGGCCGGCGGGCAGGACTTGATGCCCATCTCGGGCGAGATCACCTACGGGCTGGAGCGGATCGCGTCGTTCCTCGCCCGTGCCGACAGCGTCTTCGACTTGCGCTGGAACCAGGACTGGACCTACGGGCAGGTCAGAAAACGCGAGGAGTTCGAGTTTTCACGCTACAGTTTCGAGGTGGCCGACAGCCAGATGCTGTTCGCTCTGTTCGAACAATACGAACGCGAGTGCGGCAGATGCCTCGAAGCCGACTGCATCCTGCCCGCCTTCGACTACTGCCTGAAGTGTTCCCATACCTTCAACCTCCTGGACAGCCGGGGCGCCATCAGCGTGACCGAACGGGTCGGCCTGATCGCCAGAGTGCGCAAGCTGGCCGTAGCCGTGGCCAGCGCCTACGTCAAGACTCATGAACAAGTTTCTGTTTGAGCTGGGAACCGAAGAGATTCCCGCCGATCTGATTGCTGCCGGCGCCAACCAGCTGGCTGCTGGCCTGGAAAAAGTGCTCGGGGAGGAGCGCGTGCCCTTCCAGCGCCTCCGCAGGTTCGGTGCGCCGCGGCGCCTGGCACTGCTTCTGGAGGGGCTTCCCGATCACCAGCCCGAGCGCGAGGAAACGATCCAGGGCCCACCCAGCTCGGTCGCTTTCGATGCGAAAGGGGAGCCTACCGCGGCGGCCCTTGGATTCGCCCGCAAAATGGGTCTCGAGTGGGACGCGCTGGAGGTCGTCGATACGCCCCGTGGGGCGTATCTGGCGGCTCTCCGCAAATTGCCCGGTCAGCCGGTGGACCGGCTGCTGGCCTCCCACTTGCCTCGAGTCATTGCCTCCCTCTCTTGGCCCAAAACGATGTACTGGAGCCCCAGCCGGTTTCGATTCATCCGCCCGCTGCGCTGGTTCGTGGCACTGTGGAACGGGGAGGTCCTGGAGTTCGAATTCGAAGGTGTTCGAGCCGGACGATCCAGCCGAGGTCATCGTTTCCTGGCCGAGCAGGAAGAGGTCGAGATCTCCGATCCGGATGGCTACCTCTCGTCGCTGCGGCAGCACTTCGTGCTGGTCGACCCGGAAGAACGGCGCCGCAAGATTGCCCGGGAGTTGCAGGAGCAGACACCTGCCGGCTCGAAGCTGCTTCCGGATCCCCAACTGGAGGAACTGGTCACCTACTTGAACGAATATCCCAGCGTCCTGTGCGGCCGCTTCGAAGAGCGCTTCCTCGAGATCCCCCAAGAGGTTCTCATCACGGTGATGCGGCACCACCAGAAATATTTTGCGGTGGTGGACGAAGACAAGCGCCTGCAGGCTTATTTCCTCACCGTCCTCAATACTCGGGGAGATGGCTTGGAGGAAATCCGGGAGGGCCATCAGCGCGTACTCGCCGCCCGGCTCGAAGACGCCGCTTTCTTCTGGGAGAGCGACTCGCGCAAAACTTTGGAGGAACGGGTGCAGTCGCTCTCCCAGGTGACCTTCCAGCAGGAGCTGGGCAGTTACCTGGACAAGACCCAGCGAGTGAGCACCATTTGCTCCCGCCTTCAGGACGATCCCAACCTCCTCGAGGCGGCCCGCTTGTGCAAGGCCGATCTGACGACCGACATGGTGTTCGAGATGCCCGAACTGCAAGGAGTCATGGGCGGCCTTTACGCACGCCAGCAGGGCCTTCCCGAAGAGGTCTGGAAGGCCATCTACGAGCATTATCAACCCGTGGCGCTGGAAGACCCCTGCCCCTCGACGAGGACCGGGGCTCTCCTTTCGCTGGCCGATCGGCTGGACACCCTTGTCGGCTGTTTCAGCCTGGGGATTCAGCCCTCCGGCTCCAGCGACCCTTTTGCGCTGCGCCGACAAGCTCAAGGTGCCATCAGAATCCTGCTGGACCAGCAATCGAATCTTTCACTTTCGGATCTCGTCCAGCTGGCAGCCCAAGGCCTTCCCCAGGCCGATGAAGGCACCCCGAGCCAGGTGCTCGACTTCTTGCAGGGGCGGCTTCAGTTCATCTTGCAGGAGCAGGGCTTCGCGTATGACGTCCTCAACGCCGTGTTCGCCGCGGGCGCCGACCGGGTCTACCAGACCCAGCAACGCGCGCGGGCCTTGAGCGAGATTCGAGAAGAGGCGGATTTCGAGGCGTTGGCGGTGGCTTTCAAACGAATCCGCAACATCCTCACCAAGGAAGAGGGGTCGCTCGCGGAAGTGGAGCCGGCATCGTTCCAAGAACCGGCCGAAGGCGCGCTCCATGACGCCTATCTGAGCGTCGCGCCGGAAGTGGCATCACAGTTGCAAAAAGGGGATTTCGACTCGGCCTTGCGCAGGCTGGCCAGTTTGCGCGGTGTGGTGGACCGGTTCTTCGATGAGGTCATGGTCCTGACCGAGGACGAACGGTTGCGCCAGAATCGGCTGCGCATGCTCGAGGACATCGCCGCGCTGTTTCTCCGAATCGCCGATATCTCGGAGATCGTGCGCAGCGACTGAGGAGAGTTCGAAACAGCGTTTCGTCAAACAACGGACCGTCTCACCGGTCTCAGGAGATCGAGATGATCAAGAAACAACCTGTCGATATTGTACCGCCCGAGGGAAAGTTGGGAGTCTTGCTGGTTGGCCTCGGAGCGGTCAGCACGACCTTCATCGCGGGCGTGGAAGCAATCAAGAAGGGCCTCGGGAAACCCGTGGGCTCGCTCACCCAGATGGGCACCGTACGGCTGGGCAAACGCACCGAAGCGCGCATCCCGCGGATTGCCGATTTCGTGCCGCTGGCTCGTTTGGACGATCTGGTGTTCGGCTGCTGGGACATCTTCGAGGACGATGCGTACGTGTCGGCGGAAACCGCCGGTGTCCTGGAAAAAGACTTGCTGCGCGAGTTGAAGGCCGAGCTGGAGCAGATTCGGCCCATGCGGGCGGTATTCGACCAGCGCTACGTCAAGCGCCTTCACGGCACCCACGTCAAACAGGGAGCCAGCAAGTGGGAGCTGGCCTCTCAACTGATCGAGGAAATCGAAGAATTCAAGACTCGCCACGGCCTGCAACGACTCGTGATGGTCTGGTGCGGCAGTACCGAGATCTTCTTGCCCCCCGATCCCGTCCACGAGACTCTCGAGAGCTTCGAACAAGGGCTCAAGGACAACCACCCCTCGATCGCTTCCAGTATGATCTATGCTTATGCAGCGCTGCGCCTCGGGATTCCCTACGCCAACGGCGCTCCCAACCTGACCATCGACATCCCGGCCATGGCGCGACTGGCCGAGCAGAACCGGGTCCCTCTCGCCGGCAAGGATTTCAAGACCGGTCAGACCCTCATGAAGACCATCGTCGCACCGGGCCTCAAGGCGCGCCTGCTGGGCCTGTCCGGCTGGTTCTCCACCAACATCCTGGGGAATCGCGACGGCGAAGTCCTGGACGACCCCGATTCGTTCAAGACGAAGGAAGAGAGCAAGCTGTCGGTTCTCGAATACATCCTGCAGCCCAAGATCTATCCCGAACTCTACAAGGACATCTACCACAAGGTCCGAATCAACTACTATCCGCCCCGCCGCGACAACAAAGAGGGCTGGGACAACCTGGACATCTTCGGCTGGCTCGGATACGAGATGCAGATCAAGATCGACTTCCTGTGCCGAGACAGCATCCTGGCCGCGCCTCTGGTGCTGGACCTTGCGCTTTTCTTGGATCTGGCTCAACGCGCTGGAATGCATGGGATCCAGGAATGGCTGTCGTTTTACTTCAAGAGCCCCATGACGCTGCCCGAGCTTTATCCCGAGCACGACCTGTTCATCCAGCTGATGAAGTTGAAGAATACCCTTCGCTACCTCCGGGGCGAGGAGCAGATCACCCACCTCGGCTTG
The DNA here is from genome assembly GCA_041630155.1 of Acidobacteriota bacterium. GTDB lineage: Bacteria > Acidobacteriota > UBA6911 > RPQK01 > JANQFM01 > JBFGHG01. The sequence continues at coordinate 5,794 of JBFKLX010000104.1, forward strand.
GACTACTACGAGTGAGGCGTGGGGAAGCGCGAAGTGGGAAGTGGGAAGTGGAAAGTGGGAAGTGCGAAGAGGCCGGGGTTGCACGAGCTCAGCCGGCATCTAGAGGATCGCCGGGGGACGTGGACGAGACTCCCTGAATCGGAGCAGCGGATGGCGTACAATCTGCGTTTGGAGCAGGACCTTCGAACATTCCATTGCGAGCGGGGATGAGGCCATTGCCCATTGAGAGAGACCCAGTGCGTTGGTGGAGGAAACGCGGGGGATGGATCGCGGTCGCGCTGCTGGCCGGCACGGTCGCCTGTCAGGATGGTGGATCCCCGGACGGTCCTTCGCTCTTGGTCGAGCCGGCCAGCTACGATTTCAGTGAAAACCCGGCGCTGCTGGAGCGGGTCAAGAGCGATCCGCACGGCTACTTCCGCTTCATCAACATTCCTTTTGGGAAAGTGGTCTGTGACCGTTTTCCCGATCTGCTGGACTCTGCTCCGCGAGTCAACCTGCACGGCGATGCGCACATCGAGCAATACGCCATCACCGATTTGGGCCGGGGACTGACCGACTTCGATGACTCTTCGACCGGTCCCGGCTTCCTCGACCTGATCCGCTTCGGGGTCTCGTTGAGACTCACCTGCCAGTTGCGGGGTTGGCAGTCGGGCTATCCCCAGATCCTCAGCAACTTCATGGACGGCTACCACGACGCGCTGCGGAACCCGGACCTCCGGGCCCCCGAGCCGAGCGTGGTTCGGCGCATCCGAGGGGGTTTCAGCTCGGATCTCCCCGAGTACTTTCAGTGGGTCGAATCGATCATGGAGCCGATGCCCGAGGATTTGCAGACCCGGGTGAAGACCGCGCTGCAATCGTATGTGGGGGCCAGACTGGCGGAAGACCCTACCCTCGGCGAGGAGTTCTTTGAAGTCGTGCAGATGGGCTCCTTGAAGCTGGGCATCGGCAGCGCGCTGGATCTGAAGTTTCTGATCCGGGTGCGGGGTCCCTCGGATGCCCCCACAGACGATGTCGTCCTGGAAGTCAAAGAAGTGCGCAATCTGGGAGGGATCACCTGTATTCAGGCCGGGGTTGCCGACCCGTTCCGGATCTTGCTCAGCCAGTACAGGATCGCCTACGCGCCTTTCCGATACCTCGGCTACATGAAGCTGAAGGAGGGGACCTTCTGGGTGCACTCCTGGGTGGAGAACTACCGGGAATTGGATTTGCACGAAAGCTTCTCCAACCCCCAGGAGCTGGCTGAGGTCGCCTACGACGTGGGTGTCCAGTTGGGGCTGGGACACCCCAAGCAGATCGGCGCTCCCTTTGGCGCGGAGCTCCGGCGCTCCCAGTGGCTCCTTCTGGAGAGCAATCGAGCTCGCGTGGCCAGAGTTTGCGACGAACTGGCCCAAGAAGTGAAACGAGCCTGGCAGCTTTTTTGCGAGCGAGCGGCAGAGTGAGCGGCCCCGGCCCCAGGGGAAAAGGGGTGATGCCCGGGGGCTGCTGCTGTCTGGCGCCGTTTCGAAGGTGGGCAAGCGTCGAGAGCTGGTTTCTGCTTCCGATTTTCTTCCGATTCGCGTCCCAGAGTGGCCGCTGTCACTGCACATTGGTGGCCAGGGCGTCCGCAATGCGAATGTTCTGCCTTTGCAGGGTGCGACCCACGGCGCGATCCAGCTGAGCGTGGCTCTTGATCAGATCCACCCGAGCGCGCAGCAGGACCGACTGGTCCCGTACCAGATCGCGCTGAGCCTCGATGAACTCGCGTGTCGTACCCAGCCCGACCTCGAATTTGGCCTGCTCCCCGTCCAGCCGCTCCTGAGCCAGCCGGACGGTTGCCTGTGCCGCCTCCTGGCGCGCCTCATTCATCTCCACCTGGGTCAGTGCTTCGCGGATTTCGAGGGCGATGTCCTGTTCGAGTGATCGCTTGCGCAGCGCCAGCCGGTCGAACTCGATCTGAGCTTGGGCATTCTCGGCCCGGGCCTGTGTGTTGAAAATCGGCAACTGAAAGCCAAGGCCCACCGTGTAGCCATAAAAGTCGTTGCCGAACAGCTGTTCCAGAGAATCGGTCAGCCCTCCGGGGACGATCTGAACGATGGGGGGATTCAGGAATCCCTGGGAGAAATCCCGGATCACCTGGGTCCCGCCCAAACCGAACTGCTGGTAGGCCAGGACCAGGTCCAGGGTTGGCTTGAGGCGGTCCCGGGAAAACTCCAGGTTGACTTTCTGGTTGGCCAGTTCGAGGTCGGCTCTCTGGAGATCCGGATTCTGCTCGGTGGCCACCTGCTGAAGCCGGTCGAACGAGTCCGTGACCGGTCCGGGGGGCGCGACCGGGTCCATGGGCACCAGCTCTCCGGGATACTGGCGCGGGTCGCGATAGTTCGAGATCAACCTCACGAGCTGGTCCTGGGTGCTCCGGTAGTAGAACTGGGCGCGAATCAATTCCTCCCGGCGCGAAGCCACTTCAGCCTCGGCTTCCACGACCTGCAGCCGGGCCGCCGACCCCACCTCGAAGCGGGCCTGGTTTTGTTCCTGGATAGTGGTGGCCAACTCCAGCGACTTTTGTTTGACCTGAATGTCCTGCAGTGCGAACTGCAGTTCCCAGTAGGCGTCCTGGACGGAAAAAATGGTCTCGATCAGGCTCTTCTTGAAGTCCTGTTCGGAAATGTCCAGATTGTTCCGGGCAATTTCGATCTGATAGGCGGCCGGCACCCTTCCGAAGCCTTTCAGGAGGCTCTGCCGCAGCAGCACCTGGAAGTTGGTGTTGATGGCCGGGACCAGGCTGCTGAAAAAGTTGGTGGTGCGGACGCGGGTCCCCGTGAAGCTCGCCTCGAAGGTGGTTCCCGTGGAAAAGGCTTTCTGGAAACCGAAGTCATAGGAGGTGAGGATGTCGGTGACACTGGGGCCGCCGGCCAACACGCTGGCCGTGGGTGTGGTGTCCCGATTCCAGTTGAGGCCGAAACGCAGCGCGGGGTCGTAGACGCCCTTCAGGTCTTCGATGGCCCACTCGTTGACGAGTGTCTGGTGCCTTTGCACGTTCAGGCCGAGATTGTATTGCAGGGCGAGTTCGATCGCCTGGCGCTCCGTCAAGCGGGCCTTTCCTTCGTCCAAAGAAGGGGCGGGAGTCGGCTGAACAGCGATTGCGCGCCTCTGCTCGTCGTGAAAGTACTTGTCGAAAAAACCGCCCAATGCCTGGCCGGGGGCCACAGCGTTACTCATTGCGCCAAACACCAGTGCCGCCACCCAGAGCCTTTGGATTTGCCTCGAGCCGAGGCCCCACCCCAATTCTGCGCCCGCCTTTTTTCTCGCCATTGAATGCTCCCACTCTCATTCCGGTTTCTCACCCACGCGCTCGGCCGCGGAACGGATCTGCCCACCCCGCCGCGCGACGCTGGACGAGAAGACTCGTCAACGAACGGACTTTTTCCAAACGCGATTTCATTGTTTACCATGGAGTGGGGTTCGGATGTGGGGCGGGCCGCCCGGCCCATCGATCGGACCCGACGAAAAGGAGACCCCGGTTATGGCGCTTCATCCACTGGCGGGAAAACCTGCTCCGGCTTCCATCCTCGCGAACATTCCCCGCCTGGTCAGTTGTTACTTCTCGTTGAAACCCGACCCTTCGGCCCCCGATCAACGCGTGGCGTTCGGAACCTCGGGGCACCGGGGTTCGTCGCTCACGTCCAGCTTCAACGAAGCGCACATTTTGGCCATCACCCAGGCCATCTGTGAGTTCCGCAAGGGGCAGGGCATCGACGGGCTCCTGTTCCTGGGTATGGACACGCACGCCCTGTCCGAGGCGGCTCACATGTCCGCCCTGGAGGTGCTGGCGGCGCAGCAGGTGCAGGTTCGGATCGCCGCCGCCCTGCAATACACGCCCACGCCTGTCATTTCTCACGCGATCCTGCAATACAACCGCGGCAGGGATGAAGGGCTGGCCGACGGAATCGTGATCACGCCCTCGCACAACCCGCCTGAAGATGGAGGGTTCAAGTACAATCCGCCCAGCGGAGGCCCAGCCGATACCTCCGCCACGCGGTGGATCGAGAACCGAGCCAACCAGCTCCTCGAGGCGGGCAACCGCGATGTCAAAAGAGTGCCTTACACACGGGCCCTGAAGGCTTCGAGCACCGTCGAATACGACTATGTCTCCGCCTACGTTCGAGATCTACCGTCAGTCGTCGATCTGGAGGTCATTCGAGGCGCCGACCTTCACATCGGCGCCGACCCGATGGGCGGCTCGGGGGTGGGTTACTGGGAGCCGATCGCAGCCGCCCACGGCCTCCGGCTCACCGTCGTCAACCCTGTTGTCGACCCGACCTTCCGCTTCATGCGCGTGGACAAAGACGGTAAGATCCGGATGGATTGCTCGTCACCTTGGGCCATGGCCGGATTGATCGATCTCAAAGACCAGTACGACATCGCCTTCGGCAATGACTCGGACTTCGACCGCCATGGGATCGTGGCTCCCAGCGCGGGTCTGCTCAATCCCAATCATTACCTGGCGGTGGCCGTGAACTATCTCTTTCAGAATCGCCGGGAGTGGCCCGCCGGGGCGGCCGTCGGCAAGACCCTGGTCAGCAGCAGCATGCTCGACCGCGTCGCACGCCATCTGGGGCGACCCCTCTGTGAGGTGCCGGTCGGATTCAAGTGGTTCGTCGAAGGCCTGGTCGGCGGGAGCCTCGGCTTCGGAGGCGAGGAGAGCGCAGGCGCTTCGTTCCTGCGGCGTGACGGCACGGTCTGGACGACCGACAAAGATGGTTTCATCCTAAACTTGCTGGCTGCCGAAATCACCGCTCGCACAGGCAGTGATCCCGGGGTACATTACCGAAGGCTGGAGGAAGAGTTCGGCAGTCCGGTCTATCAGAGAATCGATGCTCCGGCCGACCGGCGGCAGAAAGAAGTGTTGGGGCAGCTCTCACCGGATACAATCGAGGCGAGCCAACTGGCCGGAGAACCGATCACCGGCAAACTGACTCACGCCCCCGGCAACGGTGCAGCCATCGGCGGCCTCAAGATCGTAACGGAAAACGGCTGGTTTGCGGCCCGGCCTTCGGGGACCGAAGACGTTTACAAGATTTACGCTGAGAGCTTTCGGGGTGAAGAACATCTCCGGCAGATCCAGGCCGAAGCCCGGCAGATCATCTCCCAGGCCTTCGCCCGAGCCGGGCTTTGAACGGGGCCTGTGGACCTCGTCACAGACACGAGGAGGGACGAATGAAGACGACAAAGTGGTTGGTTCCGGTAATGATCCTGATCGGGGGGTTGCATCCGATCCTGGCCCAGCAGGCAGAGTCGCCGGAGGTCGAGCAGTTGCTGCGCAGCCACATCCGCAGCCTGCGCCATGAGTTGGACGTGTTGCAGCGGCAGGTCGACGACCTGATGTTTTTCCAGCAGCTCAGCGACTCGGTTGAGATTCAGATGGTGAGATTGACCGGACCACCTCTTCGCAACCAAGCCAATCCGACGGCGCAAGGCGCCGGTAATCCACTCATCGTTCGGGCTTACGTGTTCATTCCCAAGGACCTCGACCGCAGCCGCAAGCAGCCGCTGATCGTCTTTCCTCATGGCGGGGTGCACAGCAATTTCGGTTCGGGCTATTCCAACGTCTTGAGGGAGCTGCTGGCACAGGGCTACAGCGTGATCGCCCCTGAATATCGGGGCTCGACCGGCTACGGTCGTCGCTTTTATGAGGCCATCGACTATGGAGGGTTGGAAATCGAAGACACTTTCGCCTGCCGGAACTTCGCATTGGAGAGTTATCCGTTCCTGGATCCGAAGCGGGTGGGAATCATGGGCTGGAGCCACGGCGGCCTGCATGCCCTGATGAATATTTTCGACCATCCCGAGGCCTACCAGGCCGCCTACGCCGGCGTGCCGGTCAGCGATCTGATCGCCCGTATGGGCTACAAGACCCAGGGGTACCGCGATCTTTACTCCGCTGACTACCACATCGGCAAGACGGCCCACGAAGACGTCGAGGAGTACCGGCGCCGCTCGCCTTCCTGGAACACGCACAAGTACCAGGGGACGCCCCTGCTGATTCACACGACGACCAACGACGAGGACGTCAATGTCTTCGAGGTGGAACGATTGATTCAGGCGCTGCAGGCACAGGGGAAGGATGGCTTCCAGTTCAAGATTTATCAGGATGCCCCCGGCGGGCACGCCTTCAATCGCCTCGACACCCCGGCAGCCAAAGAGTCGCGGCGGGAGATTTACGACTTTCTCGCCCGCTATTTGAAGCCCGACCGCCCCGCGCGATGACCAGGGCCCCGGGACTCCCCGCATCGAACTTCGAACTTCTTCAGTTTCCCGACGGCGTGGAGCTTGGATTCGAGATGGGGCGCCAATTCTCTGACGACTTTGTCGAGCCCCTGGCGAAGCCCGTCCTATTCGGAAATGGCCAGCCTAGCGAGAGGAGTCCTGTGATCCAGGCTGGATCGGGCTCCCCTGGCGTGCGGGGGATGCACCGCATGAGCTGAACCAGTTGCCGCGACCGAATCGCATCGAAAGGGGGCCATTCCGACAGCTTCCGAATTGCACGCCCGGACGCCTTCACTTGTCGTTTTGTTTGCGACGCACCTGCACGAGCATGAAAAGCTCGCCCCCCAGGAGCAGGCGCAGATCCTCACTGTTGGGCCGTAGCAGGGTCTTGAGCCAGACCAGGCCCCAGAGAAAGGAGAAGAGGAGCAGGTACAGGCTGGCCAGAAAGCTGCGGGAAGCCATGGCGAACAGGCGAGTTTCTTTCCAGATCCAGCTCATCTTCTCCCAGACTTCTTGCCGGGACAGCGCAAGATGCTTGACTCGATCGAGCTGCTCGAGCATCTCCTCGACCTGACTGGACGAGACCGTCTGATCCAGTTCGCGCTGCAGCTCTTCGCCTTGGAGTCCCACCAGCAACTGGAAAACCCAGAAAAGGAGCATCAGGATGGAGACGGCGAGCACGAACCACAAGAAGAGCATCATGAGGAACGATCTCCTTGCTTCGCGTAAGCCTCTAGGTGGTGCATACACCCTTGTCTGAGCAATTTGCGTGCCGACAGCCGCATCAATCCCTTCGCCGCCTCACTGAAAGGCCGCTCGGAGGTGAATACGTCGCTGAAGAACAGTGCGATCTGCTCTGGTCCCTTGATGTTCGGATCCTTCGATCCAGGGGAGTCTAGCACAGCAGTACGCACCGGGCAATGAGTGGGTCCGGTCAGATTGCCCTGCCGGGATTTCCCCAATTTGACCGGTGGGTCAACTCTGCGGGCTCTCAGGGTGCGTAGAGGCAAATCGGAGCTGGAAGAACCTCTCATTTCCAGGCGGCCAGGTCTGGTTCGGAGCGCGCGGATCGGATTGTGCGCCCCATCGGTGGGCAGATTGACAAGCCGGCGTCGCCTTTGTTTAAATCTTGGGCTCGTCTTCCCGGTTGGCCCCATCGTCTAGGGGACCAGGACGCCGGCCTCTCACGCCGGAAACACGGGTTCGAATCCCGTTGGGGCTACCAATCGCAATTCGACTCGAGACGCTAGTATTTGTCCGCCAGCCGGGCCGCCGCGAGAGACTGTTGGATCTTGGTGTCCCGGCGATGTCTTCGATGTGCGCGAATCCCCTCGCAGACCAATCGGATCAAGGTTGCCCGGTTGCTGATCAACTGCGAGATCCAGTGCCGAAGCGTCAACTGCGGAAAATAAATCCCCCGGAACGCCATGCGCGTGAAAAACAAAACGGCACGTTCCGCGAAGGGGCGCCCTTCGATCTTTTCGAGCGCGGCCGCGATTGCACTCGGGGAGTAGGAGCGCCTCCACGCCGTGTCCACTTCGGCTTCCGCTTCCTCGATACTGATGTGTTCCGGGGTGAAGGCCATCCGGAAAGGCCGGAAGTCGAGCCAGTGCTTGGGTCGGGTCAGGCGATTGCTCTCTTTCAGACGATCGTACAAGGGGGTGGCGGGGTAGGGTGTCAACAACCCGAACACGGGCAGGCCGGGAGGCCAGGACTCGATGGCCTGCAGCGTCTTCTCGGCCACGCCCACACGGTCCCCGTCCATTCCAAAGATGAACGACGTGATGGCGTAGATCCCCCGATCGGCCAATCGCTGTAGCACGGCCTCGTATTGAGCGGGCTTGTTGAACGACTTGTTGACTTCTTTCAGGTTCTCGGTCTCGATCGACTCCAGCCCCATGAAGATCCAGCGGCCCCCGCTTGCAGCGATCAGATCCACGAGCTCGTCGTCGCGCAGCAGATTCATGCTGATCTGTGCGACCCATGGCAGAGCGGCATCACGCGCAATCATCTCGCGGAGCAGGGACTTGGTGCGCTTGGCGTTGATCGCGAAATTGTCGTCGATGAAAAAGACGCTGATCTGCCCTCCCTCCATTTTGGCCCTGGCTTTGATCCGGAGTAGTTCGTCCACGACGCTTTCGTCGGTCCGGAACCGGATGGACTTGCCGAAAAAGCCGGTCACGGTACAAAAATCGCAGCCGTACGGGCAGCCCCGGCCCGATTCCACGGGCAGAACGTAGAGGCTGTTCCAGGGCACCCCCGCCCATCGCAGCAGGTAGCGTCCCCAGGAGGGGATTCTGCCCATCAGGTTGAACTGGTCGAGGTCGATCTCGTGCCAGGGTATATGAGGATAGTCCTCCAGCGAGGGTTTGATCTCCTGGCCCTGGGCGTCCACCGACCGGTAGACCTCCTTGAGGGTGCCGTTCTCGGCGTCGCGAACGATCAGAGGCCAGATCTCATCCACTTCACCTAGTGCGACGGCGTCGGCGTGACGGGGCTCGCCGTCCCGTCCGATAGGCTCGTCGGGCACCTCTGTGACATGCGGTCCGCCCATGACGACGTAGGCTCCGGCGGAGCGGATGGCGTCTGCCATCCGATAAGCGCGGGCAGCCATGCGAGTCATGGCACCAATTCCAGCCAATTGGATTCGGTGCGTCCGCACGAATTCTGCAATTTCCGCCTCCGAGACGGGTTGAGCATTTCCATCGATCAGAAATACCTCGTGTTCGGGCGGCGTCAGTGCTTTGAGCACGAACATCCAAAGGTGCGGCATGTAATTGCGAGTCACCTGATTGTCTGGGTTGTACAGCAGAATGTTCATCGGCGTTCCATTTCTTTTTGTCCGGTTCCGGTCGCAGGCTCCCCGCCAGGCGGGCGGGGTTCACTCGACCCGCCCATACCCCCGCCTGGTCAAATCCGCCAAGGTCCGCACAGGTGCGGTAAGTCCTCAAGGTTCGATCAGTGCCAGAAAAGCCAATTCGCGTTGCGTTCGAAGAAAATCGAAGGCCATCGTCGCTCATTCCTCGGGTCCACACTCGAAATCGACAGCCACCGATAAGGGGCAGGAAAGAGCACCCGAAAAACGAAAAATTGTCACGGCCCTACTCATCCAGGCGGCGGAATGTTATCAGATCCGTCGAGGGGTGTCGAGAAGTCTGTGCGTGGAAGCGTGAAAGAGCTGCGGTAATCCGGACTGTTTGGCGCTCCCGGGGGGCCCCTCCACGTACGCACGAGTGCGACTCCGGGGCTCCCCAGTCACGACGCCTTGCCAGCGCAGCAGTTCCAGTGCCTCGCGACGACCGAAAAAATCCGGGCCAAGCGACGTCCGGGCTTCATTGGGATTTTTCCATCCCCAGCTGCTCGATCAACCAAGTCTTCAGCAGCCCGGCCAGGATCCGATGCACCTGGGGATTGGGGTGGGGATCGTCGTCGAACGAAAGGTGCGTCAATGAGGGTTGCGCTTCGACGGCCTCCAAGGTCATCTCGGTGAGAGGCAAATAGCGGAGGTCCTTCTCCTGGCACCATGATCTGGTGTGCAGCTCCAGGCTGCCGGCGTGCTCGACGAAGGCTTCGCCACGGCCCTCCAGGCCCCCCATGGCGAAGCTGGCGACCAGCAACGGCACTTTTGACCGGCGCAAGGTCAGGTCCAGGAGGTCGAGGTATTTCCTGGAAAGGTCCCAGTGTTTTTGGAACAAGGCCGGAGCGATCAGATACCCGCCACCTGGGACCGCTCGACGGTAAGAGTCCAGCTGTCGCTGCTCCTCTTTCGACCATTCCGCCGATTGATTGGCCGCCACGATTTCTTGCAGCTGTGAGCCGTCCGGCCTGCGCAGTACGCGTCGAACCAGCGTGGGCAACCGCCAGCCGGAGGGGGGAGGTGTCAGCCCCAGGCGTTCGAATCCCTGAGGCTCTAGTTGGGGGAGTCTGAGAAACTGCTCTTCGCGAAGTCGGTCGTCGTATAGATCGTTCTCGAAGATGATCAGCAGCACGGCGCTTGGCCGAAAAGAGAGGTAGCGGGAAGAATTGGCCGCATAATAGATGGGGCTCGCGCCTTGCATTCCAAGGTTGAGGACCTCCCATCCGCTGTGTCGCAGCTCTCGATTCAGGAGGCAGGGAAAGGACGACTCGAAATCGACCGCTGCACCTTCAGTGACGGAATCGCCGATCACGACCAGACGCTTCCGGCCATCCGCCGGTGTCAGCTCGACCTCGTCTCCTCGGAACCCGCGCGAGTTGATCCAATAGGCCACGCGGTAAGAGCGGCGGACTGCCGTGTAGCGAGCTCCCGGGACGTGCAGCGAAATGAAGGGAGCCAGGGCCACAACAAAGGGGTTCGGCTCGTAGGGGTCGATATCTCTCGAAGGGGGCGGAACGGGCAGCGAAGCCAATGGCAGGGCGTAGCGGGCCAACGCCTCGGCAACAGCGAGCGAGACGGCAAGGCTGGCTAGAAGCACCAGTAGTCGATAGGAAGAGCTCCTTTTCATCGGGCTGCCCCACAAAACTCCTGGCAGTTTAACGCTCCACCAGGAACATAGCGAGTGCCCTAGCTTCAGTTGCCTCGCTAGCCACGACCACGGCCTGCCGGCTCACCGGCAGGCAGCGGGTTTCTTCGACGCCATCGAACACCTGTGAATATTGCTTTTGCCCACCGTGATCCAGCCCTGTAGACTCTCTCCAACGGTGAAAGGGGAGTGTCATGAAAAGATATTGGATTCTCAGGATTCTACTGTTTCTGCTGCTGGGTTCGGCCCTCTCGTACTGGCGGGACCGGACGCTGCAAGGCGCGATTGCCGAGGGAGAGCCGTTGATCCTGACTCAGATGTTCAACGTGCCTGGAGGAGATTCAACAGTCGTCCTCCAGAACCTCGCCCTTGCACAGCAGGACATCAACGTCGAGTTCTTTGCGCAGGACGGTTCCTTCTTCGACCTCGTCACCGTGACGGTGGCGGGGATGGGAGAAGCCCAGGTTGCGACTCCGGCGGGCCCGACGGGCCAGTTCCAGGGCTCGGTTTTGATGTTCGGCAACGGACCCTTCACGGCCCGCGGCCAGTGGAACTTCAATCTTGCCGGCAATCCGCTGGCCGTCGGGGTGCCGTCCACTCTCATGAGCCAGACCTCCTCGACTTTTCAGATGCCCATCGGTTCGGTCGGTCCCAACTCCCTGGTGGGGGTGGCCATCGAGAATCCGAACGGTGGGACCATCAACTGCACGGCGACCTATCGCGACCAGAACGGCCAGGCGGTTGCGGAAGATCTGTTCAGCATCCCCGGTTTCGGCCAGGTTTCCGGGTTTGCCAGCGGGATTGCGGCGGGGTTTGAAGGAAGCGGCACCGTTCAGTGCGACGGGGCCGCTGCGGTGATCGCTGTGATCCAGGAGCAAGTCAACGGGTTTCCGACTCCGTTGTTCGCGGTTCCCGCCAACTAGTGCAGCGCGCAATACGTCTCGACCCTGGTTTGAGCGGCCCTCGCTGCCGCCTACGTCGCTGTTGGACCTTGATCGGGAACCGCAGCCTCGATCGTGAATTTGGGAGGTTCTTTCTCAGCCGGGCTGGTTGACGCCATCCGGCTCACTCTGTCAGCCTTGGTGGCGACGGTAATCGCAGAAGAAGAATGAGCAAAGCGATGCTGGAGCAGGTCGCGCTAGAGTTCTGTGAAAATGGCGGCTTCGCATGGTTTGGCCCTTGGAGGCCGGAAGGGAGGCTCAGATGAGCCGTTCGAAAGCTCAGCAGACGGTCATGTGGCTGTTGTCGATTCTTTTGGCCCTGGCCTATCTGTCTGCTGGCGGCTGGAAGCTGACGGGAGGGTCGGGTGAGATGTTCACTGCGTGGGGGTATCCCGCCTGGTTTGCCGTTCTCATCGGTCTGCTCGAGATCAGCGGGGCAGTGGGTCTGTTGATCCCCGGCCTGGCGCGGCTCGCAGCCATGGGGCTTGCTGCGATCATGTTGGGAGCCGCATATACGCATCTGGCCAATGGCGAAGGAATGGAAGTGGTGAGACCTCTAGTATTTCTGGCTGCCCTTGGAGGAGTCTATTGGCTGAGAAGACCGAACGGCTAGTTCCAGATTGAGTGGAGATGATTCGGCCTTCTCGTGACTTGACCATTCTGGGGGCTGGGCCGGCGGGACTGGCCACGGCTTTCTATGCCCATCGCGAAGGCATCCCCTTCGTGCTCCTGGAGCAGTCTTCCTCAGTGGGTGGGCTGTGCCGTACGTTGAGATGCGGGGGGCATGCGTACGACACGGGCGCGCACAGATTTCACGATCGTTACCCCGAGGTCTCCCGCGACTTGCGCGACCTTCTGGGCGAAAGTCTGAGACCCGTCGACGCCCCCAGTCATGTTTATCTCTCGGGCCGCTTCATCGATTTCCCCCCGACTCCACTCAACGCCCTTCGGTCGTCCGGGCTGGTCGAAGCCGGGCGGGCCGGGTTCGAAATGATCCGGTGCCGCCTGCAGAAGAGGCCCGAGGTGTCCTTTGCGGACTACGCCGTGAACACCTTTGGCAAGACCCTGGCCCGCAAATTCGTTCTCAACTACTCCGAGAAGCTGTGGGGCCTGCCTGCGGAGAAGCTCTCACCGGACATCGCCACGCGCCGCCTGTCCGGGATGACGTTCGGCTCGCTGGTGCGGGAGCTTTTCTGGCGGTCCCGGAAAACCGCGCACATCGACGGCAGCTTTCTCTATCCCCGGTTCGGCTATGGTCAAAT
>JBFKLX010000105.1:0-18541 GCA_041630155.1 Acidobacteriota bacterium
ACCGTCCACCTCTGCGGGTGCAGATTCAAGCGGCCCCGCAGCGGCTCGAAGAGCGGAGCGACGTTCAACTCGTAATCGACAGTATGAAATCCATGATCGGCCGTCACCAGGAAGGCAGTGCGGTCGGCGATTCCCGCCTCTTCGACCGCCCGCAGCAGGAGTCCCAAGCAGTAATCCGCGTTGCTGATGGCGGCTTTTGCCAGATAGTGGCCGGCCCCGTATTCATGCTGCACGACATCGGTCGCCAGTAGATGGATGGCGAGAAGTTGAGGCCGCCGTTCTTTCAGGACGTGGGCAGCCGCCTCGGCCAGCACTGCGTCCGCCGCTCCCGCCAGGGTCTGGCTGCCGTACCAGCGATAGTAGAGGTCGATCGGCACCCCGGCTCGCCGCAGCTCCTCCAGGAATTCCGGGGCCGCCACGGAGATTTCCGCCTTTCCCTCCTCGTTGAACACCTCCGGAATGTTGAAGTCGATGGAGGAATCCCGCCAGCTTTCGGGCCAGAAGAAAGTCGCCGTGGTCAGACCCCTCTGCCTGGCCGCATCGAAGATGGTGGGGACCCTCACCGATTCGGAGTGCGGCAGATTCGTGACGTGGAATTGCTCGCCGGTGACTCGGTTCCTCAAACGGTTTCCAATCACGCCATGGAAACGCGGCCAGACACCAGTGACAATGGTCGTGTGGGAGGGGTGGGTCACACTCGGAAAAACCCCTTCGACTCCCTCCGCCCAGACGCCCTCGCGGATGAGCCGGCGAAGGTTGGGCAGCTCCAGATCCGGATTCTCGAGGTGAAAGGCCGCCAGCCCGTCGATGGAGACGAGTACGACGTGCTCGACCCCGCCGGCCCCGGCAGCGAAGCCGGCCAGGAATACCGCGATCAGGAACGTGGCGGCGATCCGCCGGAACTTCGAGACCAGCCATCGAATCATCGAGAATCCTCCTCGTGTTGCGGCGACCCGATCGTGTGTTTCCCGGCTCCCAAAGCCGCGAAACCCATACCTTGCTTCAGGCTAGCGGCCGTGGCCGGTGATGACAAGACTCGGGCCGCACCACCAGGTGAGGGGATTGACTTCGAGTGTCATCCGGATTGAGATGTCCAACCTGGAGGGCATAGCAAGGGCGGGGCGGGCTCGAGGGGAGGACTCGTGGTCTTTCGAATTGCAAATCTGGTGATGCTGGCGGGATTCGTCCTGGCCGCTGGACTCCAGTACAACGACCCGGACCCCCAGATTTGGATCGCTGTCTACGCCGGCGCCGCTCTGGCTTGCTGGTTCTGCCACTCCAGACCGCTTCACTGGATCCTGCCGGGCTTTCTCGCAGTGTGCTTCTCAGTGATGGCTGCGTTCTTCTCTCGGGACATACCGCCGAACCAATCGCTGCTGGCCAGCGAGCCGGGCCGGGAGACCCTGGGGCTCCTGGTCAGCGCCCTGTGGATGCTGGTATTGCTCTGGCGCGGCTGGAACGAGCGCCGCTCCAAAGGCAGCTGAAGTGTGAGGAGCTTCGGCTTCATCCCTGGACGCCCGGGCTCCCGTTTGTCTCCCGCCGCCGCATGCACTAACATCCTGCCTGATGGGGAAGGTGGCGACGAGAAGGGAGATCGAAATGACAAACTCTTTCAGGTCCCGCTGCAGCGCAATCCGCAAGGGTGCTGGGCTGGCCGCAATCTTCTTCCTGGCACTCGTTTCGATCTGGTCGGTGACGGTCAGAGCTGAGGACGGCCGGGTGTTCGAACTGCGAAAATACACCACCCACGAGGGAAAACTTCCGGAACTGCATCAGAGATTCAGCCGGCACACCAACCAGCTTTTCGTCAAGCACGGCATGTCGCTGATCGCCTACTGGACCCCCACCGAAGGCCCGGAAGCCGGCAACACTTTGATCTACATCCTGGCCTATCCGAGCCACGAAGCTCGGGATGCGTCGTGGGAAGGCTTTCGCAGCGACCCGCGTTGGCAGGAGGCTTACAAGGCATCCACTGCTGGCGGCAAACTGGTGCAGAAAGTAGAGAGTACACTGCTGAGGGCTACCGACTACTCCCCGATTCAGTGAGCCCACCGTCTCTCGAAAAGTTGAAATGTCCCAAGCCGGGGCTCAGTGCTGGGAATGGCAATTCCAGCGACCCGTGTTGACGCGCGCCCCGGGCCCCAAGGTGTCACTTCCCGCCAAGCCCCCCGCCTCATGCCCCTTGCCCGTCGAGGGCTTGCTGGTAGATCACCGCAATTCGATCTACTGTGAAACGTACTGCTCCCTGGCTCGACTCCAGAACTGAGCGGGCTGCCAGCCCCAGCTCGCGGCGCTTGGATCGGTCACGCAGCAGTCGGATGAACACTTCCGACAGTTGCCTTCGCTGCGCCTCCTTGTCGCTGGACTCAGCCGAGATCTGCACCAGGCCCCCGGCCGCCAGGAAGTCCTCGGCCACCGAGGGGAAGCTCCGCATGGAGGGCCCCACCACGATGGGCTTGGCGTACAGCGCGGGCTCCATGATGCTCTGCCCTCCATGGGGGATCAGGCTCCCGCCCACGAAGGCCACGGTGGCGAATCGATAGGCGGTGGCCAGTTCCCCGAGCGTGTCCAGGATCAGCACGTCGGCGGGGCGCCCCCGGGCCGAATCGTCCGAGCGGCGTCGGACCCGAAATCCCTCTCGCCGTGCCAATTTGGCCACCTTGTCGAATCGCTCCGGATGACGGGGAACGATCAGCAGGCGGGTTCCCTCGAGCCCGGGCTCCCGGCGGATGATTTTCAAGACTTGTAGAAGTATGCGCTCTTCGCCCTCGTGGGTGCTGCCGGCCACGATCAAGTCGTCCGCCTCCGGAGTCAAGTCCAAGGCGGTCTGCAGCCGCTCGGCCTGCGATTCGGACAGTTTTCTCTCGACCAGGTCTTTGTCGTACTTGATGTTCCGCCCGACCTCAACGCGGTTCGTGGGAGCCCCCAGGACCCGGATTCGTTCTGCGTCTTCCTCTGACTTCATCAACAGGAGCGTGTAGTGATCGAGGACCCTTCTCATCCAGCGCCGCACCAGCCGGTATTTGGGAAAGCTTTCGTCGGAGATGCGGCCATTGACCATGACCACCGGAATCTTTCGGCGTCTGGCCAGGTGCAGGAAGTTGGGCCATATCTCAGTGTCTATGGTGATCAGCAGCGTGGGCTGGATCCAGTCGAAGAAGTGGCGAAGGATGCGGGGCAGGTCGAGGGGAAAGTAGCAGACCCTGCCTTCCCCGTAACCGGCGAATCTGACCCGGGCGATTTCCTGCCCGGTTCTGGTAATCGTGGAAAAGACGAAGCGTGTTTCCGGGAAACGATCGTGCAGGGCCTGCGCCAACGCCTGGGCGCTGAGTGTTTCGCCTACCGAGCACGCATGAATCCAGATGGTGGGATCACCTGTGGACCGAAGGCTGTCCGGCAGGTATCCGAGTCGCTGAGTCAGACCCGGCAGGTACTTGTTGTACCGCCAGGCACGGTAGAGCGCGACCGGAAGCATGACCAGCAGGAAGCTCAGATACAGGAATGTGTACAGCAGATACATGATCGAATTGGCCCCGGGCCGAAGAAGATGGTGTGGAGACTGGTAGTTCCGGACCTCGAAATCAACGCAGACCCGACACCTTGAAGAGTTCGTTCACTCGCTGCAGGTCCGCTTCGGTGTCGACTCCGATCGCGTCGTAGGGGGTCTCCAGCACATGGATGGGGACTCCGTTCTGCAACAGGCGCAACTGCTCCAGCCGCTCGATCCGCTCCAGCCAGGAACGCGGCAGACTGTGGAACAGGTCCAGGGCGTCGCGGCGGTAGGCGTAGAGCCCCAGATGCTTGTAGTACTGGATGCTTTCGTCCTTGCCTTGATGGTAGGGGATGGGACAGCGCGAGAAGTAGAGGGCCCGGCCGTCATCGGCTGTGACGACCTTTACGTTGTTGGGGTCCTGAGCGGATTCCACGTCGATGGCCACTTTCAGAGTCGTGACCCGAGTCGCGTCGTCGGAAAGCAATGGCTCCATGAGCAGGTCGACGTGCTCCGGACGCACGGTCGGTTCGTCGCTCTGGATGTTGACGTAGACATCGGCATCGGTGCGGCTCAACACTTCGTGCAGTCGATCGGCACCCGAGGGATGCTGGCCGGTCAGCGTCACGGGGATGCCGACAGTTTCGCACCAGGTTTCGATCTCCTCGTTTTCCGTGGCCACCACCAGGTCCGTGAGCTTGGTGGAGCGGGCTGCATTCTCGTAGACCCACTGCAGCATCGGCTTCCCGGCGATGTCCCGCAGAACCTTGCGGGGCAGTCGCGTGGACGCGAGGCGGGCAGGAATCACACCCAGAATCTTCATATTCATTCTCGTCATTGACTCGTCCGGTTTCCATCCGGACCGGCCGCTCCACAACCGTCGAGGCGACGGATCCGGAGGTTTCTGAACCAGACCTCGTCGCCGTGATCCTGCAACAGGATGCGGCCTTCGACCTTCTCACCGAAGCCGTCCACCTTCTTGAATTTGCTGTCGTGAATGGCTTCTCGAAGCTGCTGGCTCCCCAGGGTATACTCCAGAACCTTGCCTCCGTTCAGCCAGTGCTGGACGGTCAGGCCGCAGACTCGGATGCGCGAGCGGTTGACCTCCCCCGCCGGCTTGAGGATCTTGTCGCCCGCCGCCAGGACGTCGTAAAACGAGGCGGTCCGGTTCTCCCCGTACAGTACGTCATCGGATCCGGCCGAATCGTCCAGGATCTGGTACTCATGGCCGATCGGCTTGCCCCGCTGCTCCAGGATGAAGTATTTGACTCCGCTGTTTCCCCCGCTGGAGATTCGCCACTCGAACGTGAGGTCGAAATCGGTGTAGAGATTCTCGGTGACCAGGTCCCGGCGTTGCCTTCCGGCGAAAAAGCGGCGGATCGAGCCGAACCACCGCTTCAAGACGAAAGGCGGCGGCGGTGCCGGTTCGTGTTTGATCCAGCCGTCCTCGATCCGCCAGGTGTCTACGGGAAAGTCCTTCTGCCCAAACGCCCGCCAGCCGTCGGTCGAGACTCCGTCGAAGAGAGATACCCATCCGGCTTCGTCGTCAGCGGGAGCCGGATTGCCCTGAGCGGCCGCGAGCGGAGCAGCGGCCAAGGCCCACAGGGATGCGAGCACGACCAGCGCGAGGCCACGGGCAGCGGACATTTTCGCGAGCTCAACCCTCGACTTTCGATGCATTTCTGATCACTCCCTCAGTTTCTGTTCGTATTCCCGATCCACGAAGCACAAATCCCCCAGCACCCGTGGTAGCGGATCGGACTCCTGCCGCGACAACCCGACGTGGAGGTGGCGGCGCCAGCCTTCAGCATATTCGAAGCGGCGACTCAATGCTCCGACCCTCCGGCTCATCTCCTCCATTTCCTCCACGTACGAGCCCATTCCCTGGGTGCTGTCGAGCCAGTCTCGCTGGCTATCGTGACACGCCAGCATTTTCCGCTTGAGCGCCAGGACGGGTCCGATGTCCACGAAATGCTCGACCTGCGGGAGCCGGCGCAAACCGTCCCGCAGGCCGTGGGGAAGTGCATGGTAGACGAAAACGTCTTCGTACCAGGGCTCCACGGGGGGATCGGTGGGAAAGTTGGGCGCTCCCCGCATGAAGGCGGCGGTGACCAGAAGGCGGGCCGTATCCTGGTGATCCTCCATGTAATCCTGGGGTGAGTGTGTCAGGATCAAGCGCGGGCGAATCTGCCGCACCCGTGCCGCCACGCGCTGGATCAGGGAGCGTTCGTAGAGGATGAATGCATCCTCTACCAGGGGAGGGTGGATGGTTGCGCCCGCGATTGCCGCCGAGCGACCGGCTTCCTGCCGGCGCAGCTCGGCAATCTCCTTGGGGCCGATTGCCTGGCTTCCGCACGACCCGTCGGCCAGATTCCACATGTGCAGTTCCGCTCCGCGGGCACCCAATTGCAGCAGGGTCCCGGCCATCATGAACTCAATGTCGTCCGGGTGCGCCCCCGCCGCCAGGACGGTCCATCGCCCGGGTGCCTGGCTGGGCGCCTCGCCACCGGGCTGACTGGAACGACGAGTGCCGTCCGGGGCCGAACCGGAAGTCGGAGGAGAGGCCATCTCAGGCTACCTCGTCCAGGCTCACCGGCCGGCCAAGTTCCGAGGAGCGGTCGGCGGCCAGGCAAACTCGATGCGAGAAGATCGCATCCTCGAACGAAAACGCCGGCTCGCGATCTTCGCGGATCGCCGCCACGAAATCTTCGAACAGAGCGCGGTAGGGATGGTGCGCCACGTCACCCGACCCGACCAGCTCGGTGTGCAGCCGGCTCCAATCGGACTTGTCGAGTCCCGAGAGCAACTCAGAGTGAAACTTGTCGTTCCAGACCGCTCCCTTGGAACCCACCAGGTGGACGTTGAGAAGATACGGCTGGTAGCAATCGATGACGGAGGCGGTCTTGCCGATCTTGCCGCCCGCGAAGCGCATGATCGTCACGGTGGTGGTCGGGTACTCGTAGGCCTGGAACTCCGGAGCGCTCGACTTGGTGGCGTAACTGAATACTTCGGCCGGACGATCCTCCAGGAGCCAGAGGAGTCCGTCCAGCGCGTGACATCCGGCCGTCAGCAGTGAAGAGCCTCCGTAGCCGGCCTTGCGGTTCCATTCGTACTGCCCGTACCAGGGGCCAATGGCGTGATAGTAGTCGCATTCCCCGTAGTGGATCTCCCCCAGCAGCCCCCGGTCGATGAAGGCGCGCAGGGTCCGAAAGTGACCGATCACTTTCACCTCGAAACAGACCAGAGCCTTGACCCCCGACTCCCGGACCGCATGCTCGACTCGCTTCAGACCCGTCAAATCGATTGCCACGGGCTTCTCGATCACCACATGCTTGCCGGCCCGGGCCGCGATCTCCACCTGTTCGGGATGCAGAGGATGGGGGGTGCAGATGGAGACGATGTCCAGCTCGGGCCGCGCGCACATTTCGGCGAGGTCCCCGAAAACCGAGATTTGAGAACCGTGACGCCGGCTCAGCTCCTCCGCGTCCAGAGGGCGGCGCGAGCAGATGGATGAAACCGACACTCCCGGAATCTCGTTGAACGCCTGGAGATGGGCGCCGCCCGCCCAGCCATAACCCACGATCCCAACCTGCATATGCCGAACCTTTCGTAGCTGCCCGGCCGGCCCGGGTTTCTCATCTCATGGGAGATCTGCCGCGGCACCGGAATCATCGCTGACGGCGGCACACTCACTCAGCTCCTGGCAGAGATCCATGGCCCAGAGGATTCGCTCGTCCGGAACTCGCGTTTCCATGTTCGGGAGACCCAAGTCACAGGGCCCCAGCTCTCTGGCGATGCGCTCGAAGTCGCTGCGGATTTCCCCTTTGGTCTTCTCCGCCATGTCCATGGCGGTGTAGAGGACGTTGCGGCGCGTCACCGGAAAGAGACGCTTGGCCCGGCTGAGATCGGAATCCAGGCCCATGTCGAGGTAGCCCAGATCGGGTACCTGAGCATAGGCGTCCATGTAGGGGTCCACCGTCCAGGCACAATTATGAATACCAAAGCTTTCGAATCGGTCCCTGATCTTTCGATCGAACGGCAAAAGATATTCCTCGTAGTGCTCCGGGCTGATCATGTTGACGACACAGTTGGAGATGGTGGCGAAGCGATAGTCGACGCCGGCCTTCCTCTGCACCTCGTGCAGCCGCTGGAGGCCTGCGATCATCGTGGTCGCCACACAGTCGAAGACGTGGCGGGCACGCCCCGGATCGTCGATCAGGTCGGTGAAGATGTCGGCGCTGCGCAGGCGAAACGCCGTGTTGAGCACTCCCTGCCAGTTGAGAAATCCCCTGGCCGTTCCCGTCAGCTCCAAGATCCGATCCAGCTGCTCGAGAATGCTCAGGAAGAATGGGTTCTCGTCAGGCTCGACCGGAGTGAGTGCGGAAGCCTGTTCGGCGCTGAGATGAAAGTCGTGCGAGGAGGCCGGGAAATTGTCCGGCCAGTATTGGATCCCCTGGCCGAACATGGCGGCCACCACGCAGCCCCCATAGATCCCCGTCAACAGGTCCGGCGGCTGGTCATCGTCCCCGCCGATGCCGCGGTCCGGGAAGCGGCGGCGCACCTCGTCCCGCATCAGTTCGTGGCTCTTCATCCGATAGTCGGCGTCCCGATGCCACCGCTCCGAGAAATCAATACCGCAAAACTCGTGAAACCAGCTGGGCGTGAAACCCACCTCCGCACGCACGAACGGCTCGGACCCGTCGGCGGGAGTCCGTGTCGGCGGTGCGCTGAACGCGATGTAGTAGCGCAGCTGGTGTCCGGCCGTCCTCGCCCGATCCATGCGCGGGCCGGAGGGAGGATCCTGCTCGGGCAGTGGTTGAGTGCTCATTCTCTTCGTGCTCCCAGGGTCGAACGCGTGGTCCCGCGGACTCCTCGCTGCCGATGATAGTCCAACCAGACTGGCCGCACAAACCGGGTCGAAGCGGCCTGGGAGGACCCGCCGCTCGTCTCTCCCGGTGGCGAATGCCTCATCCTCCCTGGCCCCCTCACCTTCCCCTGGATGGCGCTCCAACGAACACCTATGATAGCCATCGGGGAAGCGAAAAGACGAAAGGACTCTCCGCATGGATGAACTGGGACTGACCTGGCTGGACGTGGCCATGTTCGTGGGCTTCTTCGCGGTCGTGGTCAGCGTGAGCATGTACAAGAGCCGGCGGGAAGAGACCAGCGAGGATTTCTTCCTGGCCAGCCGGGGCCTCACCTGGCCCCTGATCGGCCTCTCTCTGATCGCGGCCAACATCTCCACGGAGCACTTCGTGGGCATGGCGGGCCAGGGGGCCGGAGTCGCGGGGATGGCGATCGCCAGCTACGAGTGGCTGGCGGCCATCACTCTGGTGTTCGTCGCCATCTTCTTCCTCCCCAAGTTCCTCAGAATCGGCATCTTCACCATCCCCGAGTATCTGGAGTACCGCTACGACCCCACGGCCAGGGCCATCATGGCCTTCTACACGATGGTCATCTATGTCGGCGTCACCATCGCCGCGGTCATCTACTCGGGAGGCCTCACCCTGCAAACCATCTTTGGAAACCTGGCCGACCCGGCCCACCTGCAATACGGCGTCTGGGTGATCGGCGGGATCGCTGCTCTCTACACGATCTGGGGCGGGCTCAAGGCGGTGGCCTGGGCCGATCTGTTTCAGGGATCGGCGCTCATCATCGGAGGCGCGATCACCACTGTGCTTGGGTTTCAGGCTGTCGGAGGGGTGGGCAGCTTCTTCGAGTACAACGCCGACAGACTCCACATGATCCTACCGGGCGATCACCCGGTGCTGCCCTGGACGGCCCTGGTGATCGGCCTGCACATCCCCAACTTCTACTACTGGGGCTTGAACCAGTACATCACGCAGCGGACGCTGGCGGCCCGCTCTCTGCGCCAGGGCCAGCTGGGAATCATCTTCGCGGCCTTTCTGAAGCTGATCATCCCCTTCGTCATCATCTTTCCCGGAATCATGGCCCTTCAGTTGTACGGCGACCAGATGACCGGCGAGAGCGGCACCGACGCGGCCTACCCCCTGCTGATCCGGAATCTGGTGGGTCCCGGGGTGCGGGCCTTCATTTTCGCGGCGATCAGCGGAGCAGTCATCAGTTCTCTGGCCTCGATGCTCAACTCGGCCTCCACCATCTTCGTCATGGACCTCTTCAAAAGACACTGGCGCCCGCGGGCCTCGCAGAAGACGCTGATCTGGACGGGGCGTGCGTCCACGGCCGTCTTCGTCCTGATCGGCTGCTGGATCGCACCGGCCCTGGGAGACCCCAGCTTCCAGGGAATTTTCACCTACATACAGGAGTTCCAGGGCTACATATCCCCGGGGATCCTGGCGGTGTTCGTGTTCGGAATGATCTTCAAACGGGCCCCGGCAATCGCCGGGACCGTCGGCTTGATTCTGACCGTCCCGGTCTACGGTTTTCTGCAGTGGCAGTTCGGGAGCGTCGCCTTCCTGAACCGGATGGCGATCACCTTCGCGGTGGTCCTGCTGGTGATGCTGGCCCTCACGCTGAGAAAGCCCCTGGCAGAGCCCAAAGTGCTCCCGGAAAGAGAAAACTACGACATGAAGGCCACTCCCCTGGTGAAGTGGCTGGGGGCGGCGGTGATCTTACTGACCCTTGCAATGTACGCCGTCTTCTGGTGAGCCGGCGGCTGTGTCTTCTCAGGGCACGAAGCGCGCTGGGTGCAGGCTGACGGGGCCGATCAGTCCGGACTCGAGGGGCGGCCACTGCGACGCGTCGAAGGGCTGGTAGCGGATCGTGACGAAGTTGATCTCGTAGAACTTTCTCCAAACGACGTTTCTGCGGTCCAGTTCGGCAATACGGTTGGCCGCCAGGTTGGCGACCTCCACTTCCAGCTGGTTGGCTCCGGGCCGGAGCGTGTCGGCCAGCGAGATTCGAAAGGGATGGGCGAACACGACGCCGAGGTCCCGACCATTGACCCGGACCCGCGCGCTTTCCGCGACGCGGCCCAGGTCCAGGACCCAACCGTCCGCCGCCTCACGGGGGGCCTCGAATCGAACCGTGTAGCGAGCGGTGCCGGCAAAGCGTACGGCCTCGGGCGAGCCCAGCTCGGTCCAGGATCTCAGCTCCGAAACTCGAAGCTCCTCGGGCAGGACAGGACCTCCCTCGACGAACTCGATGCGCCAGTCGCCCTGGATGGGGACGGGGGGGCCGGAAGGTTGCAGGAATCGCCAGGGCGTGCTGCCCGGTGGATTCTCATCCAGCACCCGCACCAGCAAAGACTCTCCCGGCTCGAGCCGGAGATAGACCTGGAGCGACCCGCTCTCCCCGTGCCGGACGGCCGCGCTCCCGGCCTTCCCGGAGAGCGGGTCGAGAATGACTGCGGCGCTCCCGGGGGCGGACAGTTCCACCCACCCGTCGACTTCCCTCTCCCTCAGATTCACGATGAAGTAGGTCAGGCCGTCTTCGAGCCGCCGCCGAACGAACTGGAGTCCCTGCTCGACCATCGGCTCCCGGGGCAGCTCGGCGAATTGGACCAGTGCCTCCAGGTCGTCTCCCGCGAGCCAGCGTCCCGCTCCTGCGCGGGCCTGACGAATTCCAGGAGTATCCGCGGCTGAGAAGCTCAGCGAGGTGAGCCGCTCCAGCAGTTGCCGGCGCCGGGCGTCCAGGTCGGAGAGTCCGGGAACGTCTCGCGGGAGTTTCCCATGAACCAGCACCGTCGCCCCTTCGCCCGCCAGGTCGACCAGCTTCGAGAAGGTGGCGAGCGGGATTCTTTGCGTGGAAGGCAGGACGATGCCTGCGTAGCGTCCACCCGGGGCGGCCAAGGCGCCCTCCACGACTCCGAGTTTCTGCACCTGGCGGTCCGAGACGTAGTCGAACGAATAGCCTTTCTCGTCGAGCAGTTGGGCCGCCTCGTAGAAACTCCCCCCCAACAGCCAGTCGCGGGTGTTGTGCATGGTGAACTGCATCTGCAGCCCTTCCGGGTCGTGCCAGATGTCGTGGACGGGGAAATAGAGGAGCAGATCGTTGTCCGGCTCTCCCGACTGGAGAATCGATTGGACTCGCGCCACGTAGCGGTTCAAGGCGGGCAAGTGCCTCCAGAACGGATTGGAAGGAGCGAAGTTGGTGGAGGCGTAAAACAGCCGTCCCGGCCATGGCTCGTCCAGCGGAGAGTAGGCGATACCGTGATAGAAGACGTGATTGATCCCGCCCAGGAACAACTGGTCCAGTTCTGGCTTGACCTGGGAGAGGGCGACGGTGAAATGCTCCCCCAACCAGGTGGCCGACTCGGACGAGACCAGGGGCTTTCCCGCGACGTGCGCAGCCGAGGAGGCGAATTTGAATGCCAGCTTGTCGGTCTTGCCGAACGATTCCTCGTCGAAGGCGTCGTCCACCCGCAGTCCGGGGATGGGGAAACCAGTGGGGCCGAATTGCTCGGTCTCGGGAATGTCGGCGGCGGCGTACAGGTCCAACAGGTTGCCCGGCATCCCGTGGGCCTGATGGCGGCTGGAGCTGCCCTGGGCGTGAGTCCAGAGTGTCCAGGGCAGGACGAAGCGGTCCAGCAGGAGGTCGGAAAGGGTCTCGCGAAAGTCGCTCTTGAAACGGGCCACACGATCGTCCGGGCCCTGTCCGTCGAGCTCGCGCAAATGCAGTCTCGAGTCGTACTGGCGCCGCTGGCGGAACTCCTCGAACATCCGGTCCGTCCAGTTCGCTTCCGGGACCTCGAACGAGTCGTTGTAGAAAGCTCGCGGCCGGCCCCGGCGCCCGGCGAAAGCCTCGTCGAACCGCTGCAGGTAGCGCCGGAGGGAGGCGGTCGAGAAGAAATCCATCACGTTTCCCTCTCCCCCCGGAGCGGCCCGTTCCACCTGCTGGCCGAAGGCTTCTTCCCAGACCGAGTAGACGGTCCAGTCACCGGGAGGAACGTCCCATTCCAGGCGATTGGCGGCACCCAGGTGGGGGGCCAGATCACGGAACTCGCCGGCGGCGGAGTAGGCCACCACCGCTCTCAGCCAACGCGGCCCTCCTTCCGGCAGGCCCCTCGCCAGGTCCAATTCGACGCGAGAGTCCCCGGCGACATCGTGATGTCGCGAGACCACTCGAGCGGCGGCGTGCTCCGCGCCGACCTGCGGCCCTCCGAACGGCCAGCCCGTGCCGGTGGTCATATCGATCTCCAGGCCCAGACGCCCGGCCTCACTCAGGGTGTACTCCAGCAGCTCCATCCAGCGGGGACTCAGGAAGGGAACGAAATCCTCCTCCTGGCCCCGCACGCCGTAGATGGGAATGATGTGCAGCCCCCCGAAGCCGGCCTCGCGGTAGGCTTCCAGGAGCTGGGTCAGGTGGGATTCCTCGACCGCGCTCCCCAGCCACCACCAGTATGCCCAGGGCCTCGCTCGGGGGGGCGTCTCGGGCCATTCGGAAGTGGGAGCGGCGGTTCCCACCCCCACCGGGACCGCCAGGAGAGCGGCCAGCAGCATCCAGACCACGCCAGGATGGGGGCGGTTCGTAGCAGCGAGCATCGCCTCTGAGCTGGCCACGTGGTTTCCTCCTCGATTCGTTCCCGGACGGGAAAGCGGCTGAGTTGGCGCGCCTGACGCCGACCGCCCTTTTGGAGTCCCCAAAGGCCGGTGGTCGGGCAGAGACCGACTCACTCCAGCCGTCCGGACGGATTGTCCCCCCTGGACCGAATGGCGTCAACCGGTCCTGCCGGGACTGAAGACCAGCAGACCTTCCGGTCCTTGTGGCTCGAGTCAGCCGATGGCACAATCGTCGCGCTCGAGACGAAGCAATGAAGAACCCGGAGACAGTACCGGCGGAAACGCTGACCCGCCTGGCTGAGGAGATACTGACGGCCCTCGAAGTCCCCCTCGCCAAAGCCCGACTGGTCGCGGAGTCTCTGGTCGCGGCCAACCTCCGGGGAGTGGACTCCCACGGGGTCAACCTGCTGCCCGCCTACGCCGAGCAGCTGGCCGCGGGAAACATCGACGCCGCGGCCGACGGTCGGGTCGTCTCGGAGTCGCAAAGCTGCCTGCTCTACGACGGCCAACAGGGCATCGGACAGTACGTCGCCGACGTCTGCTGCCACCATGCGGTCCGGCTGGCGAGCAAGCAGGGCCTGGGAATGGTAGTGGCGCGGCGCTCGAATCACTTCGGCGCCGCAGCCTTCTGGGGCCAGCGCATCTCCGCCGCCGGGATGATCGGCGTCGTCATGACCAACTCCTCCCCCTCGGTCCCTCCCTGGCAGGGAAAGCAAGGCCGGCTCGGGTCCAATCCCATCTGCGTCTCGATCCCCAGCCGAGGCTCGGGCGCCTGGCTGCTCGACATGGCGACCAGTACGGTCGCCATGAACAAGATCCTGAGGGCTGCCGCGAGCGGGGAGGAGACCATCCCGGCCGGCTGGGCCCTGGACTCCCAGGGCGTGCCGACCACCAACGCGCGGGAGGCCCTGAAGGGACTGCTGAGCCCTCTGGGGGGCTACAAAGGGAGTGGTCTGGCGATGCTGGTGGAGATCTTCTGCGCCGTGCTCAGCGGTGGTCCCCTGGGCAGCCAGGTCGGCGGGCTCTATTTGCGGGAGCGCCCCATGGGCACGAGCCAGACTTATCTGGCCGTCGAGGTGTCCCGTTTTCTCCCTCTGGAGGAGTTTCAAACTCGAATGGAGCGACTCGTGCGGGACGTCAAATCGTCCTCGGCGGCGGTCGGATTCACGGAAGTACTGGTAGCCGGGGATCCGGAGCAGCGCGCCGAGGAGGTGCGCTCACGAAAAGGAATTCCGCTGGACACCCAAGTCTGGGAGCGCCTGACCGAGCTCGCCGGCCGCTTGGGCGTAGCTCTGGAGTGGTGACCCCGGCTTCCCGGCCCCCTGCCTTGCGTTGCACCCGGACCCTCGCCCCGTGCCGGCATCGAGTCAACCGAGCACCCGCAAGACCAACGTGTAGACGGCGAAACCAAGCATGAGTGTCGAGGTCAGCCACAGCAGCACGTCGATCAGGAGCCCCGGGCGGATGGCTCGATTGGTGTGCCGGTAGCGCAGGTAGACGGTCGAAAAGCCCAGGATCGGCAACATCGAGGCTTGAGCGATGCCGCCGATGATGACCATCGCCACCGGAACGCCCAGCAACAGGTACCAGAACGTGTAGAGCGCGATCAGCAGCACCACCAAGCGTCGCCACCAGGCGAGCCGATGCCGGTCGCTCGTGAGTCGCAACAGACCGATCAGTTCGAGGAAATCCGCCAGGACCCGCGAAGTCGAGGCCGTGGACGCGAAGGTGGTCGAGAAGAGGACGAAAAACGCCCCCAGCAGAAAGAGGAAGAAGGCCCAGTTCCCCAGCGTCGCCGTGTAGATTTCCGAGAGCGTCTCGATCATGGCGTAGCCGGAGGGGACTCTCTGCCCTCGGTGCAGCACCCCCGCACCCAGAATGTAGAAAGCGATCGTGGCGAGGGTGTAGACGACCATCGCCACCACGGTGTCGACCTGCATCACTCGGGTCCAGCCCAGCGCCCTGCTCTGCCACTCAGCCGAGCCGTCGGGCGGGCCGACGAATCGAGCGTACCCCTTCTCGAGACACCAATAAGGGTAGTAGACCAGCTCGGTGGCTCCCACGCCGGTGATCCCGAAAGCCGCGAAGGCGACGGCCAATCCGCCGGCCGGCAGCTGGAACCGGAATCCCTCGGCGATCTGGTCCAGGGTCGCACCGTAGGGTGTCCAGAACAGTGCCACGGCGCAGGCCACCGTGATCAGGGAGAAGCTCGAGACCAGGAGAGTGCTGGTCCGTTCGATGTGGCGGTAGTAACCCCGCAGCAGCAGTGCCACGGCCAGGGCGGCGGCGACGAGCGTCCAGACCTGTTGGTTCAACTGCGGGAACGCGACGTGCAGCACCTGGGCCACGCCGCCGATGATGCCCCCCTGCTGAAAGGTCACGCCCACCAGCATCAGCATCCAGGACCACACGACCCAGGAGACGCGCCAGCGGGGACCGGGAATCCGGTCCAGGGCCTTGAAGGTGGTCTCTCCCGAGGAGATGCAGTAGCGGCCCAGTTCCTCCTGCACCACCACCTTGATGACGCAACTCATCAGGATCACCCAGAGAGCGGCAAAGCCGACCTGGGCGCCCAGCGTGGTGGTGGCAATCAACTCTCCGGAACCGACGATCGACCCCGAGACGATCAGTCCCGGGCCCAGTTTCTTCAGTGTTTCCAGCAGGCCGGTCGGGGCCGGAGCGTGCTCCCCGGTCTCCCCTTTGGCGCCTTCGATCCGATCCATCTCCGCCACTGCAACTTCCCCCCGTTGCGATCGGCGATCAGTATACAGGCTCGGCGGCTGGCGGCCGACCCGGTTCTCCCCCTGCTTCGTCCTTTCGCCCTGCCCGACTCGCCAGAATCCCTTGTCCAAAACCGGCGAGCCGCCTAGACTGGGTCGTCCAAGTACGATTCGATGATTCAACTCGAGGACTGAGAAGATGACCAGGTTTTCCACACGGCGATCCTTTCTGAAGGCCTCCCTGGGCTGCTCCGTGGCCGCCATGGCCGGCTGCGGTGAGAGCCGCGAGGCGAGTGCTCCTGCTCGGGAGGAGACTCCTCCGGGCGGAATGAAGCTCTCACTGTCGGTTCGCGTGGCGGAGTCGTTCCTGAACAAGGAAGAGTCTTCCATGACGATCGAGGAGTTGATCGACTTGGCCCGGACCCATGGTTACGGGGCACTCTGCATGCGAGCTTCTCAAGGGGGAATCCACACGCCCGCCGAGCAAATTGGAGAGATGAGCGCCAGGATCCGGGAGGCCGGGCTGGTGGTTTCCATGGTGACCGGCGATTTCGCGGTGCCGCGAAACGACGAGCACGGCCCCGACGGACTCCGCAATATCACTCCCTATCTGGATCTGGCCGAGACGTTCGGGGCCGACCTGATTCGGATCTGCATGAAAAAGCAGGAAGACATCGAGTGGGCCCAACGGGCCAGCGACGAGGCCGGCGAACGCGGCATTCGGCTGGCTCACCAGGCGCACTGCTCGAGTCTCTTCGAAACCGTGGAAGGATCACTCGAAGTGCTCGGCCGAGTCGGGAGGAGCAATTTCGGAATCATCTACGAGCCGGCCAACTGGATGATCGCCTCCGAGGATTACGGCCCCGAGACGATCGAAAGGCTCGGAGACCACATCTTCAACGTCTACGTTCAGAACCACCGCCTCAACCCGGACGCCGAGACGAAGATTCAAACCTGGAAAAGCGGCCCCGTCGGCGTCGACCACATCGGGCTCTGGGAGGACGGCGGGGTCGATTTTTCCGCGGTGTTCTCGGGACTCCACCAGATCGGCTACACGGGATTCGTCACGGTACACCAGGCATTCGAGGGCGTGATGTCGGTATCCGAAGCCGTGAGCCGCAGCAGCCAGTATCTGGCGGGACTGATTCAGTCGCACTGAGACCGAATCGCTGAGAGACCGATCGGTGCGCGATCGCCGGAAGACAGCTCTCGTCAGGGCTCCCGCACGACCGGGTTGGCCACAGCCCCCAGCTTGTCGATCTCGATCACGATGGTGTCCCCCGGCTGCAGAAAGCGGGGAGGCTGGCGAGCCTCTCCGACTCCGGAGGGCGTCCCGGTCGCCACGACGGTCCCCGGCTGCAGCGTCATGAACTGTGAGACGTAGGCGAGCAGGTCGGCCACCGTGAAAATCATGTCCGAGGTGTTGGCGTCCTGCAGAACTTCGTCACCGATGCGCGCACGGATCCCCAGCGTCTGAGGGTCGGGGACTTCGTCCCGCAGCACCAGATGCGCTCCCATCGCGGCAAACGTGTCCGGACTCTTCCCCAGCGTCCACTGGCTGACGCGGTCCTGGATGTCCCGGGCCGTGACGTCGTTGAACACGGCGTATCCCGCGACGTATTCCAAGGCGTCTTGGGGCTTCACGTTGCGGGCTCTCTTGCCGATGACGAAGGCGAGCTCGGCTTCGTAATCGGGCCGCTCGACTCCCTTGGGGATGACGATTTCCTCGCCGGGCCCGATCAGCTTGCCCTCTTTGGTGAAGATGATGGGATACTCGGGCACCTCCGCACCGACCTCTTCGGCGTGGAGCCGGTAGTTTCGTCCCACGGCGAGCAGGTGCGGGGGGTTGGGAACCGCGGGACCGAGCCGCACCTGGGCGGCCGGGAGCAACACCCCGTTCTCCTCGAGCTCCCTGCGCCCCTCGGGCTGAGCGAGCAGCTGCTTCACCAGGTTCAGCGCTTCCATGCCGGCCTGCAGAGAATCTTCCTCACCCTGCAGAAACTCGACGACGTCGGGGGGCACCAGGGCTGCGGCACGGGCCTCGGCTCGTGTTTTCCCCTGTCTCTCGAGCAGCAGGAGGTACGCCCGGTTCAGATCGACCACCTGGTCTTCGTGCCAGGCCCCCAGGCGGGTCTCGCCGCGAAAGTGATAACTCACCAGGCGGGTCGAGAAGACCGGAACGTTCAAGCTGAGCACCAGCCCAGCAACAAGCAAGAGTCGAATCAGACGGTTCATGAGACCTCCTCTTTCCTCCCAAAGGACGGTATCACCTGCGGGGCTCCGGGAAAACTCCAAACTTCCCGAATCCCTTGAACGGCTCCGGCCGGTCAGCCATTGACGCTTGTAAGGGCCACGGCTAAACTTTTGGTCCGCCGGTCGTAACCCGGCCCCGGGGAATCGAAGCGAGCCGGCGCACGGGAATCGAAATGAAAACGCAGCCGTCGCGGCCCATGGGAGGCCGCCTACTCTCTCTGCTCGTCGCAGCACTGGCTTCCCACTGCTCCTGGGCCCCGGAAGCGCGCCTCGAACTCGAGCCTGGAGACCATGTCGCCATCATCGGCAACACGCTGGCCGAGCGGATGCAGTATTTCGGGCACTTCGAGACGCTCCTGCACGCCCGCTTCCCCGAGCACCAGTTACTGGTTCGAAACCTGGGCTACTCGGCCGACGAGATCGCTTTCCGGCCCCGCTCATTGAACTGGGGAAGTCCCGACGATCACTTGTCGATGTGGCGGGCCGACGTCATTCTGGCCTGCTTCGGGTTCAACGAGTCGTTTGCGGGCCCGGCCGGACTGGCCAAGTTCGAAGCCGACCTGGAGGAGTTCATCCGGCACACCAAAGAGCAGCGA
>JBFKLX010000106.1:0-18507 GCA_041630155.1 Acidobacteriota bacterium
AGAAGGTATTGAAACCAGCCTCTCGAATCGCCCGCTCGCGGTCCTCACGGGTGGTCATCCGGATCGGCTCTACCATTTTGATCTTGAAGGGCTCGGCCCAACTCTTTCTTGACATGTTCTTCCTCGTTTAGTCGGCTCTGCCTGGGAGCCGGGAATGACAGTCTCCCGGGCGCGGCCGACACATACCTCCCTATTCTCAGGACCATGCATTTCCGGTTCCAGTCCTCGGAGGGCAGACCAGCAACATTCTTCGGGCCGACAGGGGTGTAAATCCCCAATTCCCGGGCTCGAGCTGGTGGAGATCCCCCTCCCGGACCACGGGCCTGCCGCCTAGCCCGATTCCCGCGTTCCCCAAGCCTCAAGCCCGACCGGCTTGTTGACCTGCCCGGTGTGTTTCCGGAAAATGGAAGTCTCACGCACCGCATCCGTTGAGAATGCGGGCCTTTTTGGGTGTTCGAGTTCTCGCTCTGTGGAGGTGGCCCATGGCGGTAGTTTGCCGGCCCGTTCGATTTCTTCTCCCCCTGCTCGCGTTGATCCTTCCCCTCCTCTTCTGCCTTCCGGTCTCAGCCGGAGCGCGTTGGCAGCGCATGGGGCCGGACGGAGCCGGAGTGACCCGGGATCTCGTGATCGATCCCATGCAGAGCGACGTCTTGTACCTGGTGGCCGGAGCCGGCGTTTACAAGAGTATCAACGGGGCCGGATCATGGGAGCCGGCTTGGCGCGGCTTGGCCGGAGCCGGCGTCTCCTCCCTGAGCATCGATCCTGGCACGACCTCTACGCTTTATGCGCTTTCCGCAGAGGGAGTCTTCAAGTCCACCGACGGCGCCGGCAGCTGGTTCCCTGCCAACTGCGGCTTGAGTGGCCAGATGCGGGATCTGGACATCGATTCGGTGGATACCTCAACGCTCTACGTGGCCTCCGACCTGGGAGTGTTCAAGACGACGGACGGCGGCTCGAGCTGGGCGCTCAGCAACGCCGGACTCACGAATCTGGACGTCAGGGCGGTGGCGGTGGCCCCTTCCAACCCGTCTGTGGTTTACGCGGGAACGCTCGGCGGGGGTGTCTTCCAGAGCTTCAATGGGGGAGTGACGTGGCAGGCTGCGAACACCGGATTGCCAGACCTGAGGGTTGTGTTGTTGGAAGTCGACCCGCTCAATGAGCAGGTGGCCTTCGTGTCCACTCTCGGCCCGTCGGGCGCTCTGCTCCGAACCACCAACGGCGGGGGGAGCTGGCAGCCATCCAGCAGCGGCCTCGAGGGGGGCAGCCCGTCTGCGGTCGCCTTCGACCCTCAGAACCCCAACATCCTGTATGCGGGTCAGGTGCTGGACGGCATCTTCAAGAGCAGCAACGGAGGCGTGAGCTGGAGCCAGGCCAACAACGGCGTGACCCAGGGCCTTGCAGATTTCGGAATCGTTGCCCTGGCGGTGGACCCCGGCAACTCTTTGCGCGTCTATGCGGCCACCCTGGACGGCGGACCGGGTGTGTTCCGGTCGCTGGACGCGGGCGGCAGCTGGAGCCCTGCCAATCAGGGCCTGGACATCCACCGGGCCCTCGACATCGTGTTCGACCCCGTCGATTCC
Organism: Acidobacteriota bacterium; assembly: GCA_041630155.1. Lineage (GTDB taxonomy): Bacteria > Acidobacteriota > UBA6911 > RPQK01 > JANQFM01 > JBFGHG01. The sequence continues at coordinate 1,581 of JBFKLX010000106.1, forward strand.
CAGACGCTCTACGCGGTGATGGACGATCGCAACGCTCTCTACAAGAGCACCGACGGGGGCGATACCTGGCAGCGAATGGTCGCCGGTTTCAGAGACGAGCTCGGCCTCTTTCAGAACCTGGGATTGTCGCTGGCGGCCGACCCGAACAACCGCATGGTGCTCTACCTGGGATCGAATGGTGACGGGCTCTTCCGCACCAGCAACGGCGGCGTTCTCTGGGAAAGAGTCACCAGCCCCGTATTCGAGGGCACCTTCGTCACTGTAGTGCGGGTCGACCCTACGGACAGCAACGTCATTTATGCCGCGACTGCGGCAGGAGGCGTGGTCAGGAGCAGCAACAGCGGCGCTACCTGGTCGAACACGGGTGGTCAAATCACCGGCCTGGTGGAGGATATCGAAGTCGACCCCAGCCAGTCCCCGCGGATCTACGCGCTGGTCGGAACTGCGGACGGCGTGTTTCGCACCACCAACAGCGGCAACAACTGGAGTGTCATCGCCAGCGGGCTGGACGGTGCGGTCCCCTCCGATTTGCTGATCGACCTCGCCGATGCCACAACGCTGTACCTGAGCACTCGAGAGGACGGCGTCTTCAGGAGCAGAGATCGCGGCGACTCCTGGACGGCCGTCAATCAGGGCCTGGGAGATCTAAGAGTCTTGTCGCTTGCGGCGGGCCCCGGAGCCCTCTATGCGGGAACTCGGGCGGGTGGGGTGTACCGCAGCCGTGACGGCGGGGAGACCTGGTCGCTGGCCGCCCGGGGCCTGGACAATCAGGCCATCGGCGCGCTGGCGGTCGATCCCGGAGATCCCGACACGGTCTACGCGGGACCTGATTTCCAAAGCGTCGTCAAGCGGGTGGGGCAACCCGCCTACCTCTACACTGCAGGTCGGGTCGACGAGAGGCCTCAGTTCGACGGCTTGGCCTTCTCCAATTTCTCCCTGGAAGCGGCGTCTCTCCAACTCGAGCAAATCGGTGCCATCGTGGCGGCGTCGGAGAGCGGGTTGCCCCAGCAATCTCCGGCAGGAGCTTCTATCGGTCTGGACCTGCCGTCGGGCCAACAAGTCGCACAGACGAGGACTCAGATCTTTCCCGGCAGCGGCTCGGGACCGGCTTGGCTGGAACTGCTCACAGACGTGACCGAACTGGCCTCCTTTTTTCAGTTCGGGAGCAGTGACCTGGCTCAGCTGGATGGCGGAGTGGCCGTCGAAGAGCCTCTCACGAGCTTCCTCTTCACGCGCGTCTTCGAGGGCGCCGCCGCCTTTCGCGGACAATCGGCCTCAACCCGCCTGAGCATCTTCAACCCCAACGACTCGGCCGTGAGGGTGAGACTGAGCTACTTCCCGCTGGGAGGCCCGCCGGGGCCACCCGCTCGCCAGATCTCGCGGGATATCCCGGCTCGCAGCTTCCTGGAAGGCAGCTTCGCCGAACTCTTCGAGACCGGCTCGTTGGGTGGGTACGTGCTGGGCGAAGTCGTCGTGGGAGGCCCAGTTGCCGCTTTCCAGTTGATTCAGCTTCCCGAGGAGCAGACCATTCTGGGCCTGAATGCTGCTTCGCTGGATCGTCCGGGCCGTGCTCACTCGGCTCAACTGGCCAGCCAGGCCGACATCTTCACCAACGTGAATCTGGTCAACGCGAGCTCCGCGGAGAGGCTCGTCACTCTGGCGGCCGTCGACGAGAACGGTGCGGAGATTGGCGTGCCGTCCTTTCACGCCCTGGGTCCTGGTGAACAACTGTCGATGGACGCCGGAGCTCTCTTCAGCGTCGCTGACGCCGGCTCCAGTCCCGCCCAGGCAGCCGGTTTCGTGGGTTCACTGATTGTCGAGGCAGACGGAGAAGGCGTCGTGGGGGACGTGATTTTCGGCGATCCCGATCGCCTCCGCTTTGCCGCCGCCCTGCCGCTGCAAAGCGAAGCGTTCACCGACGCGGTGTTCAGCCAGGTGGCCAACCTGCCGGGGTTCTTCACCGGCTTGGCTTTGTTCCACCCTGGTTCGCCCTTCGAAAGCGCTTGCGCCACCCAGCCGGCGGACGTCGAGATCGAGGTTTTCAGGGCCAATGGTCAGTTGGCCGGCCGGGCTTCCCTGCAGCTCACAGTGGGTCAGCGCTTGTCGCAGCTGGTGCCCCAGCTGGTTCCGGCAACCGCCGGCCAGGCGGGAGGATACATCAGGATCCGCTCCAGCCGCCCCCTGATCGCTCAAATGCTCTTCGGCGCCCTCGACGGGCAAGGGATTCGTCTCTTCTCGGCGGTACCCCCCGCGGTGGTGAGGTAGGAAATCACCCAAGACTAGGTGTCAGGTCTTCCAAAAGCCCTACGCCTTACGCCCGCTCAGCCCCCCAGTCCCGCTGCCCCGAACCCCCAGCAGAGGAGCGCATTGGTGGTGGCCATGGTGAAGTCGTCGGTGCCCCGCGGAGACCACAGCTCCACCGCGGTGTTGGAGAGGGAAACCACGATGGCCAACATCAGCCACGGAAATCCCAGGCCGTGTGAGTAGACCGCGTAGAGGCAGACCAGCAGCGATCCCAGAAAGCAGGCCGCAGTTCCTTCCAACGATTTTCGGTTGACCTCTCCGACGCCCCAGACTCTCAGTTTCTGTCTGCCGAACAGCGAGCCGACGACCTCGCTGGCAGTATCCCCCATCAGGTAGGACAGCCAGATGTAGAGAAACAGCACGGCGTAGAGATCCTGAGAGAAATATGCGTTCAGCTGGATTCCGATTGGGATCATGACGAACTTGAACATGTTCCAAAGAGTGCCGATCAGCAGGCAGTTGGCGCGCCCCAGCACCCCGTCCATGATGCGGGCCTGGGCTCCGTAGGTGACGCGCCCCAGGTATCCGTTGGAGCGATAGGTCAGCAGCATCCACCAGCCGAAGATGATCGCTTCGAAGTAGTTGCTCTGGAGGCCGAAGGTGAGCGAGTCCGGGCCCGGCGAGCGCCGGATCTCCAGGTAGAGGATCGAGAACCCGACCAGGGCCATCACCGCAGCCCGGCCGCGGCGGCCGATCATGTCCAGGATGCGGATCTTTCGCTCCGGATAGTCCGCCAGGAAACGATCCAGCTCGAAGTCTTCGCGGCGGGTGGAGAAGGCCGCCCGCAGTTCCGCCGGGCTCATACCCAGGCGCTTCAGCAGGAAACGCTTCAAGAGATACCAGAGGTAGCTCCAGCCGAGCCAGAACACCACGATGACGCCCAGGATGTTCCCGATCGTCTCTCCCGTGATGTTGTACTGCTTGAACAGCACGCCGCCGTCGCGCTGAGAAATCACGAAATAGAGCCAGATTGCGCTGCTGAGGGCAGTGTAGGCAAGGCAACCCCAGAAGACCCGCTGCTCGGTTCGGCGATGCTCGGCGGCGCGGGAGGAGTTGCGACCGCGGTCCATTGCGTGTTCCCGTTCCCCCTCGGCCTGGGTCATAATCGGACGATTATAGCGGCACCTTCTCGTGAATTGCCGAGGATGCCGCCAATGCTGGGAAGCCTTTATGATGAGCGGGTCGCCGGGCGGGTCCCGACCCGTCCTAGGCTTACCCGCGAAACGAGCAGGGGGCGAGGGCGGCAACGGCGGTGACCGTTCCCGCCTGCTCTTCAGAGGCGCTCTCGCCTCAGAAGCTCGGTCTCGCTGAATCTGGCCGCACTGAAGGGATGATCGATGATTCAGGTCCGTCGCACACTCTCGCTGTCAGCCTCGGCTGGCCGCTGGTGCTGCATCACCGCTCTCACGGTTCTGGCTCTGGCTGGCACGATCTTCGGCGGCGGGCCGGTTCAAACCGCCAACGGCCAGCCCGTCACCTGGAATCCGGCTCAGCCCGTCAACTTCGTCGTGGACAACGGACCCTTGAGAGCCGGCATGGGCGCCATTTCCCGGGACGAGGGGGCGGACTTCGTGCGAGGGATCCTGGGGCGTTGGGAGGCAGTTGAGACCTCCTTGGTCACGCTCCAGGACCGGGGATTCCTGGCGGAGGACGTAACAGTCGAGAACTTCGAGGACTTCTTGTTCCAAGTGCGCCCCGAGGGCAACCCGATCGTGTTCGACGCCGACGGCGGCATCGTCGACGCCGTGATTGGAGAGGGCGCCAGCGAGGATGTCCTGGGATTTGCCCTGGCTTTCGAGTTGAGCGACGACAACCTGCTGGACTACGGCGTGATGGTGATCAACGGAAAGGACGCGACATTGGGCGAGGTCGGAGAAACCTCCAAGACCGTCTTGCACGAGTTCGGGCATCTGCTGGGTCTGGACCACACTCAGGTGGGCCTGGAGTTTTTCCTGGGCAACGACCCGGAGCTGGTCAGGCGCACCGTTCCACTCATGTTTCCCATCGTCGTGCCGGGTCCCGCCAACCTGCTCACCGACGATCGAGTCTGGATTTCCTACTTGTACCCTTCCGCTTCCTTTCCGCTGGAACGGGGAAGCATTCAAGGTGAAATCTTTCGCCGCACCGGGCGGCCCTTTCAGGGCGCTCACGTGCTGGCCGTACCCGTCGAGACGGACGCGGACGACAACGTCACACTCCTGATGGAGGATCGAGTCTCCGTGGTTTCCGGGTTCCTGCGAAACCCCGGCGACAGCTCTTTCGAACTGCCGGGATTGCCACCGGGAGAGTACGTGGTCGCCGCCGAGCCCATCTTCTCGATTTTCACGGGAGGGAGTGGCGTCGGGCCGTTCGACTCGCGTTTCGAGGACTTCCCGCGCGATTTCTTCAATCCGGATGAGTCGGGAGATCCGGAGGTCGACGATCCGGAGGAATTCTCGATTCTCACAGTCGCGGCCGGCGGGAGCGTGACAGGCGTCGACCTGGTTTCCAACGAGCTGTTCAATCGCCTGGATGCTCTGACCGACGACGACTCAGTGCATTTCGTGTTTCCCGAGGGCTTCGTCTTTCCTTTCGGCGGAGAGATCTACCGGGCCGTCGAAGTCAACAGCAATGGAAGCCTCACCTTCGTGGAGGGCGATGACTCCTTCTCGCTCAGCGAGCAAGAGTTCGTGCAGGGGCTTCCCCGAGTGGCCCCGCTGTTCACCGATCTCAATCCCGAGGCGGGCGGCGAGATCGCCAGCCAGTACGACGGGGACAGCCTGACATTCTCGTGGACGGAGGTGCCCGAATTCTCGGCGCCCGGCGAAGAGGCCAATTCCTTTGCCGTCTCCCTGTTTCGCAACGGCGAGATTCGCTTTCATTACGATTCGGTGGCCCTGACACCGGGCTTGGGAAGCCCCCCGATCGCCCTGGTGGGGGTTTCTCCGGGCGGTCTGGAAGCCTCCCCCGGGGCGACAGATCTGGATGCCGCCCAGCCGTTTCGCCTGGCTCAGGACGCCATCTTCGAGATCTTCGACGTCGACCAGTTCGACCTGGTCGGGTCGGAGGTGCTGTTTCAAGTCGACACCGTGCTGCTGTTCCCCCTCAATCTTGCCGACGCCTCCACTTTCACCGGTTTTGCCGTCACCAACGAGGCCGATGAAACGGTGCGCCTCCAGGTCGAGGCCCGCCGAGCCGACGGATTCCTCCAGGATTATCCCGAAAATCCCCACTGGGAGGATCTGGGGGGAACCCGGCAACTGGCCCGCCTGGGCAGTGACTTCTTCGCCCTGCCGGCAACCGCCGCTCAGGACGGCTGGGTGCGGATCGGCACGGATGGCGCCGCGCTGGCCAGCTTCTATCAGTTCGGAAGCGTCGCCGACGGCGTGGTCACCCAGTTGGACGGGTCGGCGGCATTCAGCGCCCAGGCCTCGGTCTTGTACTTCACCCGCCTCTACGACGGCCCGGCCAGCTTCCCGGCCCTGGAGGGCGCCCGAGACGCCGAGACCCTGCTCGCCATTGCCAATCCCAATCCCGACGCGATCACCGTGACGTTCCAGCTGTTCGACGGAGCGGGCGATCCCGTGGGTGATCCGGTGCAACGCGAGCTGCCGCCGAACGGCTGCTCACTGGAAGGCCTGGCGACTCTGTTCGAACAGGAGGCGATCTCTGCAGGCTTCGTTCGTGCAGAGACCCAAGAGGCAGCGCTGGTGGGCTTCGAACTGGTCAGACTGGACGGGACGCTGTTGGGCTTCAACGCCTCTTTCGGAAACCAGTTCCCGCTGCTCTTCTCGGCCCAGCTGGCCCACGGCGGCCAGACTCTACCCATTTTCACGTCCCTGAAGCTGATCAACACCTCCGACGAATCGAGGGCCCTGGTCCTGACCGCGCTCGCCGAGTCGGGCGAACCTCTCGGCCACAGCGTTCCGCTGCAGCTGGAGCCGACCGAAAGCCTGCAAGCCGATCTCGGAGAGCTCTTCGACCTGGGGCCCGTAGCAGGTCCAGCTTCGGTTGGATCGCTGCGCGTGGAAGCAGACGGAGCCGGCGTGATTGGCGACGTGCTCTTCGGGGATCCCAATCTCCTGCGGTTCGCCGCCGCACTTCCCTTGCAGAGCCGCCTGTTTCGGAGGGCTCTCTTCAGCCAGGTTGCCAACCTCAGTTCGCCGCGACCCGACCTGCGGACGTTCACCGGCTTGGCTTTTCACAATCCGGGCGATGAGCCGGCCCAGGTGACCGTGCGCGTTTTCATGGAGGATGGGGTCGAAACCGGCTCCACCGTCATCGACCTCGGCCCGGGCCAGCGGCTTTCGCGGCAGCTGACGGAACTGGTGCCCAGCAGCGTCGGACAGGTGCGCGGTTACATCGTGCTGGAATCCTGCGTCCCCATCGTAGCCCAGCAGCTCTTCGGAAACTTCACGCTGGACTTTCTCTCAGCCGTTCCGCCGACAATCTCCGACGTGGCCCCTGCCTCCTGCCAGTGAGGGGGGGCTGGGGGGCTTGGGGCGTAGGGCACAGGCCCTACGAAATTCTTGATGACGGCGAGTGGGGGCTCGGGGGCGCTGTCCTTCAAGCCTTCTGGACCAAACCGATCGGGTTTCCCTCAGGATCTTCCAGCAGGCCAAACGTGACTTCGGCAGTCGTCATGGCAGGGATTCGGATCTTGCCGCCCAGCTCTTTCGCTTTCTCGAGGGTGGCACGAAGGTCCTCGACTTGAATGTAGAGGACGATCTCGGGCCGGCCATCGGGCTCGTGCCGAATCCCTCCCGTCAGTGGGCCGGGAGGTCCGGAGTCGATTTGGCCGTAAGGATGGCCGCCCGCGTCGCGCCGCTCGATCCGCCAGCCGAGCAGCTCGGAATAGAAGCTCTCCAGCTTGTCTCCGTCACGTCCGGCGATTTCGAAATGAATGAGTTGGCTTTGCATCACCTCGGAATTCTAGCCGGGGCGAGGATTGGGGGCAATGGGTCATGGGGCGTCCTGAGAACGCCGAAAAGAGTCGAACGGTGTGGTGTGTTCCGGTTGGCGCAGGAGGATGCGCTCGGCTTCGAGTCCAGGGCCACGCCCATCGTCGTCGATTGCGCTGAGGGGGGCTTGTCCTTTTCATTCCCTCTTGGGGGATCCACGGCGACCCCTTATAATCGACGCTTAGAGGAGGCGCCCCGATTGTCTCAGATCTTCAAGAAGCTCCTGTTGGCCCTTGGCTCGCTGCTGTTCATCTTGGCCTTGTTGGAACTCGGTTTTCGCATCAAAGGATACGACCGGGACTTCGGCAGAGGGGCGCGGTTTCATCCCCAACTCGGCTGGACGATCGATTCCGAGAAGATCGGATGCGACGGAGTCAATTCACTGGGTTTCCGTTTCCCCGATGTCCCTGTTTCCAAGCCTGCCGGTGAAAAGCGCCTCTTGGTGCTGGGTGATTCGCTTTCGGTCGGCACTTCGTTCCCTTACGATCTGACTTTTCCGGGCCTGCTCGAGCGCTGGCTCCTCGGCAGTGGAAGCTCCTGGAACGTGATCAACCTGAGCGTGGGAGATTGGGGGAACGCGCAACAGTTGCTCGCTCTGCGGGAGATCGGACTGGCCTACCAGCCGGACGCCGTCGTGCTTCAACTGTTTCCCTTCAACGACCTCTGTAATGACGCCCTGAGGATGGCCGATACCTGCAGCCTGCGTGACTATTTGCGGCCCTACCTGGTGCCGGGGCCGGGGGGCCTGGACCTGACCTATCAGGATCCGCTCTTGGCCAGGTTGAGCCGTTTTTCGCTGCTGTTCGGCTTCGTCCAGAACAGCCGGGTCTGGGGACTTCGGCGGCGACAGGGACTGGAGCTGGGAGACCGTGTTACTTATGCCGAATACTTTCGCGCTCATTCGGAGCGACTGGGCCTACCGTTTGGAGGCGGTGCCCTGGCTTCACTGCAGCCGGAGGCCAGCCAGCCTCCGGCAGTCCGGGAGGGCTGGGCGCAGATGCGCGCCATCCTGCGAGAGATCCGTACCCTACTGGATCAGCACGGACTTCCTCTGATAGCGGTTGTCATCCCCTACTCACACACCTTCTCGCCCTACTGGGAGAATTTTGAACAAACCTACCCCGGTCTGGACCCTGATCAGGCCACGCGCCAGGTCGAACGGTTCTTGGAGGAAATGGAGGTCCCGACGGTCGCGGTCCGTTCCCGGATTCACCAAGGCATCTGGGAAACGGCCGACTGCTTTCTGATGCCCCGAGACTCCCATTTGAACGCCTTCGGTCACTCCGCGGTTGCCGCCTGGCTGATGGACGAGATGGAGCGGCTGGGGACCATTCCCGCTTCCCCGAACCGGCTCTGGTCGGAGGCGTGGGATGTTCTGAATCCGGAAGCTCTTTCGCCTGCCCTCTACAATTTCTCTGGAGTGACGCAGCGACGGGAGAGGAGGCAGATCTTCGGCTACGGGCCCGAAAGCCGACTCGCCTTCTTCCTTCGTGAACCGGGCACGGTCCGCGTGGATTTCGAAATGGAATGGGAAGTGGCGGATGCCCGAGTCGACTTTCAGAGCGTCCAGGGTGATCCCGCCACCTTTTACGCCGCCAAGAGGGGCGAAAGAGCGTCCGGGAGTTTCGAGTTCGAGGCGAGTTCCGGACGCAACCAGATTGTGCTCGCCTACAGCAATTGGGTGGGCAAGGACGATGAAGACTCCTCCAGGCGCCCGCTCGCCGTGCGGTTCGAAGAGCTGCGACTCACCGTGAACCCGGGCAGACCATGAGTCGCTTGCAGGTGGGGCTGCACGACGAGAATCCCCAGTCTCCAGGATCAAGAGCCAAACAACGGAATCGCGTCGCGATCTCGTCGGCACCCGTCCGCAAGGCGGGCGACGCAGCGATTCTGATTCGCCTTTCCTGATTTCCCGTTCGCCTCTGCTTGCCCGATCTGTTCGATTCGAAGCTGTTTGGCGTTTTCACAGACAAGAGTCAAGCCAAGAATTTGTTTCGAATTGTTGGAGCCAAGGCCAACAGACAGGAGAAAAACATGGCAGAGGACAAGATCTCTTTGGAATTGAAGCTGGATCACTTCAAGGTTTACAAACAGCACTCCTGGGCTGACCAGAAGCCTCGAAAGGTCTCGCTCAGAGGGCAGTTCGAACGTGCGGCGAGGCCGGCCGAGATCGACAACATGCTCTATTTCGCCAATCCCACGCGCAAGAACGGAAGCACGCTGATCGACCGCAACGCGCATTTGGCGTTCTACGAGCTGAGAGATGCGGACGAGACACGCCGGATCGTGGTGGTCCGCAATCAGTTCGGGTTGCAGCGCTTCTTGCTCGGGAGGGCCTACTTTCTCCTGGCTCCTTCGGAGAAAGTCGAGAGGGGCAGCAGTTTCCCGGAGCGGCTGGATCACTTCAAGGCATACTACATCCTGCGCGCCGAGCCGCTGCAGCGCCGCGTCCGGCTGGTTGACCAGCTCGACCGTGAATACGCCGGGGTTGCCGAGAGGCCCGTACTGTTCTGCGTTCCTGTGACCAAACGGCACGGGGAGCGAACCTTCAAGGTCCAGAATCCCCGCGCACACCTCACCTTCTATTCAGTCACGCCCCGGCCGTACAAGGTGAAGAAGAAGTCCCGCGACCAGTTCGGCAGGCACGAACTGGTGCTGGGTTACTGTGTTTACCTGGGAGTTCCCACCATCAAGTTGGATTGGCAGCGAACCAAGTAGCTCGGTGCGGCGGGCCACGGGGGGTTGCGAGGAATTCTTCGAGATGCGAGGCACCGCTTCCCTCCTCGGTCGGCCGGCCGACACGCGACTCTTGCCGCGGCAGGCAGCGAACTTGTATCGTTCGTAGCTGGACCCTTTGAACCCGCCGCATCGGGCGGGAAGGGAAGGAGGTTCGAAGCCATGCCGCGTCCGCGAACGGGCCGGTCGATCTGCGCCTGGGCGCTCAGTCTGCTCTTCGGCTGCACCGCCTCTCCTTCGCCGGACGGCGTTTCCGAGCGGGCCCAGCAAACGGCCCGGTACGCCTGGAGTGAGTACCAGGACGATATCGAGGAGACGCTGGCACGACTGATCCGCTTTCAAACGGTCCACCAGTCGGGTGTCGCCAACGCCGCGAATCCAGAGTTCGTCCAGATGACGGAATACCTTCGGGGCAAAGCCGAAGAGCTGGGCTTGGACTTCGAGGATCACGGAGCGGTCGTCGTCATCGGACTCGGAAGCTCTCGGGAGAAGCTGGGCCTGATCACCCATGGCGACGTTCAACCGGCCGACCCTTCCAAGTGGCCCAAGAGCCCCTTCGAACTGGACCGCGAGAGCGAACCGGGAAAGCTGATCGGACGGGGGACGGAGGACGACAAGGGACCGATTGCCATTGCGCTCTACGCGATGAAGGCGCTGGCCGACCAGCGGCTTCCGCAGTCCCGCCGGGTGGAGCTGATCGTCTCCTATACGGAAGAGTCCGACTGGGCGCCGATGAATCGGTTCCTGGAGGGTTACGCTGCGCCGCAGCTCAACATCGCCCTGGACTCCAAATACCCGGTCGTCACGGCCGAGAAAGGCTGGTGCCTGGTACAACTCGCGCTGCCGCTGGAACCCTTCGATGCGAGGGGACCGGATCCGGTCTTGGCGAGCTTCACCGGAGGATCGTTCGTCAGCCAGGTCCCCGAAGATTCGGTCGCAGTCGTTCGAGGTGGCGATGCCGCTTGGCGCGCTCGGTTGGAGGAAGCGGCGGCCGCCGATGCGGATGTCCAGTATCGATTCGAGGAGGGCCCGGCCGGCCTGAGAATTTCGGCGACGGGCAAGTCGGCCCACTCCTCGGAACCCGAAGCGGGAGTCAACGCCATCACTCGCCTGGCCCGAGTCTTGGGGGAGGCCGGCGTCTCCGGCGGCGCCCCCGCGCACTTCGTCGAGTTCATCAACCGTTACGTGGGGAACGGGCACTACGCGGAACAGTTCGGACGCGTCGCTTTCTCCCACCCTTTCATGGGGCCGCTGACGATGGCCCTCACGACGCTCCAGCAGCAGGATGGGAAGCTGGTTCTCAGCCTGAACCTGAGGCGTCCGGCGGGCAAGTCGACCACACGTCTGGAGGAGGAAATCCGTTCAGTGGTCCAGCAGTTCCAGCAGGAGAGGCAACTGGACGATCTGCATTCGACCCTGTATCTGGGCGAACCCCATCTGGTCGAGGACGCCCCGCACGTACCGGTTCTGTTGCGCGTGTTCGCCCACTATACCGGTGCGGACAATCCCCAGGCCCTGGCAGCGGGAGGGGGCACGCATGCCCGCCTCTTCCCGAATGGGGTCAGCTTCGGGCCCCACATGCCTCACCGTCCCTACACCGGGCACACCGAACGAGAATACCTGACCCGGGAAGAGTTGGAGCTGGATGTTCTGATGGTGAGCGCCATGCTGGTCGAGCTGGCGGCATCCAGCTCGCGCTGAACTCGCAAATTCCGATCTGCGACTGAGTCTGCTGCGGCAGGCAACTAACCATTGAGCTTCTCGTTCTTCCCCACCACCACGATGCCTCCCGCCGACACGGTGAAGCGCTTGCGGTCGGCGGTTGCGTCGACGCCGACGTTGAATCCCTCGGGAATCTTGACGCCCTTGTCGATGATGGCGCGGCGAATCACCGCGTGTCGCCCCACTTCGACGCCGTCCAGCAGGACCGAGTCGTCCACCCTGGCCCAGGAGTTGACCCGGACGTCAGGGGAGAGGATGCTGCGACGCACTTTGGCGCCTGAGACGATCACGCCTTTCGAGACCAGGGAGTTCAGGGCCTGGCCTCGCCGGCCTTCGACGTCGTGAACGAACTTGGCCGGTGGAAGTGGCGGCTGCCAGGAAAAGATGGGCCAGTACTCGTTGTACAGATCGAACACCGGCTCGACATCCACCAGATCCATGCTCGTCTTGTAGTACGAGTCCAGGGTTCCGACGTCACGCCAATAGCCACGTTCGCGTTCGGTCTGCCCGGGGACGATGTTCCCGGCGAAGTCGTAAACGAAGGCGCGGCCGTCCTCGACCAGCATCGGGATGATGTTTCCGCCCATGTCGTGGCGTGACTCGGCGATGTCGGCGTCTTGGCTCACCACTTCTCTGAGGACCGAGGCGGTGAAGATGTAGTTGCCCATCGAGGCGAAGGCCTTGCTCGGATCGGACGGCAAAGGGGCAGGCTCTTTGGGCTTTTCCTGGAAGGAACGGATCTGGCCGTTGGGAGCCGCTTCGATCACACCCAACTCGGTGGCCTCCTGGATGGGTACCGGGATGGCGGCCACGGTGACGCCTGCGCCCGTGGAGGCGTGGAACTTCAGCATCTGCTGAGGGTCCATCCGGTAGATGTGGTCGGACCCCAGTACCAGCACGTATTCCGGTTTCTCATCGTTGAGGATGTCCAGGTTCTGGTAAATGGCGTCGGCTGATCCCTCGAACCAGCGGCGCCCTACCCGCATCTGGGCAGGAACAGGGGCCACGTAGTTGCCCAGCAGGGGCGACAACCTCCAGGTCTGGGCCAGGTGGCGATTGAGGCTGTGGCTCTTGTACTGGGTCAAGACCACGATCCGCATGAAGCCGGCATTGACCAGATTGGACAGGCAGAAATCAATCAGCCGATATTGACCGCCGAAAGGGACGGCCGGCTTGGCCCGGTCACGCGTCAGAGGAAACAGGCGCCTGCCTTCGCCGCCCGCTAGAACGATTGCCAGAACAACCGGTTTGTCGACCAAACTGCGCTCACTTTCACACCTCGAGACTCTCCGCTGCCGCCCTCACCCCACCCCGCTTCGAAACGACCCTCGAGCTGTCAAACCGCTGTAGGCATGGATTGTAGGGGTGTGGCCCGGGGCGGTCAAGGAGCCCCAAGCCCTACGCCCCTTACTGTACCGCCACCGCCAGCGTGTCGTGATGTTCGGCGATCAGGGTTCGCAGATAAGGCCCGATCGCGGAAGCCGACTCGAAGCCGGCCTTCTTGGCCGCCCCGTCCTCGCGCTCTTCGGGGATATCCGCGCTTTCCGCGAAATGCTTCAGGTCCCGGTAGGGGCCAATCGTGAAGCAGTCCCAGGCAGCCCCTTCCCGGTGCGTGAAGAGGAGGTTCCGCGGACGATTCAACTCCGCCAGGTAGAGATTCTCCATTCGGCGCTGTTCCAGCAGGTCGGCATAGCGGCCTGGGAGCGCTCGAAACATCTCGACGTGGAAGAAACCGCCGCCTTGAAGCGCCTTCTTCACGTCGGTCAGGGGCGGGCCTTCCACCAAGACGTCCTCGTGCCAGGCGATCAGTTGGCGCCAGCGGCCGGCGATTTCTTCGGTGCTGAGATGGGAGCGCTTCAAGGCCTCGGACCGGCGCTGGACCTGTTCAGGCGAATAGTGGCGGGCGAAGTCGGAGATCGGAAAGAGAATCAACAGGTCCCATTGATCCCCCTGGCTGTGGCGCATCCAGAAGGGACGCGCATCGCCAGCTGTCTCGAGGGCCCTGAAATGGCTCTTGTAAAACTCGATGAGCTCGAGCAGCTCCCCGGGTGCGGCTCTCACAAGGGTGGCTTTGTAGAGGTCGGCCCGGGCCAACCCGGGAACGGCCGGCATGAGGAAGATGGTGACCAGGAGCAGCTTTTTCATGTTCTCTGAACCTCTCCCCCGGGCCGCCCTCACGGTTCGTCTGCGCCTCCCTCTCCCGGGGTGGCGAACCGCTCGCGCAGGGCGGTCTTCTTGAATTTGCCCGTCGAAGTGCGGGGCAATTGATCGACGAACTCGTAGCGGTCCGGAAGCCACCACTTGGCGAAACGCTCGGCCAGGAACGCGTTCAGCTCTTCGACGCCGACCCGCTGCCCCGCACGCAAGACCACCACTGCCAGGGGCCGTTCCAGCCATTTGGGGTGGGGGATCGCCACCACCGCGGCTTCCGCAACACTCGGGTGCGCCATCAGAGCGTTCTCTAGATCGACCGAACTGATCCACTCTCCGCCCGACTTGATGAGGTCTTTGGTGCGGTCGGTGATTTGCAGGAAACCTTCCGGGTCGATGGTGGCGACATCGCCGGTGCGAAACCACCCGTCAGGGGTCCAGTTGTCGACCGGGCCTTCCGGCCGGTAGTAAGCCGACACCACCCAGGCGCCCCGGGTCTGCAGCTCTCCCATGGTCTCACCGTCCTCATCAGCGACCCCTTGCTCGTTGACGGTGCGAATCTCGATGAGGGGGGCGGGCAGCCCCTGTTTGGCGCGAAAGCAGTAGAGTTCGTCCGTCGACAGGCCGGCCTGATAGCACTTGGGTTTGCTGAAGGTCCCGAGCGGGCTCGTCTCGGTCATGCCCCAGGCTTGATAAACCTCGAGGTGGAAACGGTCGAAATCCCGGATCATCTGCTCCGGAACGGCAGAGCCGCCCACGACCATGCGCATGCCCGGCTCCAGCTTCCAGCGTTCGGGATGGGCCTTCAACTCCTCCAGGAGTCCCATCCAGACCGTGGGTACGCCCCCCGTGAACGTCACCCGTTCTCCCTGCAGCAGTTCCAACAGGCTGACCGGGTCCATGTGCGGTCCCGGGAACACCTGGCGGGAGCCGGCCAGCGTGGCTGCGAAGGGAACCCCCCAGGCGTTGGCATGGAACATTGGGACGACGGGCATGACCGTGTCGGACTGCGAAAAGTTCAGGACGTCGGGCAGGCACTCGACCAGTGAATGCAGGATCTGGGAGCGATGGGAGTACACAACCCCTTTGGGGCGGCCGGTCGTGCCCGAGGTGTAGCACATCCCCAGCGCGTCCGTCTCTTGCAGCTGGGGGTAGGCGAAGTCCCCGCTGCCCTCCTCCAGCAGCTCCTCGTAGCTGGCCATGCCAGTGACGGGTGCGCCCGTGAGGGGGACGACGAACACTTTCTCGACTTGAACCCGATCCTGAATCTGCTGGAACAAGGGAAGCAGCACATCGTCGACGATGATGAAGCGGTCCTGGGCGTGATTGACGATGTAGGCCAGGTCGGACGGGTCCAGCCTCAGGTTCAAAGTGTGCAACACGCCCCCCGACACCGGAATGCCGAAGTAGCATTCCAGGTGGGCATAGTGGTTCCACTGCAGAGTCCCCACCCGGTCGCCCTTGTTCAGCCCCATAGCCTGCAGGGCGGAGGCCAGCCGCCGGGAGCGGCGATAGAAGTCCGCATAGGTGTAGCGGTGAAGGCTGCGATCGGGCAGGCGGCTCACGATCTCCACCGGCCCGAACAAGCGGCCGGCTCGCTCCAGGAAGTGAGGGAGCGTG
The DNA here is from genome assembly GCA_041630155.1 of Acidobacteriota bacterium. Lineage (GTDB taxonomy): Bacteria > Acidobacteriota > UBA6911 > RPQK01 > JANQFM01 > JBFGHG01. The sequence continues at coordinate 17,054 of JBFKLX010000106.1, forward strand.
AGGGGATAGTCCATTATCGAGCCGTGCATCTTCAGCACCCCTTGATGGTTTCGTCCGCCAGCATGTCCACCACCTGCTTCAGGTCCCCGGTTTCCTGAAACTTCTTCAGCTGTCGGTCAGCGCTGGTGCCGCGTTGAACGATCTGGCGGACCTTCTCGAGCTCGTCCCGGGAGCCCAGCTCGTCGACCATGTCGTCGACAAACTCGAGCATCTCCTCGACCAGGAAGCGCACCGGCACCTGCTGGTTCTTGCCCAGGTCCACCAGATGGCCCTCGATCCCCTCTCTCATGGCTCGCCACTTGTTTTCCTCGATCATGGCCCGCCGGTAGATGCGCCAGGTCTGGTTGTGCTTGCGCAGCTTGATCAACTTGGCCACCAGGGCCTGGATCAAGGCGGCAATGCTGATGACTTCGTCGATGAGCGTACAGCAGTCGCACACCCGGATCTCGAGTGTCGGGAACTTGGGGTGCGGTCGAATGTCCCACCAGATTTTGGTCGGCTCGTCGATGCAATCGGTGTCGATCAAGGTCTGGACGAATTGGTCGTACTCGCCAGCCGACCCGAAATACTCCGGGACTCCCGTTCGCGGCAGATCCTGGAAGACCACGCTACGGTAGGATTTCAATCCCGTATTGGAGCCCAGCCAGAAGGGCGAACTGGTCGAAAGGCAAAGGATGTGGGGCATGAAGTAGGCCAGCTGGTTCATTACATCGATGCGGAGCTGCCGGTCGGGGATGCCCACGTGCACGTGCATCCCGAAGATCAACAGGCGGCGGGCGATGTACTGCATGTTGTCCACCAGGGCCTTGTAGCGGTCCCGGTTGGTGATGATCTGGTCCTGCCAGTGGGAAAAAGGATGCGTCCCGGCCGCCACTATGCGGCGTTGGTTCCGGTCGGCGATCTCCCCCAACATGGAGCGCAGCCGGGTCACCTCGAGGCGGGCTTCGTGGATGTTGCGGCAGACATGACTGCCGATTTCCACCTGGGACTGGAGCAGCTCCGGCTTGACCTGATCCCGGAACACCAGCGCGCCCTGCTCCAGAAACTCCGAGACGAACGATGTCAGTTCCCGGGTCTCCGGATCGATGATCTGATATTCCTCTTCGATTCCGATCGTAAGGTCTTCTGAACTCATGCCAACGCTCCCCCGCACCAACCGCTGGACTCCTCATAGTAGGAGTGGGCCACGGAAGGGTCAAATGGAAGTTGTGGCGCGGGGTGGGCGTAGGGCGTAGGGCTTAGTACCCCGATCCATAAATACAGCAACGTATGTTGCGGGCGTTTCCAAGCAGGTGCCGGCCCCCGGAAACCGAGTGGACCACCCTGCTCCGAGGCGCCGGGCGCCTGGGGCTCGCCCGCAACCCTTCGGGCGCACGGGGGTCTCGGGCGATCTCTTTGTCGTTGGTCGACGACGATGCTCCGGCATCGCCTCCTCCTCTCTTCGCGACCTCGCC
>JBFKLX010000107.1:0-18434 GCA_041630155.1 Acidobacteriota bacterium
GCCCCCAGGCGCCCGGCGCCTCGGAGCAGGGTGGTCCACTCGGTTTCCGGGGGCCGGCTGCTGCTTCGAAACGCCCGCAACATACGTTGCTGTATTTATGGATCGGGGTACTTAGCCGGGCTCGGACAGCCTGGGGCAGCTCGACCCGTCGGGCAACCGGCAGACGGGGTCCTGGGACTCGAGGGACCAGCCGGCACGAACCAGCAGCGAGGCGGCCTCGCACAAGGGCAGCCCGACCACGTTGCAGTAGCAGCCGTCGATCCTGTCCACCAACCTTCCGCCCAGTTCCTGGATGGCGTAGGCACCAGCCTTGTCCAGCGGTTCGCCCGTCTCTACGTAGTGCCGAATCTCGTCGTCCGAGTAAGCGCGCATGAGCACGGTAGTGACTACGGATGATCTCGAGGACAGGTGTTCTGCTGGGCTGGTCATGGCCAGGCCGGTGAGCACGCGGTGTGGCCGGCCGCGCAATTCTCGCAGCATCCGCCGGGCGTCCGCGGGATCGGCCGGCTTCCCCAGCACCCTTCCGTCCAGGTCGATCGTCGTGTCGGCCCCCAGCACGACGGCATCGGGGTGGAGGCGGCTGACCGCTTCGGCCTTCTGCCGGGCCAGGACTTCGACGATGCGCTCGGGGGAAGAATGGGGGGGTACTTCCTCCTCGATGCCGCTTTCGAGTACCTCGAACGGGACCCCCAGCTGCGTGAGCAAGTCCCGCCGCCGGGGTGAACCGGACGCCAGTATCAATCGCATCAATGAGCCGGCCCCAAGAATACGGCGTTCAGGAAGAGCAGGTTGAGTCCGTCCATGAAGGCCCGGAAATTTGGATCTTCGGCGAATGCCACCACATGGCCTCGTCCCCACGGCTGGTGCATCAGGTAGGCCTTCCCTGGAAGCTGCTCGAGCGCTGCCTCCCAAGTGAATCCGCTCAACAGCGCGTCCTGCTCGGCATAGCGGGCCACGTTGGTGCCTTTGTCCAACTTGATGGGAGTGAAGATGTTGGAGCTCCCGACCATCACAGCGGCCCGTCCCGGGTAGCCGAAGGCGAGCCAGTGTTCGGTGTCCAGGTCGACCCGAAACAGGGCTCCAGGGGTGCTGGGTGGATACTCCTCGTCGGGCTCGAGCGAGATTTCTTCGGCGGGCTCTTCTTGCGGTGTCTCGGAACCTTCCGCGGTCTTTTGCTTGGCCTTGGAGGCGCTCTTCTTCAGTTCCCGCTGGGTAGCCAGGAGCCCTACCTTTTCCTCCGTCAGCCAGCGGGTGGCGCCTTCGAAAGCGATCAAGGTGCCGCCGCCGGAAACCCAGTCCTTGATTCGGCCTGCTTCTCTTTCCCCCCAGGTATTGCCGTAGCCGCCCCAGCTGTCGGGAAGGATCAGGACATCGTAGCGGCTCAAGTCCATGCGAGCCAGCCCGCTGCACGGTACGATGGTCACGGGGTATCCGTAAGCGCGCTCCAGCAGGTAGCGGGTCCAACCTGCTGAATAGGCCGCGGTGGGAGCGTCGTAGGCGAGTGCCACGCGGGGTGGCTTGAGGTAGCGGACCTGGTTGCTTCCCAGATTGATCCCATCGTCCACCCAGGACTCATTGGCAGCATAGATTTGCACCGAATGCGCGGCGACCTGCTCCTGGAGTCGCTGCAGCAGGTCCTCGGGGTTGTCCCGAACCTTGATGATCAGTGAGCCGGGCGGGTAGGTCCGGCCCTGCAGCGTGAAACTCTTGTCGGAAGAGTGGATCCGGATCTTCTCTCGCAGCAGAGAAGCCAGAAGGCGTGCCGCGGCATTCGACCCCCACGGAACCAGGTAGGCCACTTCGGCGACGCCTCCGATCACCTCTCCGGGAGCGGTCGGCCCCTCCTCGAGCCATCGGAAAGGCCCGCTCGAACCATCCTCGCTGGAGAAGGCATCCAGTCCAGCCACCAAGGGGAAGGACCAGCCGGTTACGTCGTAGATCTCATCCCCCAGCCGCTTTTCGTGCCGCCGAATCTGCTCCTGCAAGAAGGTCTCGCCCATCGGCGTGTGGCGATCCATCAGCGTTTGGATCAGCCGTTTGGCCGGCTGCGCCAGTAGAATTGAGTAAGTACCCGCGGGGAAGCTCCTTTTTTGGGTGAACTGGCCGTCCCAGTGACTGCGCACTCTGGCTCTCTCGAACTCCTGACTGGCCTGACGGACACGAATGCCCTGGCGCATGAGCAGGGAAACGAACGCTGCCGTGCGGGCCGGATCGGGGCCGGGGGCCAGCAGGTACTCCCGCACCGGACCCTGCCTGCCTTCCTGGATGGCGGAGCGGCGGTAGTCGGCGAAGTAGCGCAGCAGTTGCTCACGGTTTTCAGCCGCCACCTGGGCTGTGGAGAGGGACGCGAGGAAGTGACGCTGCACTCCGTCCTGGTAACGCAGCAGAGTTTCGTCGTTCCGGCGGACCACCAGACTCCCCGCCGAGGCCTGCTCGTACGTCATGCCGATGGATCCGTGAAACAGGGGCCAGCTCTCCCCGTAGCCGGGGTAGAAAGAATCGAAGACCTCGCGGGTGAAGTAGTCGAAACGGAAACGGTCGAACCATCGGGCGTTGTTGCGCCCGATACGCTGCAGCCACTCATTCTGCGGGGCGGTGATCTCAGGATTGAGCGGGTCGGCCGGAGGCGCGAAATAGTAAGTCGAGTTGGCGCCCATCTCGTGCAGGTCCACGAAGATCTGCGGGAACCATTGCAGATAGGCGGCCGCGTGGCCACGCGTTTCCTGCTGAGTCTGAGCGAACCAGTCGCGGTTGAGGTCGAACAAATAGTGGTTCATACGCCCGCTGGGCCAGTCCTCATGGTGTTCGGCGGCCTGGGGGTCCTCGTCCGGCCAGCGGCTGCGGGTCTGGCGGTTCGAGTAGACGAAGCGATCGCGGCCATCCGCGTTCTGCAGCGGATTGATGATCACCACGACGTTCTTCAGAATGCTGTCCACGACCGCGTCCGTCTGCGCAGCCGCCAGATGGTAGGCCGTCAGCAGGGCGGCGTCGGTGCTGGAGATTTCGTTGCCGTGGACGGCGTAAGCCAGCCAGACCGTGGCCGGCAGCTCCGCTATGAGCCGATCAACGGCACCCTCCCGGCGGTCCGGCTCGGCCAGTTGCCGGTTGGACTCGCGAATCGCATCCAGGCGCTGCTGGTTGGCCGGGGAAGCCACCACCAGGTAATACAGGGCCCGGCCCTCCCAGGTCTCACCGTAGCGGTGCAGGGAGACTTTGGGAGAGGCCTGGCTGAGAGCCTGGAGATAGCGCTCCACTTCGGAATGAGAACTGATCTCTGAACCCCAGTCATGGCCGACGATCTGAACCAGGGTGGGAACCTCCGGGTCGTATTGGACGTCCGGGTAGTACTCGAAGTCTTCGCTGCCAAACGCACCGGCAGCCTGTACCAGAACCAAGGCAATTCCCAGGAGGATTGGGGCGACGACGCGCATTTTCATGAGTCCTTCCTTCCGCTCGCGTGCCAAGAATGGGATTGTGTCCGGGGAAGTTCGCCCGCGGACCCCGGCATTTAAGCAGGAGAGTCCTGGGTGGGTCAATCTCTGGGGGGTGTGGTCGCCGGGTGTGGGGGGCCTAGGGCCCAGGGCGTAGGGCCTAGGGCGCAGGGCTTGGGATCCCTTGCCTTTGCCCGCCCCCTACTTGCCTTGCCTCGTTACGCAGGCCCGTGGCCGAAGAGCCGCGTAGGGGCGGGGCTGAGTCAGAAGTCCGACCGGAGCACTAAACTTTTTTGGGGAGTTTGGCGTCTGATTGTAATGAGAAGCCCGAAATCATCGTCAGGTAATAGAAAGGGTCGAGAAAATGGCTCGAGCCGCTTTGAAATTTGGCAGATTCGGACGCATCAGCCTCCAGCAGGAGATCATCGACAGCCTGGCGGCACTGCCGCGGATGCTGCGTGAAGTGTTCGTGCGCAGTCACTACCAGGGCCAGCAACTGTCCGAGATCGCCCAAGAACTTCGTATTCCTCGAGAGACCGCGGAATCGCTCCTGCAGGACGCCAACGAGATCTTCTACCACCGGGTGCACAGGTTTCGAATCTGAAAGGCGAGGGGAGACTCGAAAGCCACGCGCCCCATCTTGCCAGCGCCGCACATCAGCGCCTCACCCCCACGCCCCATGCCTCACGCCCCGATCGGAACTTGTGTCGGGTCCTGCTGAAGTGACATGCTTGGGGTCATGGTACAGCGTTGGTTCGTGCTTCTTGCCGCGTCCGTGTTGCTCCTGTTGGGTGGCATGTTCGTCTACCTGGCGACCATCGGGGATCGAATCGAGGAGACGGCTGATCCCTTGCGATCCCTGGGGAAGCCGCTCTGGGCAGTCCCCCAGTTCCAACTCGTGGAAGCTCAGGGAGCGGTGGTCGAGAATTCCGACCTGAGGGGAAAGATCTGGCTGGCCGCTTTCGTGTTCACTCGTTGTCCGGGCCCCTGCCCCCTGATTTCCCGGCGCATGTCAGAGATGCAGGCGCGATTGACTGACGTGGAGAATTTTCGTCTGGTCTCGTTCACCGTGGATCCCGAGTTCGACCGCCCCGAAGTCCTGCGAGCTTACGCCCAGCAGTGGAACGCCGATCCGCAGCGCTGGTGGTTTCTGACCGAGGACGACCCGGGGGAATTGGAGCCTTTAGTGCGCGGCTTCGGGGTGGGCCTCCAGCGCGGGGAGACCCTCGAGGAAGTGCCCGACATCACCCACGGGACGAATCTCCTGCTCGTCGACGGGGCCGGGAAAGTCAGAGCCGTCTTCCGCTCCAGCGACGAGAACGTCGTGGCGCAGGTGGAACAAGCCGTCCGACTCCTGAGTGAAGCGACACCGCCTTCCCGTCGGTGATCCTTTTTGACACCGCCTTCCGGACCGGTGTCAGCGCGCCCCTCGAGCCCCACGCCCCGAGCCCCACACAGGCCCACGGAGCCAAGCCCTCTGACGCCGGCGTCTCCTTACTCTTTGCGGGGGTAGACCTTGCCCATCAGGCGGGGGAAGGGAATGCTTTCGCGGATGTGGCTGAGTCCGCACAGCCAGGCGACCAGCCGCTCCACACCCATCCCGAAACCGCTGTGGGGCACTGAGCCGTAGCGGCGCAGATCCAGGTACCAATCGTAGTCCGCTACGTCCAGTTTCTCCTCGGCGATGCGCTCGAGGAGGGCTTGCAGGTCGTCCTCGCGTTCGCTCCCCCCGATGATTTCCCCGTAGCCCTGAGGAGCCAGCAAGTCGAAGTTGTTGACGCGACTCGGGTCCTGGGCGTTGCGCTTCATGTAGAAAGCTTTGCATTCCCGGGGATAGTGGGTCACGAAAACGGGACGATCGTGCAGCCGGCTGATCACGCTCTCGTTGCTGCCGCCCAAGTCCGATTTGGGATCGAAGTTGGCAGCCAGTTCGATGTGATGAGGGATGTTCTTCACTTCGATCCTCAGCTCTTCCAGCTCGGTCTGCAGCTGCTGGACTTGGCCGGTCAAATGCTCCCTCTGCCTGGGCTTGCGCGCAGCTTCACGTGCCGCCTCCTTTTCCTCGATTTCCTTTTCGATCTCGCGGATTCGCAGCAGCTTGCTCTCCAAGTCGCGCTCCAGCAGCTGGCGCGCCTGGGGGCCGTGAAGAATCTCAGCGGCCTGGGCATGGGTGATGCGGTGGTAGGGCAGCTGGATCCGCTCCAAGTCCTCCGGCGAACGCCCCAGCACCTCCAGGTCGACCCGGTGGTCCTGCAGCACCCGCTGGATCACCGCGTCCACCAGCCGCTGGGCCCAGTCAATCGTTTCGTCCAGGTCGGCGAAAGCGATCTCTGGCTCCACCATCCAGAACTCGGTCAGGTGGCGTCGGGTCTTGCTCTTCTCCGCCCGGAAAGTCGGCCCGAAGCAGTAGACGCGTTCGAGAGCCATGCAGGCCGCCTCGGCGTAAAGCTGCCCCGTCTGCGTCAGGTAAAGGGGCTCGCCGAAATAATCGACCTCGAATAGGGTGGACGTCCCCTCGGCGGCAGCGGGGGTGAAGATGGGGGAATCCACCAGCACGAACCCGTTACGGTTGAAAAAGGCGCGAATCTCGTCGATCACGGAGGCGCGGACGCGCAAGGTCGAAGTGGGCAGACGTGAACGCAGGTGGAGGTGCCTCTGGCTGAGCAGGAAGTCGATCCCATGTGGTTTGGGGGTAATGGGGTAGCCCTCGGATCCACCCAGCACCTCCAGGCCTTCCAGGAGCAGCTCGGCCTGGTCTTCGTAGTTGCCGTGTGGCCGCACCTTGCCCTTCACGCGCACCGAGGACTCTTGACTCAGGCGTTTCACCAGTTCGTAGGTCTCGGGATCCAGCTCGTCACGAGCCGCCACGCACTGCGAGATGCCCGTTCCGTCCCGCACGAACAGAAAGGACACCTTGCCCATCGCACGCACGTTGTAGACCCACCCCTGCAGCGTCACGTCCTGTCCCAGATGGCTTTTCAGCTCCGCAGCTCTCACCAGCATTGACTCTCCTCGAGAGGCGTGAGCCCCACGCCCCACGCCCTCAGGCCTTCTTGAGCTTCCGAATCTCCAGGTGCAGCTCCTCCAGTTGCTCGGGCAGGACTTCGCTGGGCGCTCCCATCAGCAGGTCCTGAGCGTTCTGATTCATCGGGAAGGCGACGACTTCTCGAATGTTAGGCTCCTGCGTCAGCAGCATGATGATGCGGTCCAGCCCGGGTGCCAATCCGCCGTGCGGCGGCGCGCCGAAGCGGAAGGCTTTGATCATCCCTCCGAAGCGGTCGTCCACGTCCGCCTTGGAATAGCCGGCGATCTCGAAGGCGCGGTACATGATTTCGGGCGAATGGTTGCGGATCGCCCCGCTGGACAGCTCGAGATCGTTGCAGACCAGGTCGTACTGATGCGCCAGGATTTCCAGGGGGGGCTTGGAGTTCAAGGTGTCCAGCCCTCCCTGCGGCATGGAAAAGGGATTGTGCGAAAACTGGACGGCGCCGGTCTCCGGATTCTGCTCGTACATCGGGAAGTCGACGATCCAGCAGAATTCGTAGGTATTCTCCCTGTAAAGGCCCAGGCGCTCCCCCAGCAGGACGCGAAGCTTTCCGGCCAGAGCGGCGGCAGTGGCTTTTTCGTCGGCCACCAGAAGGAGCGCACTGCCTGACTGAGCGCCCGTCCTCTGGCAAAGCTGTTGGACGGTTTCTTTCCCCAGGGCCCCGGCAATTCCACCCTTGGCGCCCTCCGAGGTGAGAGTCAGCCAGGCCAGCCCTTTGGCGCCTTCCTGCTTCAGCTCCCGCTCGAGGCGATCGAAAAACGCTCGAGGTTTTTCTGCTGCGGGCGCAGACAAGCACCGGACGACCCCTCCCCCCTGGACGATTTTGCGGAAGAGCTGGAAGTCGGAGGTCTCGAACAGGTCACTGAGGTCGCTGATCTCCAGAGGATTCCGCAAGTCGGGCTTATCGGTGCCGTAGCGGAGCAGGGCATCGGAGTAGGCGATGCGCGGGAAGGGAGCCGCCGTGATCTCCCAGTCACTGAACTCCCCGAACAGCCCACACATCAGGTTCTCCACCACGGTGAACACGTCATCCTGCTCGACGAACGACATCTCGAGGTCGATCTGGTAGAACTCTCCGGGGGAGCGATTGGCGCGCCCGGCCTCGTCTCTGAAGCAGGGGGCGATCTGGAAGTAGCGGTTGAACCCGGACACCATCAGCAGTTGCTTGAACATCTGCGGCGCCTGGGGCAGAGCGTAAAACTTCCCCGGGTAGAGACGGCTGGGCACGAGATAGTCTCGGGCGCCTTCGGGCGAGCTTCGGGTCAGAATCGGCGTCTGGACCTCGGTGAACCCCATCTCGACCATGCGCCTCCGGACGCTGGAGATGATCTCCGAGCGCATCTGGATGTTCCGGTGCAACCTCTCGCGCCGCAGGTCGAGGAAGCGGTAGGTGAGCCGGGTCGTCTCCGAGGGATTGTCGTCTTCGGCCACGGAGAAGGGCAGCACTTCGGCGCGCGAAAGGACGTCCATGCGGCTCACGCGCAGCTCGACTTCGCCCGTTTCCAGACTGGGGTTGACGCTCGACTCCAGCCGCTGGACCACCTCGCCCTCGACACTGATCACGGACTCGCGCGAAATCTTCCCGATCTCTTCGAAGAAAGGGGTGTCCGGGGTGAAGACGAGCTGGGTGATGCCGAAGTGGTCGCGCAAGTCGACGAAGCGCAAACCGCCGTGATCCCGCAAGCGATGAACCCAGCCGGCCAGACGTGTGGCTTCCCCCACGTTGGAACTCCTGAGCTGGGCACAGTTGGCCGTTCGATATCTATGCATAATGGCATGGCTCCGCTCGCCCTGACGCAAGGCGGGGCGAGGTCAAAGGCAGCAATTCTACCACGTAGGCGAACTCGGCTCGCCTCCTCTGCCGGCGACCTGGCCGTCCCCCGAGCCGATCGCGGCGCAGGCAGTGCCTCGAACTTCTCGGAGCGGCTCGGTTCTTGACAGAGCCAGGTTGGGGCGTCAATAGTGTCTCCCGAAATGAGAACGCTTGCACTCGCGCCTTTCATGTTGGGTTTTCTCGTCCTCCCTCAGTCGAGCCCAGAGGAGCCGGCAGGCACCCCCACCAAGGTCCTGGTGCGCGCCGTGTCTCGCGACGCCAAGATCATCGGGAGCGGAGTGGGCGGGGCCCGCATCACGATCCGAGACGCCAGTACCGGCGAGGTTCTGACGGAAGGCCTGCAGCAGGGCGGAACCGGCGACACCGACTCGATCATGGTCCGGCCCCACCAGCGTGGCACCCCCGTCTACGACACGGAGGGCGCCGCCGGCTTCCTGGCCACCCTCGAGTTGGACCAGCCGACCGTCGTCGAGGTCATTGCAGAAGGCCCCCTGGGGACGCCCCAGTCGAAACAGCGGGCTTCCAAGACCCTGCTGCTGGTTCCCGGTCAGGACATCCTCGGTGATGGGGTGCTCCTGGAGATTCATGGTTTCACGGTCACGCTGCTGGAGCCGCAGCGGTCTGAATTCGAAAGCGGACAAGAACTGGGGGTGCGGGCCACGGTCCGCATGACCTGAGGGTGCCCCACCGAGCCCGGAGGGCTCTGGGACGCCGACAAGATTCAGGTCCTGGCTCAGCTGCTGCGCGACGGCCGGATCGTGTCCGAAACCACCCTGGAGTTCGCCGGAGAGTCCAGCACCTTCCAGGGGACCCTGCCGCTGGACCACCCGGGAGGCCACGAGGTTCGGGTTCTCGCTCTGGACGCCGGCAACGCCAACTTCGGGATGGTGTCCCAGGGGATTGACGTGCGGTAGGGGCCGGAGCAGTATCTAGTTGAGCCGGCAAAAGGCTTCCACGACTCTGAAAAAGAGCCGAACGGCGGAGCGCATGCTCGACTCCCGGATCCGTTCGTCGTTGCCATGGATCTTGCGGTACTCCTCGATCGATACCGGACCCGGGAAGAATCCGTAGCAAATGGCGCCCAGCGGGCGGAAGAGGCGTGAATCGGTGCCGTAGATGATGAGGTGCGGCAGCACCACTGCCTCGGGGAAAACCTCCCGAATCTCCCGTTCGATGACCTGAAACAGCTCCGTGTCGAATGGTGAGACGATTGATTCCCCGGGGCGCTCGATGAAGTCGATCTCGACGCGGGGATCTCCGATGACGGCACGGAGCTGCTGGACGAATTCGTCGGGATCCTGGTCCGGGAGCAGCCGGCAGTCCAGCACTGCCTCGGCGCGGCCGGGGATCACGTTCGCCTTGGGGGGATCGCCCACGTAGCTCTTCAGTACCGTCAGCGACACGGTGTTTCGCTGCAGGGCGTTGTTGTAGGGTGTTTCATCCAAGGGGCCCAGCCGGCGAATCATCTCCGCCACCACGGGAGTGATCCGGATGGGGGTTTCCCAGCGGGCCACGCGTGCCAGGGCCTCACTGAGAATGAAGTTGGCATTGTCGGGGGGCGGCATCGAACCGTGTCCTTCCGTCCCCTCGACGGAGAGTCGCAGCCACAGGACCTTCTTTTCTGCGACCCCCACCGAGAAGATCAACCGGTCGTCGTTGGTGAAGAATCCCTGTGTCCCGAATCCGCCCTCATCCAGGACGTATTCCGCTTCGATTTCCCCCCAGAGGTTCTCCCTCACCCAGCCAGCGCCGAGTTCGGGCGATACCTCCTCATCGGCCACCGCCAGGAAGACCACGTCGCGTTCCAGTGCCACCCCCGATCGCTTCAGCAGCAGCATCGTCATCAGCTGCGCAATCCCGAAGTTCTTCATGTCCAGCGCACCGCGCCCGTAGATGGAGCCCTCTCGGAGCACGGCCCCAAAGGGGTCGACCGACCAGCCGCTGCGATCGACCGGCACCGTGTCCATGTGGTTGAGCAGCATCAGCGGCCGCCGGGCGCCGTTGCCCTTCAGGCGCGCCACCACGTTGACCTTGCCGTGTTCCCGATCGGTCCAGTGGAGCTGCACCGGAATCCCTTCTTCCTTCAGCACCCGCTCGTAGAAGAGGGCCGCTCCGGACACATCTCCCGGGGGATTGCGGGTGTCCAGGGAAAGGTATTCCCGGAACAGCTGCACCGCTTCGTCCCCGATGTCGTCCCAGTGGAACTCCGGCGGGCCCTGCCGGGGCCCTGCCGCCGCCAGCCGCAGCGATGCAACGCAGAATATGAACAAACAAGAGAGAGTAAACCGTGCCATGTGCAAACTCCTGCTGGGCCTGGCCGTGGGACACGGGCTTCGAGCTGGGGCTTCCGGAGAAGGCCCCGGAGTCATACTTCTACAATTGCGGAGTCGGGGGACTCCCGGCGGTGCGCCTCAGCTGGGCCAGTTCCCGCTGTATCGGCCACTCTGCGAACGCCAGGACACAGAGCAGGCCCAGGTTGACCAGAGGCACCAGCATCAGCAGCGCGAGGGCGCCCGGATATCCGGCTTTGGCGAAGATCCGCCACCAGATGAAAACCGTGAAGACTAACAGCGCAATCACGAACCCGCAGCCCAGCGCCGAGGCGAAAAGAGCTCCGATGAGTTCCTGAATTTCTTGTTCCTGCATAGTCCCTCCTGTCGCACGTTCCGTGGGCGCGAGACATCCTTCGCCCCCGCGATGACCCTTCCCGAGAATCAAAGGTCGCGCCCTTTGCCTCTCGACCTCAGCTCTCCGCCTCGGCCCCCGCCAGAAGCATGTACAATTCCGATTGGCTGGCGAAGTAATAGAGGCGCATGAACACCCGACTGACGATGAACAACTGTCCGGCGAGGAACGCCAGAGCGATTTCCAGGTAGGTGTCCTGCAGCGCTCCGGGCGCCACCAGGGCGTAGGCGGCGATCAGGAAGACGCCGATGACGCCCAGCACTGCGTACAAGCCGATCACGGCGATCGGGCGGCGCAGTATCAGGCGGACCGCTGCCAAAGCCGAACTCAGCGCGCTGCGGCGGGCCTCGGCTACGCACACGATCTTGGCGTAGTCGAACAGCAGGTTCACCAGGAAGATGTAGACCAGGACGAGCGAGTACTTGGCCAGTACCCAGGCAAAGGCGACCCGTTCGTCGATGTTCTGGCGGTTGACGGTTTGGACGGCCTGATCCACCCAGGGCAGCAGCAGGCGGTAGGCTACCAGGTAAAACAGCGCCGCCAGGAGCAAGAGTCGAACCAGCGGACCGAAATAACGTCCACAGCTGGCCCAGAAGGGCTCCCGGTGTTCCCTGCCCAGATAGCAGTTCAGCACGCCCCCGGTGGCGAAGGTCCACATCAGCAGTAACAGCACACCCAGCCCCAAAATGGGAGCGTATTGGTTGAAGATCTTGCCGCTGAGCCAAGCGTCCAGGCCGTCCAGGACCGCGCCGATTCCGGTCACCGCCGGGGTGAAGGTCTCCGCGAAGCCTCCCGCCTCGGCGCGAAACTCACGGTGCCATTCGTCACTGAACCCCTGGCGCAAACCCTCGGCCATCTGGCTGTGGTCGACCGATTCCTGAATGGCGCTGAACACCAGGAAAGCTGGAATCAGGGCCAGGGCGAGGTTGGCGAAGTAGAGCCAGAAGAGGAACCGTTTGTGGGACCAGAGTCGGCGCCAACCGGCAGATATGGATCGGAGGATTGTTCGCATTGGTTCTCCGTGGTCACGTCTAGCCGAAGAACGTGACCAACTGCATCATGTTCTGCAGCCAGATCATCCATTTGGACGCCCACTTGTGTCCGGCCAATTCGCTGGGCGCCTCGCGCACCCAGGAGTTGTTGGTTCTGTTGACGTCCAGCGCCAGCTTGCCCTCAGGGTCCAGATAGACTGCCATCACCCGGTCGTCTTCCGGAAAATAGTCGAATGCCTTCCAGCGGGACTGGCCATCCCACGTCTCGAGCACCGGCGGCCCCTTTTCGAATTCGACCCGGGCTTCCATGGGAAACAAGCCCTCGCCCCAGCGCCGCAGGACGACCCGCTGCCCGGACTCCCCGCGCTCCACCACACCGTCGACGGCATAGTCGAAGGTGATCGAACCGTGGTACGTCTGCTCCCAGAACCAGTCCAGGTCCTGCTCGCTGACCTCACCGGCCACCTGAAAAAAGTCTTGGGGCTTCGGATGCCTGAATTTCCAGCGATCGAAGTAGGTCGAGAGGACCTTCTGAAATGTGTCCCAGCCCAAGTAGCGCTCCAGGGTGAGCAACATCAGGGCGGGTTTGGTGTAGGAGTTGAAACCGTAGGCACCGCCTCCGTAGACGCGGTTGCGATTGGGGTCCGCCTCCACGCCCCGCATCGGCGCGGGCCCGTAAAGCCATGAGGGGGTGGACATGGTGTCCCATTCGAACTCGGAGTCGGTATCTCCCAGGCCGCTGGCGGTCCGTTCGGAAATCTCGATGTCCGGGAACAGGTGAGGAATGAATCCGTCCAGGTAGCGTTCCACGTACTTGTCCCGGCCGTAGACCTCCAGCTTGACCCGCCGGGTCGCGTAACTGTTGATCCCCTCGTCCAGCCAGGCGTGTTCGAATTCGTCGTTGGCCACCACTCCATACCAGATCTGGTGTCCGAACTCATGAATGGTGACGCCCTCCGGATCGCCTGAGCCGTCCGGCTGCAGCCAACGCGTGCCTCCTGTGAAGAGCGTGGGGTACTCCATGCCGCCTGAGCGCGACTGGTAGGCCGGGTCGACGATGGTCACGTGGTCGTAGGGGTACTCGCCAAACCATTCACCGTAGTAACGCAGCGCGGCCCGGGTGGCGGCGAAGTAACGATCTCGCTGCCCCAGGTGGTCGTTCATCAGCAACAGCCGCATGCGCACGGGCCGCAGCCGCTCGTGAGTGAATTCCTCTTCGAACTCTGAAAAATGCGGGCTGGTGGTCCAGGCGAAATCGTGAACGTTTTGCTGGACGTAACGGTGGGTGGTCGTGCCCCCGGGGTGGTCTTCGCGGTCCTGGAGGGTCCCGGTGGCGCCCACCACCCACCCCGAGGGGACCGTCAGGCTCACGTCATAGTCGCCGAACTCTGCATAGAACTCGGTTTGAATGAACTGGGGGCAATTCCAGCCTTCCTCTTCCAGCACACCCAGCTTGGGAAACCACTGGGCCAGGAAGAAGTAGTCACCCCGAAAACCCGTGCGAGCGAAGGTCCGGGGGACCCTCGCTTCGAACTCGGTCAGAATCCGCAGGCTCTCACCAGGTTCTACGGGCTCGGGCAAGGGCACTCTCAGGACCGTCTCGTCGTCGCTGTTCCCGTCGTTGGGCTGCACGTATTCCAAAAAAGTGGTCAAGTCATACTCGACTGAGCCGTCGCGCGCAGGAACCACCAGCAGCTCGAGCTCGATTGCAGCCCATTCGTCCTCGTGCCAGTCCTCGAAGTCGCGGGTCTGCATGCGATTGGAGTTGAGGAAGGAACTGTTCTTCGTCTTCCAGGCGTTGTAGTAGGTGTGAAAGCGCAGCTCCCCGGCAGGCCGGCTGGTTCGATTGGTCCAGGTGATCGTCTGAGTTCCCGTGATGGTTCGACTCGGGACGTCCAGCTGCACGTGCATTTGGTAGTTGGCGGCCGAGAGTGGGCCGGTCAGCGTCGCCAGCAGCAACGCCGCCGGCAGCGGAAGCCCTTTCGCCCTGCGGTGGAGCGCGCAGTCGGCCGGGTGATCAGAGTGGGGGTTCATGAGCATTTCTTCCAGTAGAGCCAGTAGAGGGCCAGGATGGTCTTGGCGTCGACGATCCCGCCGCTCGAGACCAGTTCGAGGGCCTCTTCCAGGGAGTGAAACTCGACCTCGATTTCCTCGCCGTCCTCGTGGCGAGGCTGGGTCTGCTGCAACGAATCGCTGTGAAACAGGTGCAGTAACTCGTCGCAGAAACCGGGTGTGCTGTAGAAGCTGCACACGAATTGGAGCGAAGCGGGGCGATAGCCGGTCTCTTCCTCCATCTCACGCGCCGCGCAGGGCTGCGCTTGCTCGCCCGTGTCAATCTTGCCGGCGGGCAATTCCAGCAGTGCCAGGTCCATGGGATAGCGCACCTGCCGGACGAAGGGGATGCGGCCGTCGGGGAGTTCTCCCAGGACGACGACTCCACCGGCATGGCGGACTACTTCGCGAATCTGCTCCCGCCCCCCGATCTCGATCCGGTCCACCACGAGGCCGACGATTTTGCCGGAGTAGAGATGATCCCGCTGGAGCAGTCTCCCCGGCGCCCAACGCCCTCCCTTTGCCATCACAGGAGTTTTATAGTAACCGGAGCGCTCAGTAAAGGCGAGAAACGGTTGGCCGGCTGGCGGGCC
Organism: Acidobacteriota bacterium; assembly: GCA_041630155.1. GTDB lineage: Bacteria > Acidobacteriota > UBA6911 > RPQK01 > JANQFM01 > JBFGHG01. The sequence continues at coordinate 14,634 of JBFKLX010000107.1, forward strand.
AGGGGCCGGACGGGAAGGCTCGAAGGAGTCTCGGCACCGGGAGCCAACACTACCCGGACCGACTGCTGCCGGCGTCGGAGCAGATCGCTGGAATCCCCATCCCGTCGATCGTGTGATCCTGTCGAAACCCGGAGATTTCGATTCCGGAGGATTTGGACAGGATGCCAGAATCTTCAGGATTCTCGCGAGTGCAGCGGGTGGAACCCCGGGCGAGTCGACCCGTCCAGATTGGATGGCCGGAGTCACCAAGGCTGGGACGAGCGAGCGGGCGGGGGCGGGGCGGTTTCACGCTTCTCAGGTTGTGGCTGTCCCTGGGGAGGCCGCTGCGAGCCCGGTGTCGGACGGAATCCGCCGCCGGGGGTAGGACGGGCAGGGCTGGCGGAGGGGCGCTGGGATTGCGGAAGTTCCTCGTCGTCCTCCATCCGATCGCGGCGCGATCGCGGCACACTCGGAGGAATGGTGGGGCTGGAACCTGAGCGTTGAATCGTCCCCGGATACTGTTGGCCGCCGGGGCGCGCACTTTCCTCGCTCGGTCTCACCGGCAACGCCTCGCGCGAGGTAGTGTTGGGCCGGGGACGCGTGCGAGTTGGTCGAGTCGAAGAGGTGCTGCTCGAGCTGCCCGGGCTCCCCAGCAATTGGGGGGGCAGAGTGGGGGTGGAGCGCTCCGAAGGCCCACTCTCTTCGACCGGAGCAGGGACGCTGACCTCCACTCGCGGTTGTGCCGCCGGGTTGAAATAAGTTTCGGACAGGGCATATGCGGCCGCCCCTCCTCCGATCAGCACCAGCACGGCATTGACTTGGTTGATGTATTTCACGACAGCTCAACCCTCGACGGGAAGTCTCGAATGTCCTCACTCCAGCCGCGAGTCAATCTCGAGGCCCAAGCGCCTAATCCTGTTCCCGCCCACCTCAATTCTAACTCAACTCCATCCCCCTGGCGCTTTTTCAGGGGCGCCGTGCTCGACCCGGGCGGGCTGGCGGGCACGGCCCGATTCGCCGCCAGCACCCTCAACAACCCCAGCTGGGCGTACCGGTTGGAAGGGTTCAAGAAGAGCGCCTGGCGGTAGAGGCGGTCGGCCTCGTCCAATCTTCCTCGGACTTCAGCGCAGTAGGCCAACGCGGCATAACTCTGATGGTCAGCCGGGTTCAAATCGCGAGACAGCCGGAACTGGGTCTCGGCGCGTTCGGTCTGCCCCTTTCGGGCCAGCGCGAATCCCAGGTTGTAGCGGACGCGGTCGAGGCCGGGTGCCCGGGAGACGGCGTCTTCCCAAAGCCCCAGCTCGTCGTTCCAGAGCCGGTTGCGTTCGAGCGTCTGCCACCCGCACGCCAGGAGCGCCACCACCGCCAGCCCGGCTCCCCAAGCGGGCCGCCATTGCCACAGCCGCTCCAAGGTCCAGGCTGCTGCTACGGAGAATCCGGCCATGGCGAAATAGGTACGGCTCTCGCTGAAGAAGACTGCGTTGGGCACCGCGGCGGCCGGCAACAGGAGCAGCAGGCAGGCCATTCCGCCGTAAGCCGGAACGGGCCAGCGCTTCCGCGACCTCCAGAGCAGTCCGGCCGTCAGGGCCAGGGCGGCAGCCGCCACGGCCACGCTCCAGAGGGGCCGGAGCTCCCAGGGATGATCGATCGAGAGCCCGGAAGGCCACAGCATCAGGCTGAGATACTTCCAGACGACGACCGGCTGCTGCAGCCAGAACTGCCACGCGGCGGAATGATTCCAGGCCATCTCCAGCGGGGCATGGCGGGTGAGTCCCACCAGGAAACCAACCAGGTTGAGCGAGCCCAGTCCGAGCAGGGCCAGCCCAAAACGACCGGGCCCCACGGGGGAGCGTGAAGCGGCGGTTGCTCGCGGCATCCAGTGGACGGCGGCCAAGACTGGGATCAGCACCAGCGCCTCGGTCCGGCTCCAGACCGCCAGTTGCAGGCCGAGCAGGGCCAGCCACGGGCGGTACCGCGCGAGCCACACCGACACGATCCCGAAGAGCGCCATCAACAGCACGGAACGGGCCCAGACGTAATTGACCGCCTGGGTCTGCAAGGGGTGAAGCGTGAAACAGAGGGCCGCCAGTAGAGCCAGCCGCCGACTGGACACCCACTCGTCCAGCAGCAGAAACAAAAGGACCGCCGTAGCCACGTGGAGAAAGATGTTGATCGAGTGGTACCAGAAAGGTTCACGCCCGGCCAGTTGGTGGGTCCAGTACAGGCTCAGCAGAGTCAGTGGACGCCCGCCGTAATGCTCGGCGAACGACCAGTACGAGAACGACGTGACCCGGGGGTTGTCCAGCATCAGCGCGTGGTCGTCGAAATAGAACTCCCCGGGCAGCGAATTGAAAAAGGCCAGTGCCGCCGCTCCCGTCAAGATCAGACACCACACCCACCTGTCCATTCTGGAACAAGAGATGCGCCAGGCTCGCCAAAAGCCGACTGAAACATCGACTCGGGCCAAACGTATCCTGAAGGTGGAGGAACAAGGAATGTGGAGATTTTCTATCCTTGGAGCGACTCTAACGGTATTTCTGCTGGCAGCCTGGCCGATCGGCGCTCGGGCCCTGCAATCGCCACCCGCGCCGTTCAGCGAGATCGGACCGGGACAAGACAGTCAAGATGTCTCCGGCGAGCCCGGGTCTTCGATGCGTTGGCGCCGGCGCAGCGCGCTGGATCGCTTGAGAGACCCTGAACTACAGGAACGACTCGGTCTGACGCCTGAGCAGCTGGAACGGCTGGAGCAGCTCGTGTTCGACACCCGGCAGCGCCAGATCCAGCTCCGTGCCGAGTTACAGCAACAACGTTTGGAACTCGGGCGACTCCTGCGACAGGAGCCTCTCGACCGGGCGGCCATCGAACGCACTGCGGACCAAATCTCCCAGGTGCAGACCGAACTGGGACGTGTGCGCCTCAACTGGAGGCTGGACAGCCTGGAGGTACTCTCCCCGGATCAGAGAGAGGAGTTGCGGACCCTGTTGCGCGAGCGCTCCCGGGAGGCTGCTCCGCGGGCTCGGGGCAGGCGGGAACGCCGAAGCCGGCCTTGAATCGGTGGCCAGCTCACCGGTGACTGCGTCTCAAGCCCGATTGCGGTAGAGGTTGGGGTCGACCACTTCGACCATCCGCTGAATGTTCAGGTCCCGGTCCAGGAAGTTGCGCATGGCTTCGGCTGCCGGCTGAGGCTGGACCACCACCTCGCTGTAGTTCAGGTCCAGGACTGCGAAGTTCGGCTGGCGCGCGAGCCACCGCTTGATGATGAAGAGATGCCGGTCGAACATTTCTCGCAGCGGCGCGTCCTCTTCCGCCAGCGGTTCGCCTCGGCGTTCCAGCATCTTGTTCTGGGAGGCCAGGACTTCGTCCAGGTGGCGATTCATGAAGATCACCTGGTAGAAGTTCTCCGGGGGGAGTTCCTGGAGCAGCTGCGAAATTACTTTCACGGACTTGCCGCGCGAGTTCCGCAGCCACGACTTGTCCCGTTCCTGTTCGAGGTCCTTGACCCGTTCCAACTCGAAGTACCCCTTGGGATTGTCGTGGTCGGCCTGGCGCAGGTGGTCAACAGTCAGGGCGAGGCCGCCGGCCTCCAACATCTTCATGGCCATCGAGGTTCCCGAGCGCGGCAGCCCCGAAACCACGATGACCGGGGGGCTGGATTTCCAGCGACGGTAGACCCTCTGGACACTCAACCACACAAAGTCCTCCTCACCCGGCCGAACCGCGAAATCTCCACGCCCCAAGCCCCGCGCCCCTGCCCACTAGCTCCGTGCCTCCTTCCAGCTCTGCCGCGATGCATTGAAGCACGAAACCGGCAGCAAGTCTGCC
>JBFKLX010000108.1:0-18380 GCA_041630155.1 Acidobacteriota bacterium
CGGTCAGGCGGTAGAACTCGGCGGTCGGCTGGTTGCGCTGAGTGGACCAGGAAGCCCCTCCGTTGAGGCTGACGTTGGCGCCCCCGTCGTTCCCTTCGATCATCTGGCGGTTGTCGGCGGGGCTGATCCAGAGGTCGTGGTTGTCGCCGGGGGGAGTTCGGATGCGCTCGTAATTCTTGCCTCCGTCCGTCGACTTGTACATTCCGGTGTTCAGAACGTACACGGTGTTTTCGTCACCGGGATCGGCGTAGATGTGGTTGTAGTACCAGGGCCGCTGGCGCAGACGCGCTTCTTCGCTGACCTTCTGCCAGCGCTTACCCCCGTTGTCGGAGCGATAGATGCCCCCCTCTTTTTCGGCTTCGAGGATGGCCCAGAGGCGGTCGGGATTGGCGGCTGAGACCGACACCCCGATCCGCCCGACCGGCCCTTTCGGAAGCCCGCCCTCCAGCTTCTTCCAAGTGTCCCCGCTGTCGCTGGACTTGTAGATACCGCCCTCTTCGCTGCCACTGATCAGCGTCCAGGGCTTCCGTTCCACGGTCCACATGGCGGCGTAGAGATTGCGGGGGTTGCCGGTGTCCAGGGAAAGGTCGACGGCGCCCGTCTGGTCACTCACGAAGAGGACTTTCTCCCAGTTCTGGCCGCCGTCCTTAGTGCGGTACACGCCGCGTTCCGGGTTGGGTCCGAAGATGTGCCCCAGCACGGCCGCGTAAGCCAGGTCCGGATCTCTGGGATGAACCTGGATCCGGCCGATCTGGCCGGCCTCCTGCAGTCCGATGTGCTGCCAGGTCTCTCCCGCGTCCGTGGAACGGTAGACTCCAATGCCGGCCGACACGTTTCCCCGCGGGCAGGCCGAGCCGGTCCCCACGTAAATCACGTTGGGGTCTGAGGGAGCTACGGCGATGGCGCCAATCGAGCCGGCTTTGAAATGTTCGTCCGAGACGTTCTTCCAGGTGATGCCCGCGTCGGTGGTCTTCCAGACACCGCCCCCGCTGGCACCGAAGTAGTAGGTGAGCGGGTCGCCGATCACTCCTGCTGCGGCAGTGCTGCGTCCTCCTCTGGAGAATTCCAGCGAACGAAATTTCAAGCCCTCCAGCAACTGGGGATCGATGACCGCCGCCGGCTCGTCGCTCCCGGCCCCGAGCAGGCCGCCGGGAGCGGCCCAGAACAGCAGTGCCGGCACCAGATATCCTACTAATCGCCGCCGATCAAACATTGAGACGCCCTCCACCAAAAATTGAAACTGGTTGGGAAGCTCGGTGAGCCCCCGCCCACCGAGCGCAGGCCAATGTTAATACCCAACGACTCTCGGCGCAAAGAGAGTGATCCGAAACAGCGTTCTGGCAGTCCAAGTCTTCAGAAGGCCTGAATGAGAAGAATCGCACCATTCTGGCTCTGTTGGATGCTGCTGGGCGGCCCCGGCTGGACCCGCCAAGGTCACTGGCGGCACAAACCGCCGGCACAATGGACCCTGGAGGACGCCGTCTCGATTCACTTCGACTCTCCCTGGGTGGTGGTCGAGCCGAAGTCGAGCCTCCAGAGAGGAGCCGATCTTTATCGCTCCGATCCCGTTTCCGGTGCGGGATTCGTCCACTACTACGTACGCCTGCGGTCCGCGCGGCCCATGCTGCTGGCGTATGCCTGCCTGCGGCAACTCCTCCCCGCCCCGCACCTGCGTCTGGCCATACCCTTCGACCCTATTGCCGCCGCGGAATTTGCGGATCAGATGCAGGCCAGGAACCAGATTGTGGTGGCGGTGGCGTCCAGACCGCTCCGGTTCGCTCAGGCCCTGAATCTGGAAACCTTCGAGGGTCTGGCGGGGTCTACTTTTTCGAAACTGGAGCCCGGGGGGGCCAAGATTCCGCTGCGCCACTTCGTCCCGCCCAGCCGGTCGCTCACCGGCGAGGCGCTCTTCATCTTCGAGAGGCCGACCGGGCGATTCCTCCCGCCCGGTACGCTCCGGTTCACCACTGAGTTCCGGTCCGGGGACGGCGTCAGAGTCCGGCTGGCACCCGCATTCAGCTTGCGCAAGCTGCTCTTCCAGGGGAGGCCGGAGTTCTGAAGGATCTCCGCTCTTTTCGCCGGCAGTTCCGCAGCGCTCGTTGCTCACCGGTCGCCCGTCTCAGCCCGGCTTGCTGCCGGCCCTCCTGCCGTCCCGCCAGTTCAGCCAGAGCGAGGCCGCCAGGGCGAGAATCCCGGCCAACGCCACTGTCGTGTCGATGAGAAGAGGATTCCAGTCCGACCCCGTCACCGAGTCGGCCAGGTACTTCACGAACGAGTCGGGCAAATCCGTCTCCCCCAGCCGCCGTTTGATCCGCCAGTGCCAATCCGTGCAAGGGCAATAACCGAAGCCGAATTCGAGCCCCAGAATCGTCCAGGAGAGGATCGTCAGACTCATCACGACCAAGTGAAGCCTGCGCGTCCTTCTCCAGATCCAACCCAAGAGGTTGAAGGCGATGAGCGAGCAATGGAAGATTTCGAAGGAATAGTCCAGAAAATAGTACAAGAGAACTGCCGCCTGAAATTTTGGCCGTTGCCGGCCCCCGAACCACTCGCTCTTTTCAGATCAATCGAAGCCTGTCCTCAGCACGCCTACCCGGCTCTGTCCGGTTCAGTCCCGGGCCAGCAGCCGTTCGGTCAGAAAGTCGGCAAACGTCTCTGCGGACTGAGACCACTCGAGGGCCGCCCGAACCGGGAGCCCGTCGGCGGATCTCCGCGTATATCCATCGTCGGTCACTTTCAGGCGCACGGGTTCGATCCGGCAGAACTCGGGGCGGAAAGCCAGGGCAACTGCCAGCGCGTCAAACAGGGTCGAGCTGTGAACATCGGGATCGAACCTGCCCCAGGTGACTCGCTCAGCCCAGATCCGGTAGTTTTCCAGGAGCAGCCGGACCCGAGGCAGAGTCGAAGCGCGCAGGGAAGCGTATCTGGGCCCGTCCAACCGGACCGAGCCCGCCGTGTCCAGGGGAGCGATCAGCAGATCCCATCCCGCAGAGTACATGGCCGCGGCGGCCGCCGGGTTCTGCTTGACGTTGTATTCCGGGTCGGGAGTGCTCTTGCCGTCGTATCCCTTCCGGACGCTGCCGCTCATCGCGATGACGCGCACCTTCCGGGCGATGGACGGCTCCCGTCGCAACGCTTCCTGGAGGTTGGGCACGGGACCCACCGCCAGCAGCAAGATCCCCTCCGAGCTCGCCTGAACGACATCGATCAGCGCCTGGACTCCGTCGCGGTAGACCCGGCCCGGATACGAATCGAGTGAGTAACCCTGAACCCAGGCCTCCTGAAAAATCGGGATGTCGGCTCCGGCCGGCCCGATTCCCACCGGCACGTCGCTCCTGCCGCAGCCTTCGAGATACTTGGCCGCGATGCGGGCTCGGGTTTCAGTGTCGCCCGAATCCGTGACGACCAGCTCGAGTTCGAGTTCGGGACTGGCCAGCAGAAGGGCGAGCGCCCAGGTGTCGTCGATGTCGGTTCCGATGTCGGTGTCGAAGATGACGGGAATGGGCCGGCCGGTCCCGGATTCCGGCTGAAGCCCTTCCGGCGATGCCGAGCAGCCCGCGGCCAGCAGGTAGCAGCCGAACAACCCCGTCCCGGTCAGCAATGTCTTCATGGCACTGAATTGTCGCATGATTCCGCCGCGCGGTATGATTTCGTGACGATGGAGGGGCGTGCACTCCCGTGCCGCCACGCTGACGGTAGGGATTGATGCCCGGGGAGGACACATGGACTGGAAAACCGTAATTCTCACGCTCTCGTCAACGATTGTGCTGATCTTGCCCTGCCCAGCGCAGTCTCGTCCCAAGATTTACATCTCGGCCGACATGGAAGGCGTCGCGGGAGTCGTCACGGGCGAGCAGCTGGGGCCTTCCGGGTTCGAGTACCAACGATTCCGCGAGTTCATGACAGACGAGGTCCTGGCGGCCATCGAGGGAGCGCGAGCCGGCGGCGCGGGCGAGGTTCTGGTGAGCGACTCGCACGGAAACGGGCAGAATCTGCTGATCGAGAGGTTTCCTCCCGACGTGCAGATCGTACGTGCCTGGCCCAGGCCGCTGGGGATGATGCAGGGGATCGACGCCTCCTTCGCGGGGGTCATCTGCATCGGCTATCACACCGGCACGACTGATCTGGAGGGCGTCCGGGCCCATACCATGTCCAGTGCACGGCTCACCGACATCCGGCTCAATGGGGTCTCTATGCCCGAGTTGGGTATCAACGCAGCAATCGCGGGAGAGTATGGGGTCCCCGTCGTCATGGTCTCGGGCGACGACGCGATCGTGGCGAAGGCCTTCAGCCTGTTGGGGCCCGTGGAAGGGGCCACCGTGAAGTGGGCCTACGGCTTTCACTCCGCTCGCACCCTGGCGCCGCTCGCCGCCCGGCAGCTGATCCGGCAGAAGGCCGAAGAAGCGGTTCGCCAACTCGCGATGTTCAGGCCCTACCGGTTGGGCGCGCCGATCCAGCTGGAAGTTCAGTTCAAGAACTACCGAGCCTCGGAGATTCTCGCCTACCTCTCGATCGTAGACCGGATCGACTCCCACGCCATCCGGTTCACCGGCCAGGGCATGACCGAGATCTCGAAATTCCTCCAGTTCCTGGGCCACTACGAACCGGGCATCGCTCCCTGACGGGCTGGGACGAGGCCCGTTCGAAACCCCTCCTGAGGCCTCTCTCGAGTACAGGCCCCTCGGGGACGGGTCAGGTCTGCTCGATCAGGGTTGCCCGAGCCGGACCCGAAAAAGCTTCGTGTCCTTCGAGCCTTTCGTGGTTAGAATGGGCGGATGATTTGCTCTGGACTCCAGCGACCGCCTGCACGGGGCAGCGCGGCACCCACTGCTGAACCGGTCCGTTGGGGAACGACGAAGGTGAGGCTCTCATGAAGATCAAACTGAATAGCGTGTTTGTGAACGATCAAGACAAGGCCCTCGAGTTTTATACACACGTTCTAGGCTTTGTCAAAAAAGCCGACATACCGGCAGGTGAATTCAGGTGGTTGACAGTCGTGTCGCCCGAAGGGCCGGACGATATCGAGTTGGTTCTCGAGCCAAATGAAAACCCGGCAGCCAAGACATACCAAGCGGCTATTTTTGAGGCAGGAATACCCGCAACGTCATTCGCTGTCGAGGACATCCGAAAAGAGTACGAAAGAATGAAACAGCGGGGTGTGGTGTTCGCTACCGAGCCGACAAATATGGGAGGGGTAACCGTTGCTGTCTTCGACGATACGTGCGGTAATCTCATCCAGCTCTATCAGGTCTAATCCCAGCGAAGCACTGCCGACTCGACAGGCTCGACCGCTATTCGAATCTCATCCAGGCGGCCAGTTGCCCTCCATGTTCCCAGTGGTTCCAGTCACGCCGGTAGCGGTCCAAGATTTCCCGGATCTGCTGGGCGGAAAGAGAGCCCGTCGATCGATACAAGGTCTGACCTTTGGGAGAGTAGAGCACGTGGGTCGGGATAGTGAGTCCCCACAGGTTGTTGGCGGCCACCACCCTGTCCGGATTCAGTCCGAATCGCGCCGACCAGGCCTTGGCCGTCTGCCGGTCGGGCAAGTCTCGATACCCCGGGCTCTTGCTCGTCATCACGGTCAGAAAGACGATCTCCTCCCCATAGCTGCTCTCCAGACTCTTGATGGCCTGCGCCTGGGGAACGCAAGGGCCGCACCAGGGCGCGGCATAGTCGGCCCATACGAAGCGGCCGTGGAACTGGTCTATGCTGACCGCGCGCCCTGCGGCGCTCATTCGGGAGAGGACTCTTTCAGGGGTGATCTGTCCCGAGTAGGAAAAGTCGTTCAGGTTGCCGACGTAGGGGTTTTCCGGAGGCTCGTCGAGAGAGCAACCGGCCAGGAGGCCGCAGAGGATCGACGTGGCCAAGATCGCTCCCCTACGGAGCCGGCGTCGAGCCTGAGCCCCGGCACCTTTCCCCGACTGCGAGTGAATCTCCACTCAGCTCCTTTCTGCTGAGCGGAGCATAGCTGTTCGGGAATGTCCCGTCCGTGATCGCCCTCACGCAGGGGCCTCCGTTTCGCGATTCTGGGACGGGTGGAAATGCGCGCTGGGGTCTGATCGCTGCCCGAGCCGGGGCTCCGGGCGGGCAATGCCTGAAATCTGTGCATGCTAAGATGACACCCAAGACAATGGATCGAGTCGAGTCGGCCGCAATCAGGAGCCTGTCGCCCGAGGATCTGCTGGAACTCGAGGATGCCCGCCAACTGCTCGAGACCCCAGGGCTGGCCGCCAAGCTCACCAATTTGATCGGTACTCCCATCGAGCGAGGGTTCGAATTGCTGCCGGAGAAGTGGACCGGCACCCTACAGGAGGCCGTGGACGTCTCCTTGAACAAGGCGCTCCAGCTAGCCGTGGCCACGCTCAATCCGCGCAAGCGGAAGCGCCCGCTGCAGGGGCTGCACAAGGCGGCGGTCATCGGAACGGGAGGGATCGGCGGTGCCCTGGGTCTGGCGGCTTTACCGGTCGAACTGCCCATCTCCACTACTATCATGCTGCGTTCGATCGCGGATATCGCCCGCAGCGAGGGAGAGAATCTGCGCGAGCCGGAGGCCAAACTGGCCTGCCTGGAAGTCTTTGCCCTGGGAGGGAAATCGAGGGCGGATGATGCCGTGGAAACTGGCTATTATGCCGTGCGAGCCACTTTGGCCACCGCTCTGGCCGATGCCGCCCGGCACATCGCCCGCTACGGGCTGAGCCGGGAGGGGGCGCCCGCCTTGGTCCGGTTCATTTCCGCGGTTTCGGCCCGTTTCGGCGTGGTCGTGTCCGAGAAGGCGGCAGCGTCGGCCATCCCCGCCATCGGGGCGCTCGGCGGAGGCGCTGTCAACGCGCTGTTCATCGACCACTTCCAGAACATGGCCCGAGGCCACTTCAAGGTGCGCCGACTGGAGCGGAAATACGGCAACGAGTTGGTGGAGCAAGCCTATCGGCGGTTGGGGGAGCCGGTGAGGATCGATTGAGGCCTTTGGACAGTTGCCTGTCACGCCTCGTTCCCATCAGCCTTTCCGGACCGTCGAATCCTCCAGGATCGTGCCGAGCATGGCCTGGTCCATGGCGGGCCAAAAGAAGCTGCCTTGGCCGTATTCGCAGCCGAACGACTCGACGATTTCCACCTGGCGGGCCGAGTCGAGGCCTTCGGCAATCACGTCGATGGCCATTTCCTGGGCCAGCTCCAGCAGCGCCTTCACGGTCTGCTGCTTCTGTTGGTTGTTCTCGATCCCCTCCATGAACTCGGGGGCGAGCTTCAGGGCGTCGAAGCCGAATCGCTCCAGGATGGCCGGCGAGGCCTGACAGGTTCCGAAGTGGGCCAGGTGAACCTCGAGCCCGCCGTCCTGTAGCTCGGACAGCATGGGAAGCACGTTGCCGGGCTGCTGATCGATGGTGGCCTCGGTGACCTCCACCCTCAGGGCTTCGGGGCTCAACCCGAACTGCGCCAGCAGACCGAACACACGGTCGACCGCACCCAGGTTGGAGAACTGCCGCGCGGTGACGGGAACACTGACGCTGAAAACGGGGTTTTCGGGGTGTTTGGCCAACCAGCCCCGGGTGCGTTGACAGGCTTCCCTCAGGCTCCACCAGGCGACGGTCCCTTCCAGGCCGCTGGCCATCAAGGCCTCGACGAACTGTTCTGGGAAGAGCAGGCCCCGGCTGGGGTGATTCCAACGCAGCTGGGCCGCCACGCCCACGATGCTGCCGCTCTTCAGATTGGTGACCGGCTGATATACCAGTTGCAGCTCTTTCTGCTCGAGGGCGCGCACCGCCCGCAGCTCCAGTTCCAATTGCTCTCTGCGCTCGTTTTCCTGCTCTTCCTCGAAGACGACGTACCGGTCCGGGCCGATACACTTGGCTTGGCGCATTGCGTGATGGGCGCGGCACAGCAGCATTTCGGGACGGACACCCTCCTGCCCCCAAGCCAGACCCATCGAAGCCGTCAATCGCAGGGCCCGCTCACCTTCGCCGAAGGGGACTGACAACAGTTGGCGGATGGAGCTGGCCACACGCTGGCACGCCAGCGGGTTGGGGAGTTTGGCGAACAGAAGCCCGAAGCGATCGGCCTCCAGGCGCGCCACTGAAAAAGCGCCGCTGCGGGACTGAAGGCGCTGGGAGAGGGCCTTCAAGATCTGATCCCCCGCCGTGTATCCATGGCGGTCGACTTGCCGCCGAAACCGGTCCACATCCAGGACCATCAGGGCCACGCCGTATTCGGGAGACTTGCGATAGGTTTGCTGCAGGGCTTCCTGGGTCTGCCGCAGGAACAGCTGCCGATTGGACAGTCCGGTCAGCTCGTCGCGGAAGCTGCGCTTGTAGAGCTTGCGCTGCATCGTCTTGAAAGAAGTGATGTCGGCCTGCCAACCCGCCAGGCTCGAGACCTTTCCCTTCTCGTTGAACTCGGCTATGCCTCGAACCCGCACCCAGCGGTATTGCTGGTCGGCGTGAAGGATTTCGAATTCCTCCTCGAAGCGCGGCCGCTGGGGCGTCACGCTTTGGGGCAGGCGCTGCAGCCTCTCGCGATGGCTTCCCCGAACCCGCTCCAGCCACTCGTCCGGCGTCAAGGTGCCCTTCTCCAGACCCAGCATCTGGAGGAACTGAGGCGTGGTCTCGAGTTCGGCTCGATCGGTTCTCCAGCACCAGAAGCCCTCATTGGTCGACTCCAGGGCCGCGGTCAACTGAGTTTGGGCATGTGAGAGCTGTTCTTCCATCTGCCGGAATCCGACTTCCATGTGGGAAGTCGAAACGATGGCTTCCGAGACGTGGGAGCGATGTGTGACGCTGTAGATCTTCAGGCCGGAAGCCATGAAGAGCCCGAAAGCGAAATAGAGCCAACTGATGGAGGCTCCTCCCCACAGCACCACCCCCATCCAGATGCCGAGGGTCACGAGGAGCACCAGGGCGAGGCGTCGCAGCGACAGAAAGAACGCCAGAATGCCCAGGGCCAGCAGGACCAGGTTTCGCGTTTCCGAAAAGCTGGAGAGCATGTACAGGTGCAACAATCCATGGATGACCACCGCGCCGGCCAGCGCCGCATTCAGGGATTCGGCGGTGGCCAGCGAGAGCCTGCGATGGCTGAGCAGCCAGCGCGAGGCGACGAACAAGAGCGCGGTGGCGCTGCCCATCAAGACCAGTGGAACCGCTCTCAGATCGGGCTGCAGGATCGTATGGTTGATCAGCAGCGCGACATAGAGCGCCCCGATTCCGGTCAGCACCGGACTCACTTGTTCCCGTTGCGAGAAATCGAAGAGACTTCGAGTCGAAGAGACGAGCATGGCGACAACCCTCAACCTTCAATGGTAGGAGGAGAGGTTGGCCATTTCTTGTGATCCTGCACACGCAACGGCGTTCCAGGAGGCGAAAAAATTCGCCGAAGGCCGAAGTCTGGCGAGTTTTTCCTCGGGAGGCGTCTAAAACGCAAATCTGGCAGGCAGTTACGGATACAGGTCCTCCCGCCTCGGAGCCACCCTTTCCGTCGAAATTCAAAACAGTTGGGAGCTTCTTGTTTCTGCTAATGAAAGTCATGCGAGCGCACCTCCACCCGAAACCCTTGCAGCGGCCAGAAGCGTTCGGCGCGGATCGAGACGACGTTGTTCTGGTTCTGCAGGATCCCTTCGATGAGCAGGAAGGCTTGGCTCAGCAGCAGCGCGCGTTCCCGTTCGAAGAGCTGGGGGCGGACGACGATATTGGAGATACCGGTTTCGTCTTCCAGGCTCAGGAACAAGAACCCTTTGGCGCTCATGGGGCGTTGCCTGACGATGACACTGCCGGCCACGCGCACGCGCCGCCCACTGGGACAGCGGCCGAGCCGGGCGGCGGGGATGGCGCCCCGCCGGCTGACTTCCCTGCGGCGCAAGGCCATGGGATGTGGGCCGGTGGTGAGATGGGCCCCCCGGTAGTCCGCCAACAGGCGTTCGTCGGCATTCATCTCGGCCAGCGGGGAGGGTGACCTGGAGGATTCTTTCTCGAACAGGGGGCCGGCTCGACGGCAGGCCCATTCCACCTGCCAGAGCGCCTCACGCCGTTGCATCCCCAATCGGTTCAAGGTGCCGATTTCGGCCAGGCTGACCATTTCCGGTTTGTTCAGGCCGGTCCGCAGTTTCAGGTCTTGAACCGACTCGAAAGGACGGCGCAGGCGTTCTCGCACCAGGTTTTGCCCGGCTTGCAGCCGCAGTCCGCGCACGTAGCGAAGACCCAGCCGCAGGGAGCCGTCGGCTTCCAGCGTGCAGTCCCACTGGGATTCGAGGGCGTCGATCGGCTTGACCCGCTGGCCCCTGTGTTGAGCGTCCTTGACGAGGGTGGCAGGGCTGTAGAATCCCATCGGCTGGTTGTTCAGGAGCGCCGCGTAAAAGGCCGCCGGGTAGTGGACTTTCAGGTACGCGCTGGCATAGGCCAGCAGGGCGAAACTGGCCGAGTGGGACTCGGGGAAGCCGTAGAGAGCGAACGAGGTGATGTAGCGGACAATGGTATCGGCTGTTTCTCCGGTGATGCCGTTGCGGCGCATTCCCTTGCGCAGCTTGACCTCGATCGTCTCCATGCGCTGCCGGGAGCGTTTGAACCCCAGGGCGCGCCGCAATTCCTCGGCTTCGCCACCGGAAAAACCGGCCACTGTCATGGCGATCTTCAACAACTGCTCCTGAAAGATGGGGACCCCCAGAGTGCGCTTCAGAATGGTCTCCAGCGAGGGATGCGGGTAGCTGACGGGTTCGATCCCGTCGCGGCGCCGCAGGTAAGGGTGCACCATCTGGCCCACGATGGGTCCCGGGCGAATGATCGCCACTTCCACGACCAGATCGTAAAAGCAGCGGGGTTTGAGGCGAGGCAGGGTGGCCATCTGAGCCCGGCTCTCCACCTGAAAGAGCCCCACAGTGTCGGCCTTCTGCAGCAGTGCGTACACTTTCGGGTCGTCTTGCGGCAGATGGGCCAGATCGACTTCGTCGCCGCAGGAATCGCGAATCAGCTGCAGCGAGTCCTGCAGGGCGGACATCATCCCCAGCCCCAGCAGGTCGACTTTGATGATTCCCAAATCGGCGCAGTCTTCCTTGTCCCATTGAATGACCCGGCGATCGGGCATGCTGGCATTCTCGAGAGGAACCACCTGGTCGAGCCTTCCCTGGGCGATCACCATGCCTCCGCTGTGTTGTCCCAGATGGCGGGGCAAGTCCTGGATCTGCTGCCAGAGCGTCATGAAGAGCCGGCTGAAAGGCTGCTCCGGGTCCAGGCCGGCTTGCCGCAGGCGCTCCGGCAGGACATCTTCCGCAGTGGTCCCCCAGGTGCTCAACATCCGGGAGAGGCGATCGATGCGAGGGGGCGCCATCCCCAGCACTTTGCCCACCTCTCGGGCGGCGCTGCGGGCCCGGTAGGTGATGACGTTGGCCGTCATGGCGGCGCCCAGCTTTCCGTAACGCTGGTAGACGTACTGGACCACTCGTTCGCGCCGATCGCCGCTGGGCAGGTCGATGTCGATGTCGGGCCACTCGCCGCGTTCCTCCGAGAGGAAGCGCTCGAACAGCAGATCCATACCCACGGGGTCGACTGCCGTGATTCCCAGGCTGTAGCAGACGGCGCTGTTGGCCGCCGAGCCCCGCCCCTGAGCCAGAATCCCCTCCCTTCGGCAGAATTGGACTATGTCCCAGACGATCAAGAAGTAGCCGGCCAGATCCAGTTTTTCGATCAGGTCCAACTCGCGGGCCATCTGTTGCCGGGCGCGCCGATGGTAGGGACGGTAGCGGCGGCGGGCGCCTCGCTGGGTGATGGTTCGGAGATACCCGATCGCAGTTTCTCCCTCTGGAACCGGATAATCGGGAAAGCGATACCCCAGGTTTTCGAGCGTGAACTGCAAACGTTCCGACAACTGCAGGGTGTTCTTCACGGCCTGCGGGAGATCGGCGAAGAGTCCAGCCATGCGGGGGGGAGGTCTGAGCCCGGCCTCCGCGTTGCGGCTGAGCAGGCGGCCCGCCCTGGCCAGCTGAGTCTTGTGCCGGATACAGGTCAGTACGTCCAACAGGCGACGCTGGCGCGCCGTGGCGTAACGGACGCCGTTGGTGGCCAGCAAGGGGAGCCGGCGGCGCTGCGCCAATGCCACGGCGGCTCGATTGAAGCGTTCCTGGCTGCGCTGAAAATGCCGCTGGACCTCCACGTAGAGCCTCCCCGGAAACAGGGATTGGAGACGATCCAGCAACTGGAGCATGCCGGCCAGGCCCTGCCTGCGCATCGCGGCCTGCGAGGGCCCCTCTTCACCGCCGGTCAAGCAGACCAACCCGGGTGCGAATTCTTCCAGTTCTTCCAGCCGGGCCGCCCCCTCTCCCTTGGGGGCGCGCAGTTTGAGGCGGGTGATCAGCCGGCACAGGTTGCGATAGCCCCGGCGGCTCTCCACCAGAAGGGGGAGCTGGCCTCCCTCCCGCAGGGTGATGCGGGCACCCACCAGCGGGCGGATTCCCGCTTCCCGGCAAGCTTTGTAGAAACGCGGTGCTCCGTAGACACCGTTGCTGTCCAGCAGGGCCAGGGCCGGATATTCCAGGCGGGCCGCTTCCTTCGCCAATTCTTCCGGCTGGGAAGCACCCTCCAGGAAACTGAAAGCGCTACGCGTGTGAAGTTCGAGATACATGGAAAGAGAATTTGAAAGTCAAAATTTTGAATGGATCAGTCGTACCTCCCATCCAGGAACCACTCCTTGCGCCGGTGGTCCCAGAAGACCCGATAGATCCCGCCCTGGCGCAGCTGGACGTCCCACTCGTCCCGCCACCAGGGCTGGGGGAGGAAACTGGCCGCTTCCTGTTCGGGGGGGCAGTGCCACCACTCTCCGGAAGTCTTCCAGGGTCCGGCACAGGCCACGATCTGGTCGGTCCGCAGCCGGGTGGGCCGGGGAGGACGAATACGCCGCAACACCAGGGGAATGCGGCTTCCGTTGCCGGCCGGCGAAGCGGCTCCATCGGACCCCTCCCGGCGCTTTCCGCCCGGCCCGGAGAGCGAGAAGCTCTCCAGGCGAGCCGGGTCGGGCCGATGCGTGTCTTCGACCGAAGGCGCCCCGAGAGTCCCGCTACGAGAATTCGCCTGGGCCGGTCCGCTAGAGGCGGTTCCCGGGAAGGGCGATGCCGAGTGAAGATGAAGCCGCCCGAGCCCCTTCCGTTCAGCAGGCCGCGACTCTGCAGAAGTACGCTTGTTTTCACCTCCAGGGACGAGACTCTCTCGATCCATCAAAGCAGTGAGCCGGGCCAGGGTACGAGACCACTCCTCGGCGTTGGGGCCGGACGGCTCCAGCAACGATGGCTGCAGCACCTGCACGGGCGCGGGGCGAGCCTCCACGAATACTCGCTTGATGGGAGCCTGGGGCGGGTCCGCTTGCAGTTTGAGGCGCACCAGCGAGAGCAAGGTTTTGGGTTTTCGCATGGGAACAGCCAGAGGAATCGTCCGCCGATAGGTGGAGCCGTCTCCGAGGCGAAAGACCAGTTGCAGGCAGTCGGTGGCCAGGCCCCGCTGCGAGAGGCTGCTGCAGAGGTGATCCAGGATGTCGGACAGTGCGAAGGCCAAAGGTTCCAGCCCGTCCACCTCCCATTCCAGCTCCTTGCAGGCCTGAAAGCGCAGTTTTTCGGCTTGGGGTTGAAAAGGCTCGACGTCCTCTCCCCGGGCCAGTTGCTGCAGCCACCGGGCATCGCTTCCCAGCCGTGCCGCCAGTTCTTCCCTGGGCAGGCCGGCCAGCTGTCCCAGTGTGTGAATGCCCCAACGCTGCAAGGTGGCCAGATGGGCCGACAGGTCTTCCTGGGAGTAGAGCGCCAGCAGTCGAATCGACAGCGGGGACAGAAAACTCGGGGTCTCTTGCTCTGAAACCCGAGCGCCCGGACTCACCCGAGCCGCAAACAGAGCCGCGGCCCGGCTCGAAGCGGATGCGTAGTCGAGGCGCCCCGAAGCCACCGCGGCTTGCAAGAGCCGATCGAAGGCTTCTTCCTCGAAGCGTGGCGTGACCGTCAAGAGGACGGCGCCGCTTTCGTGCAGGGCCACTCGAGGCGAAAGTGAACGGGCCAGCTGCAGCGTTTCTCGGGGCTGTGCGCTAAAGACGGCTATGTACCGTGAGCTGGCCACGTCTTTTCCCTCGGCTGAGGCGAACTCTCGACGAGATGCCCCAGAGCAGACCGGTGTGAGAGAGCATTGCGTCGGGATGGGGGGCCGGCGAAGGGGGGCGCGAGTCTCCTCGAGATGAACGCTTCGACGGCCGCGCTTCGAGTTTCGGCCTGCCCTCCGGCCAATGCCAATGGATTATCGGCTCTTCCAGGTTCAACACCAGCGAAGCTGCACTGCCGGAAAACGGCCGGTCCCCCAGCAGCAACAGCGAGGTGTCCTTCCCCCTGAGCAGGCGCTTGAGCCGCTGCCAGACGTTGAAAGGGACCCGCCGCAGCGGACCGGAGCCGGTGGAGGAGGGGATACCCGGCTGCAGGTCCAGGACGACCAGGCCGAAAGCTTCGGAACGCACCAGGATGTCGGCTGCTTTCAGCGCTTTGAAAACTTGCTGGCGAAGTGGCAAATGGCGCGGGCGAACCCACAGCATCCGGTGCAGATCAATCCCGGCCTGGCGGGCGAAGGCAGGGTCCAGGCTGTCGAAGGCGTCCACGAATGCCACGGTTTCACCGTCGCCGGTGGCCCTGGCCAGGACACGGAAGAGCAAAGCAGTCTTGCCACAGGAGGCAGGCCCGGTGATTTCCGAGACCTCTCCCCGCGGCAGCCCGCCCCCCAGGAGCCGATCCAAAGCCACGACTCCGCTCGGAAAGAACCCATTGTCCGCTCGAGAATAAGCCGCTTCTCGGGGTATCGAAACGGCTTTCCATGCCGAAATTCTCGCGCCGATGGTCTGATTCATTTTCACCTTTTCTTCACCCGATTATGACGAGCTTCGGCGCAGGTGTCAAGGAGGAAGTCAGGGCGGGCATAGGGCGTGGGCGAGGGGGCACGGACCTCTACTGGAAGTCCTTTGTCTGGTTCTCAGAGAAGGCGTCCTCGAGCAGAAATGCCGATGCGGGAGGATCGCAGTTCGCATTGCCGCTGTTGTACCTTCCGTAGCGCAGGTTGAAAATTACCGCTGACTGCACAGCGCCCGTCCATTCCGAGATCCGCACCGTGTACCAGCCGACCTGAGGAGTGGGGTCGATTCTGATCTCAACAGCCCTGGTAATCGTCGTTTCGCCAGGCCCCCCCGTAAGGTGCCACGACGACCATTTCGAAATCCCGGGTGGGGCGGATTCCTGGCGATACGCGCCTGGCAGGGTCTGATGCGACCGAAGCCGAACTGGACTGGTCGTTGTGGAGAACCCGAGGAAGCGCACAAAGCGGCCCGGGAAAGCCCCAAGTTCTCAAAAAGGAACGGTCTCACCTTTCAGCCTCAGGCTTGGAGCCTCGCGCCTCCACACCCGTCCAGGGGACCACCGGCAAAGGACCGGTGTCACTTCCCGCGGGTCTTACTGGTCCAGGCGGCTGTGCGTGCCGTCGCAGAAGGGCGAGTTTCCGGTGTGCTTGCACTGGCACAAGGCGATTCGCCGTTTTTGCTGGATGGTGAACTGCATGGGTTCGAAATCCGTCCCGGCGTGGGAACCGTCGCAGAAAGGCTGGTCTTCCGAGCGGCCGCAGCGGCACCACCAGTAGGTTCCTTCTTCCAGATCCAAAACAGCAGGGCGGAGCTCAGGGACGTAGGGCTTGCTCATTCACCACTCCTCGGTTGCAATCGCCCCCTAATCTAGCGATTTCCCTTAGAATGTCAAAGGATCCGATGATACGAGAAATATTGTTGCCGGCCTGGACCCTCTGGCAGAGAGAATTGGTACGCTTCTTCCGTCAGCGCAGCCGCGTGGCGGCGGCCCTGGGGACACCCCTGCTGTTCTGGCTCTTTCTGGGATCGGGTCTGGGCACCTCGTTTCGCCTGACCGGCCAGTCCGGGGAGTTGAACTACCTGGAGTATTTCTACCCGGGCACGCTCCTGCTGGTGGTGCTGTTCACGGCGGTCTTCTCCTCGCTCTCTCTGATCGAGGACCGCAAGGAGGGCTACTGGCTGTCGGTCCTGGTGGCCCCGGTCTCCCGTTCGGGCCCCGTCCTGGGCAAGACGCTGGGGGGCGCCACCCTGGCGTTCCTGCAGGGAATGCTGCTGCTGGCGCTGGCGCCGCTGGTGGGGATTCACCCGGGGCCGCTTCAGCTGCTGGGGCTGGCCGGGGTGATCTTTCTCAATGCGTTCGCCATCACCTGTCTCGGCTTTGCCTTTGCCTGGCGCATCGACTCGAGTGAGGGATTCCACGGCGTGATGAACATGGTGCTGTTTCCGATGTGGCTCCTCTCGGGCGCCCTTTTCCCGGTTTCCGGCGCATCCTTCTGGCTTCGCTGGGCCATGCAGCTCAATCCCCTCAGCTACGGGTTGGCCTCGCTGCAGCACCTGCTGTACGATTCTTCCCAGATGCCGGCGCCGCTGGCCTCTCCGGCAACTTGCCTGGTCGTCATTTCCCTGTTCGCCCTGGTCACTTTTCTGCTGGCGTTCCTCCTGGCTCAGCAGCAGTCGGCCCGGGCCGTGGCTTAGCTGGACCCACCATGCCGCAGAACCGCCGACTCAGTCTTCGCTCCAAGCTGCTGCTGGCTTTAGTGGTGGTCATCGCGGTATTGATTCCGATCCAGTTCTGGAGAGGGGTCTGGTTCGGCGGCGAACTGGACGAAGAGGAAGTGGGCCGTGCTCTGGCCGCGACGGAGTCGGCCCGCCGGGTACAGCACGCACTCAGCTGGGTGGAAGGACGCATTCGCGAGGGGGACGCCTCGGCCCGAACATGGTATTCCCAGATCGCACGCCTGGCCGAGCATCCCTTGGTCGATATCCGCCTTCAGGTCGCATGGGTGATGGGGCAGGACAACGAGTCCCAGCTTTTCCACCAGACCTTGCTCGAGCTCTTGCGCGATCCCGAGCCGATCGTGCGGCGCAACGCCGCCCTGGGCCTGACTCGGTTCGCGGATCGGAACGCCCTGCCGGAGTTGCGAGCCATGCTCCAGCCGTTTTCGCTGCAGGTCTCTGCCTCGGGTCCGGTTCTCTTTCTGGTGCGGGCCGGAGAACTGGTGGCACGGGGCGGAGAAGTGGCCCAGGTTGGGGACGAGCAACCCGTGATCGTCTCTTCTCCGTTGCCGGGACGGGTCCTCAGCCTGGAGCGGAAGCCGGGCGAGACGATTCAGAAAGGCCAGACTCTGTTGACCCTGGCGCCTGAGCCGGAGCATGTCTGGGAAGCTTTGCGGGCCCTTCTTTTGGTCGGCGTCCCGGAAGATCTGCCACTGGTTCGATCCATCCTGGACGACCGACGTTTCAGCCGGCAGATTCACGACCAGGCCCGATCCACGCTGGAGGTCCTGCAAGAGCGGGTGGAGCGTTAGCCCGGACTCTACCCCAGCTTTCTGCTGCGGCGCCGTTGTCATCCGCTTCCGACGCCTCGCGACGAAACCTGGTGCCTAATCCGGGCTCTAGTGGTCGTGGGCCGTGGCAGATGTGGAGTGTGGCGGTTCCCGCGTGTGGAAAAGAGGAGGCGCTCGCTTTCTTCACCCCCTGAGCCCTACGCCCTGAGCCCCTCAGTACGGGAGCGCTCCGAACTCGGCTTCGATCTGATCCAGCTCGTACATTTCGATCGCGTCCCAAGGGCATCCGTCCAGGAAGGTCCCCTCGGGGCCTTTGCTGACGCAGAGCTTGCAGCCGATACAGAGCAGGGGGTCGACCTCGATGCGGCCGAACGGCGGGTGGTCTTCGTCTTCGACCCAGATCATGCAATTTTCGACGGGGCAGTAGTCCACGCAGGCCGGGGAGCCGGCGCAACCCGTGCACGAATCGTTGATCACCGCGACGATCCGCGGTTTCCGCTTGCGCCGCGAATTCTGTTTGACGGTGCTAGGGTCCTTGAGTGGATCAACAGCCATGGAGTGATATTCTCCTCACTGATTGGTCGAAAATCAAGGTGTGCCATCTCGCCTGACGCACCCCGTCTGGCAGGTCCGCATTTTGCGAAGCCCCCACCCAGGACGCCCACAGATGCGGGCTCAGCCCGCTTCTTCCGGGTCGTCGCCTTCCGGCGCCGCCGGTTTCGCCGCCGCCGAAGCGGCCTTTTCTCCTGCTCGGGACTCCGTGGAGGAGTCGTCGTCGGCCATTTCAGCCGCCTTGACCGCCCGCACTGGCTTTTTCTTGGGTGGTTCTTCCGTCTCTCCCGGCTGGTAGGTGTTGATTTGGCAGTGGGGAAAGGCCTGCCCCAGCCGTTCGGCCACCCATTCGCGGTCCGACTCGGCACCGTGCTCGGGAGCCTCGCCAAATACCACGACGGTCTCGTCGTAGGGATTGACCGAAACCGAACCTCCGCCGTCCACGTCCAGCTGGACGGTGTTCTCTCCAAAGCCCAGGGA